>CAZPNQ010000061.1:0-22198 GCA_964587955.1 uncultured Nitrospira sp.
TCCCCAGGATCGCCAACCACCCCAGTTTCACCGGCTTCGAGTCGTACCACTGCGAAATGTCATACCCGCGATCGTTTGCCATAGTGGACCCTCCCTTTTGACTTATTAAAAATCATTCGCCTTATCATCCTTGTCGTTCTTAAACCTCTAGTCTCTCCATAATTCACAGCCGATTCTACCTCAAATCAATATGCGAATGCCAACCGATAATTTATCTCCTCGAAGGCCGTTAATCGTAAACTTTCCCATAGGTTATCACCGCACGTTCTGACCATTTCTCAAACCTTTTGAGCCAGCCGATACGAACCTGATCCAGCAAGTCTCAGCCTGGAAATATTGAACCTCTTGCCTTTCGCAGCGTAGGATGCCTTTTTTATGAGGAGCAGCATGAAATTACCAGAATGGGCGAGACCGCGACTGGTCGTTATCACGATAGTCGCAATATGTGCGTTTTCCTTGCTGGCATACACACAGATCAAGTCTCAAACACAGTCAAAAGAACAGGTACTCGCCACTATTATCCAGAATTGGCAACAGGCTCATCCAGCGGCCCAGCGGTTCGTGATTCTAAACGACTTCCATAGCGATGCAGTTCTCGATAGAGATACAAGCCTCATCTGGGAGCTTTCCCCCACGCCAACGTCGGTGACATGGAACGAAGCCCGTGCCACATGCGTGACCCGCACAACCGGTGGCCAGAAAGGCTGGCGTTTACCAGCACCTGCTGAAATGCGTAGCCTTGTAGGTCCGGCCGTGGACTCCCCCATCCCAAATATCCCACCGGGACATCCATTCTTGAACATCCAGCCGACATCCTATTGGACGGTGGTCCCTGAAGCCAATCAGCCATCATATGCACGATATGTGGATGCATTCCTCGGCAATGTACTGAGCTTCATCAAAATATACACGTACCCTGTCTGGTGCGTTCGTGGGCCGGTCAAGTCGGATGAAAGTTGACGAGTGACCGATAAAGCAAGCTGGGTTTAAGAAACACACGTGGCGGTCCTTTCGTGATCGTCCGGTACTGCTATTCCAAGCGCACGTGCGCGGCTTGCTTCGCCTTAAGCACAGTCAAGCGCTGTTGAAGCGTCGGAAGCTCACTGAGAATCTCGATATGCCGTGCTCCGAGAGGAAGGGTAAGGGACTGTGCCCCGGCCCCTCCGACAAGTACGGTTCGATGCGAAGCTGTTAGGCCACGCAGCGTCGCAAGCCAAGAAGACCATTCATGCGCCGGAGGTGGCGCAGTTACGGACAACAAAATAACGTCGGGGTCGATCTGCCGGCAAAATATGGCCAACTGGTCCAAAGGCATATTGGCGCCGAGATAATAGGTCTGACATCCGAGTGATGCGCAGATATAAGCTGCCGCCTGAGCTCCCACCTCATGAAATTCGCCCACTGGACAAGCCACCACTACACTGAGTCCTTTGTCATGCACCGGCAGATGGCTCATGGCTGCAAACAGTTTCTGGCGAACTTGATTGGTCACGTAGTGTTCGACCGCCACGTTGAGTTGCCCGTCATGCCATAGTTGCCCGACCCGAGTTTGGAGAGGCAGCAAGATGCCATAGAGCGCCTCTTCAAAAGGAATCACGGCAACCGCTCCATTGAGCCGACATTCAAACGCCTCCCGTTTTAGCGGATCGAGCAATCGAATCAGTTCGCTTAGAAGCCGCTCATACGGATGGATTTCAGAAGCCTCTGACCGAGCTGTTAGCGTCGCATTCGCCACGAGTCGCTCTCGTCCAATCGCAACAAGATCTCCGATGGTCTGCCCCCGATCAATCTGATTTTTGACGTATCGCAATAGCGCCACCTCATCGTCGGTATATGTGCGATAGCGGTTGGCGCTACGTAAAGGTTTGACAAGTCCATACCGGCGCTCCCACACCCTGATTACATCCTTCGAGAGACCGGTTAACTTCGCAACTCTATGTATTCTATGAATATTCATTTACAGATCAAGTATAGAACTAACGTCCATTGCTTGTCAAAGCTTAATCGAATAAACACTTGACACATTGGACATAATAACATTACATTGGACACAACATTGGACGCACAACAGGGAGGTGCACCATGTCAATAAATCACGCGGACCTCATTCTTTCTTTAGGCGCTCCCCCAGGCAAAGCTGGCTGTCGGCGGTGTGGCGGACTGATGGTGCCGGAAGTCTTTCCAGAGTCGAATCTCCTTGGTCTGAAGTGGCTGCAGAACGGTGCATTCAGTGTGGAGAAGTCATCGATTCCGTAATTCTCAAGAATCGGCTGCGTTGTCCAAGCAGGGAAGAGACTGAAGTAGGCATACAACAATGGCACATGCAATAGCATCCCCACATTCCATCCACGCGCGGGCATGCCATGTGATTAGGAGGAGAATGAGATGGTCACGCAAATAATTGTCGCTGCAAGCGCTCTGATCTCAATGTTGGTGGGATCCTCGTTCGTTACTGAGGCTGCAGATGCTCACAAGGATATGGCATCCATCCCTCGCGGCGAATTTATGATGGGCAGCAGCGAACATACCGATGAGCCTCAGCACCGGGTCGTTCTCGATCACTATTTTATCGACAAATACGAAGTCTCGAATGAGCGTTACAAGACGTTTATGAAGGCCACGCAGCATCCGGCTCCTGCTTACTGGGATGATCCACGGCTCAGCAAACCGAATCAACCGGTCGTTGGGGTGAGTTGGACCGACGCGCATGCGTTCTGTACCTGGGAAGGCAAAAGGCTCCCCACTGAGGCGGAGTGGGAGCGAGCTGCTAAAGGTCCGGATGGCGACAGTCACTTGCCTTGGGGCCACACCCTTGATCCAAAAAAAGCAAATTATGGGCAAAACGTTGGTCGCACTACACCGGTCGATTCTTATCCCGAGGGTGTGAACGGCTTCGGTCTCTACAATATGGCGGGCAATGTGTTTGAGTGGGTACAGGACTGGTATGACCCTTCCTATTACAAGCATAGCGTAGCGTTGAATCCCAAGGGAGCCGAGCAGGGCTACAATTTTGCCAAGCAAGGACCGGTAAAAGTGTTGCGGGGAGGCTCCTGGCTCGCGCCGGAAAGTTCTCTCCATACGAGCCACAGATTCTGGAATCAACCCGACAATAACTCGTATGGCGTCGGCCTAGGATTCCGTTGCGCCAAATCGGCCCAAACAATATCCGATGAAGCCACGCAGGAAAGCCGCGATGCCTTTATTCATGCGTTAGTCGCGATGGGGGCTGAGAAACACGCGGATGCAATGATCTCAATTGAAAAAGCTTTAGCCGCCGACCCGGCCAACCAGGAATATATGGCCACGCGTGAACTCATCAAAAATAATTTGAAGAAGAAATAGAGACATCCTTGAGGAGTCCATCATGAAGGTACCGCTCTTCGGGACTGTATTCGGAAAACCTGAAATAAACAGGCATCCTCATGGGGCACGTCCCCACTTCAAAGGAGTCGGTAGCATGGAGCGCAAAAGAGCGTGGATTGGAACGTTCCTATCTCTCTGCCTAATCATGACCGGCGTGGAACACATATGGGCTGAAACGAGTATTCCTGAGGATATGGTGTATATCCGTCATGGGTTTTTCACCATGGGCATCGACCAGACCGCCCCACCGAAGCCAACGCGAGACATGACCGCTTACGACAAGCGAATGGCGGCTCCCTGGTCGGCCGAAGCTTTTCACGACGAAAGCCCCGCTCATACAGTGCTTCTCGATGCCTACCTGATCGACAAGTACGAAGTATCAAATCATTCTTACCGAGCATTCATCAAAGCAACCGGTCATGCGGCTCCGGCCTATTGGGATGATCCTCGTCTGAACCGACAGGACCTGCCGGTGGTCGGCGTCAACTGGTATGACGCCAAGGCATTTTGCGAATTCCACAAGAAGCGATTACCGACAGAAGCCGAGTGGGAAAAGGCATCTCGGGGTCCACATGCAAATCTTTATCCGTGGGGGAATGAGTTCGATCCGCAGAAAGCAAATTTCGGCAAGCGCCGCGAATCCACGGCACCAGTCGATGCTTATGCGGAGGGAGTCAGTCCCTACGGCGTCCATAATATGGCAGGCAATGTATTTGAATGGGTGGCCGATTGGTACGACCCGCGGTACTACCGCCGCTCACAGGCGACGGTAAATCCTACCGGCCCTGAAAATGCTGTCTGGCTCGGAGGAACCGGCACGTACGTGGATCGTCTGACGGTCGGAGAAAAACGAGTGATCCGTGGCGGCTCCTGGATCGCACCTGAAGCCACTTTAAGAACGACCCATCGGTTCTGGAACAACCCTTTCAATAACAGCTATGGCGTCGGTCTGGGATTTCGCTGTGCCCGGACTGCACCACCTGAAATAGAACTGCGGATCAGAGAGGCACAGACCACTGCCCTGGTTGAGATGGGACAAGAGCACTTGGTCGAAGCCCAAGAGGCGGTAGCCCGCGGCTTAGTTCTTGATCCGACGAATGCGGAGTTGCTTGAGCTTCAATCGCTGATTGACCAGACAAAAACGCCTCGAACGAGTCCTACCAATTGATCCTAACGGAGGGGTTCATGGCCCACTATACTGTTCTCAGTCTGGTAGTTCCGTTTACTGCGTTCTTCCTGGCACCACAACTCCAAGCTGGTCCTCTCGAACTTGTCGATCACCCACACCAGGACGCCATGACAGCCGTGCACGAGGCCGAACACGAAGTGGATCATGCCTGGGAAGTTTATCACCGAGCGGCACTGGGAGGCACTGTGGCATCGCCGAGCTTGCAGATGGAGATAGAGGAACATTTACACGAGGCACGCACTCTCATTACTCAGGCCCAGGATGCTGCCGCGCATGGCGACAAGCGTCAAGTCGAACAGATGATCAAACAAGTTCAATTGCATACGACCCAAGCCATTGCGAGTAGCAAGGAACCGAAGAAATGACGACAGCTTTGTGGTGCAAGACAATACGAATCTCCCGAACGACTATGGCAGTGCTCTCGATCTTGGCCTTCACGCAATGGTCAGCCGTGGAGGTGCTGCCCGCGTCGAAGGAGGTAGACTCCGTTCCGATGGTCACGATCCCAGCCGGTGAATTCTTGATGGGCTCCCCAGAGGGAAAGGGCCGAGCCGATGAGTGGCCGCAGCGTTCAGTGTACCTCGATGCGTTCTTGATCGATCAAGTTGAAGTGACAAACCAACGGTATATGGAATTTGTCAAAGCGACCGGTCACCAAAGTCCCCCTAATCCCTATGCCGCAGGTTCGCTTCTGTCTATCACCGGACTTGAACGGCTTCCTGTCGTACAAACATCCTGGTATGACGCGAAGACCTACTGCACCTGGACCAAAAAGAGACTGCCGACGGAAGCGGAGTGGGAGAAAGCGGCTCGTGGAACCGACGGCCGACTCTATCCCTGGGGCAATGAGCCTCCCACAGCGAAGCGGACGAACTTTGATCGAGAATGGCAGGAGGAGCAAACATTACACCCGGTCGGATCGCTGCCGGACGGTGATTCTCCTTACGGAGTGAAGGATATGGCCGGCAATGCCAGAGAGTGGGTCTCTGACTGGTACGACCCGGACTACTACAAGGAAGCGCCCAGGCGCAATCCTCATGGCCCCGACACGAAGGGAGTAGTTCGTTCCATCCGTGGGGGATCTTGGCATAGTCCGGCATCCGATATCACAACATCGGCGCGTGGCCGTGGTGGATTCGCCTTACAGACTCACGGTACAGGATTTCGTTGTGCTCGCAGTCTCCAGAAGATGTCTCCCGAATGACTAGGAGATCGTGATGGTGCCGCAATGGATTGAAAAAATATGTACAACGGACTGGAGGCCGGTCCCACTTTTGTCATGGTAACGCTGAACCTCCGCACGGCGTTGCCTGCCGAGGCCGGCAGGTCTCTCACAGAGCGAGAGGCCTGTCTCCTTGGTGAAATTAGTACCCTTGGCTATAGCTACCTCGAGCACAGTTTAGAGGGAGAATGACATGAATATGAGCCTTGTTTTTCTCTTCACGGTTGGATTGTTGAGTTACAGCGTCATGGCAGGCTTTTTTAGACTGTTACCGTTATCGTCAGACAGCGGGATGGGAGAGAAAAGAAGACCCGTCAGGCATAAGAGGTAGCCGGTTTACCTTTGCTCAAGGCCGAGCATTCCCATGGAATCAAATGGGAAACCAGACAATCCGTCGTTACCGTCTCGTGAGACTGAGGAGGATCGTTGCGTTCGTTGTGGAGGACTCCTCTTGCCGACGTACTATCAGGACATCCATGATGACACAGGCCAGATCGATTTCTTGGCTCTGCGTTGCGCGGTCTGTGGCGAAGTCGTCGATCCCGTGATCCTTAAAAATCGGAAGGTTCCCGCTCCGAACCTCTATTATGGAACCAAACGGAGAGCATACGGCCAACGGGTCGTGCCAACCAAATCGACGCATGAGCACGCATCCGATGTGCTGGATGATAATAATGAAACGGACTTCAAGAAAGAGTGATCCAGCCAGGCTCATGCCTACAATGTGACTTGGTAAGGGAGTATCGCCATGCAAATCATCGTGACCGGTGGAACAGGGTTTATCGGACGAGCTCTAGTCAACAGGCTGCTAGAAAACGGGCATAGCGTGACCGTTCTTTCTAGAAGTGCCCCTGGTGCGAGCGCGCAGCTGCCGCCGTCGGCAACCAGCATCAGTTGGAATCCTTCCTCGATCGGTACCTGGTCAAAAGTGTTTACAGGCGCTGACGCTGTGATCAATCTGGCCGGGGCACCCATTGCTGAAAGGCGTTGGACTGAGACACGCAAACGGCTCATTTGGGACAGTCGTATCAGCGCCACAAGAGCGATTGTGGACGCCTTGCGCAGCCATGCTACGAAGCCTTGCGTGCTGGTGAACGCCTCCGGCATCGGATATTACGGCGCCAGCGATGATCACCCATTGGATGAACACGCTGCGCGCGGTAGCGGATTCCTTGCCGACCTTTGTCTTGCTTGGGAGGCAGAAGCGATGAGTGCCGCAGAGTTTGGGACTCGCGTGGTCGTCGTGAGGACCGGCATGGTCTTGGAATCGGACGGTGGGGCCTTGCCCAAGATGCTGTTACCCTTTCGATTGTTTGCAGGCGGTCCGATCATGCCGGGAAGCCAATGGGTTTCATGGATCCACCGAGATGATCACATTGGTCTTATCGATTGGGCGCTCAGCTCGGCAAGGATTTCCGGCCCGATCAATGCCATAGCCCCGGAGCCAGTCACGATGAAAACGTTCTGTGACACGCTTGGACATGTGCTTCAGAGACCTTCGTGGCTTCCCGTTCCAAGTATTGCATTGAACATTCTGCTTGGTGAATTGGGGACACTCATGACAACAGGCCAACGAGTCGTCCCGGCGAAAGCGCTGACAGGAGGTTATACATTTCACTATCCAACGCTTGAGCCCGCACTAAAAGCTATCTTGAGCGGTGCTGAGGACGCACTAAAGGCGGCATGATTCCGCCGATGATGACGAATCCGCTTGCGGCAACACCAAGACTTCCTCAGACCGGTGACATCTCGCCCACGAGTAGGTGGGCTCATGAGAGCATTCGCCATCTATGTTTTCACAGGACTGATAGTGGGCTTTTCGATCGTGGCGGCACTTTGCTTACTTGGATTGACAAGTAACCATTAGCTATTCGCAGGAGGTGCGCTTATGCGAATCTCGAGTTTTCCGATTGCGACAGTGTTGATGATGGGTCTTTTGAGTTCCGGCCAGGCTCTCGCCGATCACTCCCCAAGCCATGCTCCTTACGGGCAGGGGAGTGACAACAAGCTTCCCAATGGTATCGTCGGTATCTCTCTTATAATCGGAGCTGAGCGTATCGGTGAACCAGCTGTACTGTATGTCGGAATGGTCCATCCCGAGGGACCTGCGCACAAAGCAGGTCTCCGTCATGGGGATGAAGTGGTGAGCGTTGATGGCACTCCCGTGAGGGGAAAAAGTTACGAGCAAGTGGTAGGTCTGATTCGAGGCGAAGCAGAAACAGCTGTGAAGGTTGGCGTCAAGAGTGAAAACGGCCTCCGTGAACTGTCCATTACACGAGTTGCAGGCGAGAAGCTAAAACAGCCGGCGGAACCGCATGAAAGACCCAAATGATACCGCGTGACCATCGACGTGCCAATAACCCGAAAACAATCGCCGACCTTGTGAGGCCGGAAATCCTTTCCTGTTTACGATGGAGGGTCAGATGAACGCACTATTTCTCAGAAGCCTCACGATTTTTAGCTTTCTCGTGGTGGTGAGCAGCATGGTCTGCTCATCGGCTGCTGCAGTAGATGCAAGCGGTCAGCCTACCCTGAAAGTCGGGGATCGACTTCCTGATGTCGGACTCGTCGGATCGGGATCGAAGACGGTGCGCCTCGCTGATGCGAAAGGTCGTGTTAGGCTGATCAGTATCGTGCCTCAGCTCAATACCCCGGTCTGCGATGAACAGACGCATCATTTCAGCGAGCAAAACGGCGGAGTCGATCGAACAATAGACATCCTCACTATCAGCACGAACAGTTGGAAGGATCAAGCCGAGTTCGCCAAGTCGGCAGGAATCTCCAATATCACCTTTCTTTCGGACTCGCCCTCCTATGAATTCGGGAAGCGAAGCGGATTACTGCTGCCTTCCTATAAAATCCTTCACCGCTCGGTCATCGTGTCGGACGCCACCAATATCATTCGCTATATGCAACTGGTTCCAATGGGAGAATTACCGAATTTCGCCGCTGCCCTCGAAGCGGCACAGCGCATCGTCGCTGGAAAGTAGAAAGATTGAACAAATTCTCAATGGACATGATGTTTCATGACCTCAATCTTCTCGCGACCGGCACCTTGAGCCGGAAGGTCGTCTTCGTATCCTCTGACGACGACAACAATGAAGACCGACAGGGCCGGCCTTCAGAGGAGCTAAGATAATGCGGGGTTTGGTATGGGTTCGACGCGATCTTCGCGTTCGTGACAATCCAGCGCTCTCGGCAGCCGTCGAGGAGTGCGACGAGGTGGTTACATTATTTGTGTTCGATGAACCGCTTCTGCGGGCGGGTGTTTTTGGCCCGGCTTGCGTCAACTTCATGCTTGGCTGCCTAGAGGAGCTGCTCACGTCATTGGCCCGTTTGGGGATCCCGCTCCACTGGCGAAGAGGAAAACCAGTCGAAGAAGTGGTTCACGCAGTACACGACTGGAAAGCCGACGTGGTCTATTGGAATCGTGATTACGAGCCGAGCGCGAATGTCCGCGATCACCAGGTCCAAGAAGAACTAGCACGAATGGGTGTGTCTACGCGAACCTACAAGGATCACGTGATATTCGAAGCCGAGGAGGTGCGCGGCGCCACCGGAGAGCCAATGCAGCGCTATAGCGCCTATCGCTCTCGCTGGTGGGCCAAGTGGCAAGGTTCAAGGCCAGCCGTGCTACCGGCGCCAAGACCGATCCAACAACCGAAACCGGCTTCATCAGTATCCCTTCCCAAGCTGCCTTCAGCAAATGACTTGGGATATGAAGTGCTGACACCGTGGATCGAACCAGGGGAACAGCACGCCCTCACACGATTGCGGAGTTTTCTCCATGGTCCTATCCACCGATACTCCGAGGGAAGAAACCTTCCCGGGGTTGATGGAAGTTCGAAGCTCTCACCGCATTTTCGCTTCGGTACACTGTCTCCGAGGATGGCAGTGCATGAAGCGTTGAACAGTCTCTCTCAACCAGGCCGTGTCTCTCGCACAGATGTACTGACCTGGATCGATGAGCTCATCTGGCGAGAATTCTTTCAGCAAGTATTGGCTTCTTTCCCGCGCGTTGCAGAAGGACCATTCCGTAATGTGCCGGTACCGGCATCGCGCGAGCCTAGTCCGGAACGAGATGCCCTGTTCCAGGCTTGGTGCAATGGGCAAACCGGTTATCCGATCGTGGACGCCGGTATGCGGCAACTCAATCAGACGGGGTGGATGCACAACCGTGTGCGCATGATCGTCGCGTCCTTCTTGATCAAGGATCTTCGAATCGACTGGCAGAGCGGTGAGCGCTACTTCATGCGTCAGCTGCTCGATGCGGATGTGGCCGCCAACAATGGCAATTGGCAGTGGTGCGCCTCGACCGGCACGGATGCTATGCGAGGATATCGGATCTTCAACCCCGCTCTTCAAAGTAAGAAATTCGATCCGGACGGGACATATATCCGTCTGTATGTCCCAGAGCTCGCCAAGGTACCGGCTAATAGAATACATGAGCCACATCTCATGTCCTCTGATGAACAAAATCGGTATGGTTGTCTTATCGGGGTCGGTTATCCTGTGCCTGTCGTGGACCATCGCCAGGCACGTCAGCAATATTTGGACCTTGGAAAGCAAATCAAACGATGACGGGCACACCCATCCGCTTGGGCATCAGCCGATGTCTCCTTGGCGATGAAGTTCGCTTTGATGGCGGACACAAACACGATACCTTTTTGACCGATGTCCTGGGTCGCTACATTGAATGGGTTCCGGTCTGCCCAGAAGTTGAAGCAGGATTGGGCACTCCACGTGAAGCGATGCGGTTGGTAGGCAATCCGCAGAACCCACGGTTGATGACCATCACGAGCAAGCACGATCACACACAAGCGATGGAGAACATGATCGAGGGGCGTCTCGACTCCTTCCGCAAATTGGACCTAAGTGGGTTTGTTTTTAAGAAAGGATCGCCCAGTTGCGGCATCGAACGCGTGAAAGTGTATACGGAAAAAGGTATGCCGAGTCACACTGGCGCCGGAATCTTTGCTAGAGCCTTTCAAGATGAGTTTCCCCTGATTCCCGTAGAGGAAGACGGACGGCTCTGTGACCCGTCGCTTCGAGAGAACTTCATCGAGCGAGTTTTCTGCTACCGCCGGCTGCAAGATCTCTTTCAGTCTGGGCTCAACAGACAGAGTCTGATCCGCTTCCACACCATCCACAAGTATCTCCTCCTGTCCCATAGCCCACAGCATTACACGTCGATGGGGCGTCTGGTCGGTCACGCGGAGCAGTACCGACTCAAAGAGTTGACGTTGAAGTACGGTGAGCACTTCATGAAAGCTCTCGCCATGAAGGCGACGGTGCGTAAGCACGTGAACGTACTGCACCATATTGTAGGTCACTTCAAGAATCGCCTGAAAACGCACGAGAAGTCCGAGCTGTCGGGCGTGATCGCCGATTATCATAGGGGGCTCACACCTTTGATCGTCCCTCTCACGCTGGTCAAGCATTACGTGCAGATCTTCGACGTCGGCTACATTCGCGATCAGATCTATCTAAACCCGCATCCGAAAGAACTCATGCTGCGGAATCACGTCTAGAGAGGAGTCCAAATGCCGCATGTTGTCGTAGAAGAGGCCGGAGACCTTCAGGGCCTCTATCGAGCCTTCGCACCGATGCTTCACCGAAGCAACAATGAGATTCTCAAAGTTCAGGAATTCTATCTCTCAAGAAGTGGTAAAGACGCGTTGCTGGAGTCCGTGACCATCGAACGCGGTACTGCATGCAATTTTTTTGTCCAGCTTAAGTTGCACGAAAACGCTATCACCGTTCGTCTGTTGCCGGCCACAGATCCTGAAAAAACCCCTGCGGTCAAGAAAGTGATGGCTCTTGTGGCAGCATTCATTCGAACGGTGTCTCCGGGAAGTCGATACGGGAAGACCAATCTCCAAGAATACTTAGCTCCGCCGGCAACTCCGGTATAAGTGCAGCGAACTCATAAGAAAGGAACGACAAACATGCAGACGACAGTTCGAGGAGTGATTTTAGTGGGTCATGGAGGAATCCCAAAAGACTGCCCCCCAGAACTCGTGACGCGCTTGAAACGGCTCGAGGGTCAACGACGAGCTGCAAAGATGCTACCGACTGTAGAGGAGCACGAGCTGGATCAGAAGATACGCCGTTGGCCACGAACGGCCGAAACTGATCCCTATCGATCGGGATTGGAAGCCGTGGGCGCCGTGCTTCGCCCCCATCTCAACGGAGACTTGTTTGCCCTCGCTTATAACGAATTCTGTGCACCGACGTTGGAAGAATCCGTGGAGGAATTGGTCAGCCAGGGCGCGACATCCATTACTGTGTTGACCACGATGTTTACGCCGGGTGGTTCACATTCGGAAATCGAGATACCCGAGATCCTTGATCACCTTAAACCGAAGTATCCCGGTGTCGAACTGCGATATGCCTGGCCATTCGATTTACCGCTTATCGCAAAGATGCTGGCAGAACAGTTACGACGGTTTTCCCTTGCAGTTACCGATGGGAGTGTCTGAAAAGGTCTGTCAGCCGCCGGCCAGCCAGTGTAGAATGCCGGCATGTAACGGACACCGAAAGAGGGAGGACCTCCAGTGACGGTTCGTGAGCAACTGGCACAAGCATTCCATGAGACACAGTCATTTAAATGGGATCGCGACAAAGGATTCAAGCTCGCATCCGGCGAGGTCAGTCCCTTCTATGTCGATTGTCGCGCTCTCATGGCGCATCCGGAGGCGCGTCGTCTGGTTGCCAAGCTGGCATATGAGGCGCTTACTGACATTGAGTTTGATTGCCTGGGCGGCCTCGAACTCGGAGCCATCTCGATTGCCGTAACCATTTCTGATTTTGCCTGCGCGGCTTCGCATCAGCGTCTCTGGCGGACGTTCGTCGTTCGCAAACAGCCCAAAGACCATGGATTGGGAAAGGCGATCGAAGGTGCCATTCGTCCCGGGGATCGGGCACTGATCGTGGACGATGTGCTTACGAGTGGCGGCTCGTTATTGAAAGCGATGGTGGCCGCGCGGGACGCCGGTATTCGGGTAGATCATGCATTGGTGATTGTGGATCGCCAAGAGCAGGATGGGAAAGCGCGTGTGGAACGAGAGAAGATTCGGCTGATCAGTCTCTTAACCATTCAGGATCTCATGAGCACGAGGAAGGAGCGCTAGCAGGATGTTGAAAAAGTCATCCAACGGCGTTCTCGCGTCGCTCAGAGGCTCAACGTACGGCTCAGGGTACGCGTCGCCTCTTCGCTCGCTGCGGCCTTGTTGGAAGGCCTTTTTGAACATCCCGCGGGTGACTCTGATTCAGTCTGTGCCCCGACATGCCTGGATTATCGAGTGTCAACATAGTTTTCAACAGCCTACTAGCGCCACGTGCGGAGGCATGCGTTCCGCCTCCATTCATTTACACTCGAACTGAATCCCCCAACGCCGCTCCTCTACCAGTTCTTGTGCTCCATCGAGCGGACTCACGACGCGTGTACGCCCCTTGGTTTCTCCCTCACGAACGATGCTGTAGGACCTGCTACTGCATTTCTCTTTCATCAGGTCAAGCGCATCTTTTCGGAAGGAAGATAGCATAGGGCCTTGGCCCTCTTTAAATGGATAGATGACGATCCCGCCCGTGTCGTGCTGCTGAACGATTTTTGCGCCGTCCGCACAGCCTCCGACGGCTAAGCACGCGGCCGCCACGATGATGGTCACCCACGATTTGGTCATTATCTGGGACTGGCCCCAATCACCGTCGGCAACGGAATATGACTGCCCGAGCTTCCGCCAAATAGACTCTTCCACGATGCATGTTCTTGAACGTCCAGGTCCTTTTCCCATAGCGACTCCAAAATGCGAACATCTGAAGATGACCCGCCGTCCATTGCCATTGCTTGACGCACGGTGGGAAGCGCATCCTTGAAACACTGACCGATGTCGTATAACCGAACGGCCCCAAGACTCTTCAGAAGAAGAATGTGCCCGGCCTCCGTTTCAGCAACGATCGTCTGATAGGCATGTTTCCCGCTCTCGCGGACACGGATCTTGCCGGCCAGGTCCAGCAGCATCAAGGCCTGTGCCGCTTCACGGTAGCGAGGTTGTTCTTCGTCAAAACTCTCTGCTGTCAGGTCGAGAATCCGCGCCTTCCGCAACCCCGAGCTAGACGGTTCGGCCACAAACAATCCCTGCCACGATGTGTGGCGTCGGCTCCCTAAAGGACGCCCGTCCTTATAGAGAAGACCGAGATAGGCAAAGTTTTCACGAAACAACCCGGCATTGAATAACACATGATGGCCTGTCCGTTTCTGCCATTCATCGATTCGCGGAGGTTCTGCAAGTCCTTCTTGAGCGTAATGATGAACGGAGAACTTCGTCCGTTCCGGATCCATATCGGCTACCAGCATGGTCGGCACAGTGGGGCAGGCGTCCCCTGGCTTCCATACCGAAACTGTTAAGCCATCGGAAAGACGCTCCCATGAAATATCTTGAGCGGGACACAGTCCGGGCAGGAGAACGATACTCAGTAAGAGGACGCGCCGTGCATGATGAGGCAGGTGATAGCAGCTCATGCTCAAGACCGCTTGACACTCCGTGACTGCTCAGCGGATTCCGATCGTTGACCGACCCTTATTCGATTTGTCGGCTTCACGTCCAAGAGCTCTCGCACCGAACTTGCCAAAGC
The DNA here is from genome assembly GCA_964587955.1 of uncultured Nitrospira sp. Lineage (GTDB taxonomy): Bacteria > Nitrospirota > Nitrospiria > Nitrospirales > Nitrospiraceae > Nitrospira_D. Next base: position 14,412 of record CAZPNQ010000061.1, read on the forward strand.
TTCGGGCGTAAAGGGTTTCTGCAGATAAGCACTGGCAGAGTCACCGGACCCAATACCGATATCATCGGTATATCCGGAAATGAAGAGCAGCTTTAATTCCGGTTTGATCACGCGAAGATGTCTTGCCAGTTCAGTCCCGCTCATCCCCGGCATCACGATATCCGTGAGTAACAGTTTGAGCTTTCCAATATGCGGAGTGGCTACCAGACAAGCCTCTACTCCGTTTCTTGCTTCGACGATACGATATCCCAGCTTACGAAGTTCATCCCGGATGAGTATGCGCACGTCTTCCTCATCCTCGACAAGAAGAATGGTTTCATGGCCCTCCACTGATTGCACCGGTACGTTCTCATCTGTCGGCGCATCGATCTCGTCCACAACGCGAGGAATGTACACATCTAACCGCGTCCCCGCTCCTATCTCGCTGGTCACATCCAAGCCTCCGCCACTCTCGGTAACGATACCGAACACCGTCGAAAGTCCAAGTCCCGTTCCTTTTCCTTCCTCCTTGGTCGTAAAAAAGGGCTCGAAAATATGTTCCTGTACCTCAGGTGACATTCCATAGCCGGTGTCGGATACCGTAAGTCTCACGTACTCTCCTGGCGGAATCGGATTGACGTGATACCTCGGCGTGTGGCGGAGATCGGCCGAAGCGGTCTCAATCGTAAGTCTGCCGCCGGTCGGCATCGCATCCCGGGCATTCACAACCAGATTCATCACAATCTGTTCGACTAAGGCAGGGTCAGCTTTGATACGGAGATCGTCCACGCTCAGCTTCAACGTCATTTGAATGTCGGCTCCAATCAACCGCCTGAGCATGGTCTCGACATTGTTAAGCGTGGCTTTCAAGCTCTGCACTTTTGCCTCGGAAGGCTGTTTTCTGCTGAAAGTGAGCAACTGACGAATGAGAACCCTCGCGCGATCACCCGCCTTTTGCATTTCTTCCACCCGGCTTCTCATCGGATGATCCTGCCCCATTTCACCGAGCAGTACCTGACTATGGCCCATGATAACCGTCAGCAAGTTATTGAAATCGTGCGCGAGTCCTCCGGCCAGACGGCTGACAGCTTCAAGTTTTTGCAGCTGCCGAAGCTGCATTTCGCTTTGCAGAAGTGCTTCCTCTGCCTGCCTTCGTGCCGCCTCTGCTTGCTGCTCACGCAATATGCGCTGCACCGACGGCACCAGTCGACCGAGTTCCTTTTTAAAAATGCAATCGGTCGCACCGCGCCGAATTTGCTCGATACACACTGTCTCAGTCAGTGCCGACGAAACGAAGAGAAACGGTACCTCAGGAGCCGACCGTTGCGCCACCTCTAAGGCGGCACCCGCATCAAGCTCAGGCATGGAGAACTCAGCCAGGATGAGATCCACCTGACCATCACTCAGAGTCGAGACAAAGGTCTGAAGTGTTTCTACACGTCGTATCGCGCAAGAGAAACCCCCATCAGTCAGTACCGTCTCGACGCGATCCGTATCTTGTGGGTTGGTCTCTAGATGCAGCACTCGCAACAGAGTCGTCATAGCAGGGTCATTGACTGGAACGGCAGCTTTCGGGAGGAGGTTCATTGATGACGCCCCAGAATGTTCCCAGTTCCTTGACCGCGGACAAAAATTTGTGAAACTCCACGGGCTTGACGACGTACGCATTGGCGCCCAAGGCGTAGCTGTCGGCCAGGTCGCGTTCTTCCCGCGATGATGTGAGCATCACGACTGGAATCGGGCGAAGATTGATGTCTGCCTTGATCGTGCGCAAGACCTCAAGGCCGTCCACTTTAGGCATTTTCAGATCAAGAAACACGACCGCGGGGTTTCCTCGCAGCCGTGATTCGAATTGTCCGCGGCAATACAAATAGTCCAATACTTCGGCGCCGTCCTGACACAAAACGACTTTGTCGGAGATATGCTCAGCCTCCATCGCGGCCAACGCCAGTTCGGCGTCTCTCGGATTATCCTCGGCGAGGAGGATCGGTTTGGCCACAGTCATGACTCACGCCTCCTTGTTGGGAGCAGCACGTAGAACGTTGCTCCCTTTTCCGGTACACCTTCTGCCCAGGTCCGTCCCCCGTGGCGATGAACGATCCGACGAACGTTGGCAAGGCCGATACCGGTTCCTTCAAATTCATCGGCTCGGTGCAGTCTCTGAAACACTCCGAACAGTTTAGAGGCGTACTGCATGTCGAATCCCACTCCATTGTCGCGAACGAAAAAGACGATTTCCGTAGAACTGGGATGCTCCACTCCGATCTGAATCGCGGCGTTCGGCCTGGTACTCGTAAACTTCACGGCGTTTGAAATCAAATTCATGAATACCTGTCGGAGCATGGTTGGATCGCCCTGTATTTCAGGTAGCGCAGCGATTGTCCATGATATCTCTCGTCCTTGCAAGTCCAAGCGCAGATCTGAAAGGATGTTTCTGACCACCTGATCCAGGTTAATGGTCGTGCGAAGCATTTCCTGCCGACCCATACGAGAGAAAACCAGAAGATCGTCGATCAGCTGTCCCAGCTGTTTGGCCGAATCGGATATCGTCTGCAAATACCGGGCAGCCTTCTCGTTCAGCGAATGCTCAACGGATTTACGCAAGAGCGCGGCATAGCCGTCGATGTGGCGCAACGGCGCACGTAGGTCGTGAGAGACTGAATAGCTGAATGCTTCGAGCTCCTTGTTTGCAGCCTCCAAGAGCTCTCCTCGCCGTTGTAACTCCCCGGCAACACGTCGCCGTTCCGTGATGTCATGCCGAATGAGGTAGTACACCCAGGCCAGCAGAACCAGTTGCAGCATTGCGCCGCTGCCGAGAAGTACGATGGTATTCTTTGTGCCCGCGGCGGACTCCACGACACGTCGACGTACGGCTTGCCGCTCATGCAAATCCATTTCTGTAACGATTTGGTGAATCACGCCGAGTTCGCGCTTCCCGGCCCCCTCGAAGGCCATTTTCTTGACGGCTCGGAAGCCGCCCTCTTGAAACTTGGCGATGGCATTTGATTCGGCGTTCAGTTGCCGGTCCATCATCCGATCGAGAAGCCCAACCCGCTGTTGCTGCTCCGTCGCGTCGCCGATCAAGTCATGGAGATATGCGATGAATGTCGGCTTCTGCTTCACGACTTTCTTATACGCTTCAAGATACGACGATTCTCCCGTCACCAGATACCGCCTGTGGGCATCCTCCGCTTCATTCATTGCGGCATCGATCGTATTTAGAAGTTGAATGAGATCATGGCTGCGACCATCCAGCCCACTGTTGGCAATCAAGATGCTTGTGTTTTGATAAGATATCGCGCTGACGATCAGAATCCCGACAAACACCAGGCTGAACCCGGCCAAGACCCGCTGCTCGATGGTCAGCTTGTTAAACCATGCCGCTGAAACATGGAAGAAAGCCGATGAGCCCGCAGAAAGGGAGGTCGGTGGTGTAGGCCTCTCGGTCACTACGTGAGGAGCCTGTGAGTGATGGTTGGAGGCCGATTCCATCGATTAGGACGACTTGCATCAAAACACGTCGGTGATCGAACGGAAGCCATACCGTGACATCAAATCTTTCTAGGAGCAATTGTAGCAGAACTCTACGGAGGTGGAAGCAGAAACTAACCACCGAGCGAGGAATCGGGAGGAATGATGGTAACCGAAGGACCGACAAAATTGGCGAACATGAGCGTCGCGTTCACGACCCAGTCTGTGAAGGGTTGCGGGTAAATACCGATTACCAACGTACCAGCCAAACCGACATAGATCACCGTCTTCATCGGACCCGCAACCGCGATCGGAGAGGGATCCGTCGGCTCATTGATGTACATCTGCTTCACAACGATCAGATAATAGTACATCGAGATGACGATATTGATCAGCCCGACCGCGATTAATGTATAGAGCCCTTCTTTGATGGCTGCCACGAAAATGTAGAGCTTGCCGACGAAGCCGGCAAGAGGTGGTACCCCAGCCAGAGACAACAGGAACAGCAACATCGCGAACGCCAAAAACGGCGATCGTCTGTTTAAGCCTCGGTAGTCCTCGATTTCATCTCTTCCGATGGCTTGGCTGACCGCAATCACGACGGCGAAGGCCCCGATATTGGCAAATAGGTACGCCAAAAGATAAAACAAAATGGCATCACTTCCCATTTTGGTGCCCGCTGCAAGACCGATCAACACATTTCCTACTTGGGCGATACCCGAATACGCCAGCAACCGTTTGATATTGCGTTGCGCAATTGCCACGATATTGGCATAGGTCATCGACAGGATCGATACAGCCACTAATAAGGACACCCATAGTGGTTTGAACGTTCCCAATGCGACCAGGAAAATGCGGAGCAAGATCGCTAGAGCCGCGGCCTTTGGCGCAATCGACAAAAAGGTCGTGACGGGAGTTGGAGCTCCGTGGTAGGTATCGGGAATCCATGAGTGGAATGGAACGGCACCGATCTTAAATCCAAGGGAGGCAAAGATCAGCAGAAACCCGATGATCAGGCCGGGTGTCGGATGGGTGAACGACATTTCGGAAAAGACGAGCTTGCCGGTTTCACCATACACCAGGCTGATTCCGTAGGCGAGCAGGCCGGCGGCAAAGACGCCTAGGATAAAAAACTTGAGTCCTCCTTCGTTTGAAGCCAAATCGTCTCGCAGATACGAGACCAGAATGTAAAACCCCAGCGTTGCAAACTCCAGGCTGACAAAGACGGACAGCAGATCGTTGGCGGACGCCATGAACATCATGCCGAGTGCCGCCATGACGACCAGACAATAATACTCTCCTCGAAACAGAGTGAAGCGATTGACGTACTCGATCGACGCAAGGATGACGAGTATCGTGGCCCCAAGAATAAAGATCTTGAAAAAGATCGCCATGCGATCCAGCACGAACATGTTGCCGAAGAGCGTACCGGAAATGTGATTAAGGTCGAACCACCCCAAACAGCCAAGTGTCACCACAAGGCCCGCGACACTGAGATACGCCAGCCGCTCTTTGGGGAAGCGCGGAAGGGAAAAATCAACGATGAGGACCACGCACAGCCAACAGGTCAGGAAAATTTCCGGCAATAAGAGCAGAAGATCGGAAAAGGCTATGCTGAGCGAGAACGTCATTCCGTTCTCCGTAAGGAGTCAGGGGTGAGGGGTAAGGAATCGTTCCCGACGAGCGGGCCTTCGAACGGGCGCACGGCGGCCGTGGCTTTACTCCTCACACCTAACCCTTCCCCGGGTTCCGCGACTGGAACTACGCGCGTAATCCTCGCGATCAACGGATCCACTCCGGAACGAACGACATCATACAAATGCATCGGGAAAATCCCGAAGCCGATACTGATCGCGATCATCACCAACAAAGGCAGACGATCGACCGTAGAGATCGCATCGTGCGCATGACTGTATTTTTGGTTCATCGGGCCGTAAAAAAGCCCGCGCATCATTTTGAACAGGTACGCCAAGGTCAAAACGATGCCCAACATGGCGACGATCACTTGAAGGGGATATTTGTTCCAACTTCCGACGATGATCATGATTTCCGCGATAAAGTTCACCGTACCGGGCATCCCGATTGAAGCCATACAAGCCACGACAAAACACGCCGAAATGAACGGCATCTTATTGGAAAGGCCGCCCAACGAAGGGATGTCGCGTGAATGTGTCTGATCATAGACCCACCCCGCCATCGCGAAGAGCATGCCGGTCGCCATAGCGTGGGCGAACATATAAATGACGGCACCACTCAAGCTGATGTAATTCAACGCCGCCATGCCTAAGAACACATAGCCCATGTGACTCGAACTGGAATAGCCGATCACGTACTTGGTGTCTTTGGCATAGAACGCGACAAAACCGCCGTAAATAATGCTGAACATGCAAAGAACGGCAGCGATTGGCATCAGCTCCCGGGTCGTCTCAGGAAGAATTTCGAAGGCCACTCTAATGATGGAAAAATGTCCCAGCTTCATCAAAACGCCGGCATGGAGCATGCTGGTTGCCGCCGGCGCGGCCGCGTGACCGACCGGAGACCACGAGTGCAACGGCCACAGCGGGGCGATCGACGCAAAGCCGAAGAAAATCAATATCCAGATGATCTTGTCCAACGTCGTGCCCAGCGCCGGGATATTCATGTAATTGGCCTGTTCTCTCAGCACAAGAATATCGAACGTGTTCAGGCCGGAATATTTATAGATAAGTAAAATGCCCATGAGCGCGATAACGGCGAACGCCGATAGGAAAAGCACAAGTTTCATCGCCGCATATTCTTTGCTGTTCGATCCAAAGTTGAGAATAAACCCGACCGAGTCCCTCCGTTTCAGCCCATCCGGATCGGTCATTTCCAAATACTTCTTGGTATGGCTGCCCCACATTCCCAACAACAAGTACATTGGAATGACGGACATCTCATAGAAGAAATAGAGGAAGAAGAGGTCGAGGGACATAAACACACCGATCGTGGCGGCAGCCAAGATCAGCAGCCAGATATAAAACTCTTTCGTGCGGTCTTTGATATGCCACGATACGAAGATCCCGGCAAACAACAGGATGGAAGAGGCAAGCACGAGAGGCGTCCCGATTCCGTCCACACCAAGATGCAACGAAATCCCCAGCTGTTTCGACCATTCATACTTCTGGACGAACTGAAACCCGCCTTTCACCGGATCATACGCATAAAAGAGATAGAGCGACGCAAGCAGCGATACAAACGCGGCGCTTGTGGCAATACTTCGAACCAGCAGAGGCTGTCGATTGGAAATAAAAATCAACGCCAGGGCTCCGGCAAACGGGGCGAATAGGATATAAAGCAGTGCGTACTCTCCCATTGCGCGACCTAATATCCTCTTCCGAAGTGGTTGCCTTCTAGAGACACTTTCGCTTCTTGAGAAACTCGATCGACGAGCGCTTGGACCGATCCGTTCATGATTCGCAAGAACGGTGCGGGATAAAGTCCGATCCAGAAAATCATGACTGACAGTGACACAGCAATGATTCTTTCACGCGGCTGAAGATCGCTCATCGTCCCTTTCACTGCAGCACTCAACGGCCCTAACATCGAACGCTCGTAGTACCACAGAAAATACGCGGCACCGAAAATTACCCCAAGGACGGCGATGGCCCCGAACCACCATTTGGCTTTGAACGCTCCCAAAAGAATGAGAAATTCGCCGACAAAGCCGTTGGTCCCGGGAAGTCCGATTGACGCCAGTCCGATAATGAGAAAGAAGGTCGCCAAAAGCGGCACTTGCTTTGCCATTCCGCCGAATGCCGACAACTGAGTGGTCTGTTGCCGCGAGTAGAGAAATCCGGCTATAAAGAAGAGCCCTGCCGTGCTGAAGCCCAAATTGATCATCGTGAGCAGGCTGCCCTGCAGACCTTGATAGTTCAATGCGAACAACCCTACGACGACAAAGCCAAGATGACTGACGCTGCTATAGGCCAGCAAGCGTCGCAAGTCTGCTTGAACTAAGGCCATCCAAGCTCCATAGAGGATCGCACACAGCCCGAGCACGACTACGACCATAACGACCGTCTCGCTTTTTGAGGCATCCGGCAGCAGGGGAATGCTGAAGCGAATAAACCCAAACGTGCCCAGTTTCAAACCCGCTAAGACCACGGCCATCCCGATCGGCCCCTCCAGCAATGCATCAGGCAGCCACGTGTGGAAAGGAAACACAGGCGCCTTGAACGCAAATCCTAGGAACATCAGCCAAAAGATGAGAAGTTGCTGAGAGACAGGAATCGGCACCGTCAGCAGGTCGAGCAGATCAAATGAATAGGTCTGATCCGTGTGATGGAGTGACGCCCATTGATGGAAATTGATATTTA
>CAZPNQ010000062.1:0-22172 GCA_964587955.1 uncultured Nitrospira sp.
AGGCGCCTGACAGCGGAGAGCCAAGGCGATAGCATCGCTCGGTCTGGAGTCGATGGTGCGTAGGACTCCTTTGTTTTCAAGGAAGACGGTCGCATAGTACGTGCTGCTCTTGACGTCTGTGAGAACCGTTCGTTCCATCTTGATGCCGAGATGCCCGCCGAAACTCTTGATCAGATCGTGGCTCATTGGTCGTGGGGTCGTCGATGTGTCCAAGGCACGTCTGATCGCTTCACCTTCCGCTGCTCCTACCCACACCATGAAATGATCCGATACACCATCGATTCGGGTCAGCACGACGATCCTGGTATCCGTATTCGAATCTTCTACAACTCGATTCACTTCAAGTTGTATCAACGATTCGGTCGTTGGGGACACGTGCTCTTCCATATCGCAACCGCAATATTAGTCAGGAGTCCAATTTCCCGAAGTCCTCTGGCTTCAGGTTTTCCAGCCACTGATCGAGCTCTTCCGAACTCTGCTTCCGGATCACAGACTCACTCGCAAAAATTGGAGCTTGGGTCCGAAGCGCGAGGGCGATAGCGTCGCTGGGACGGGAATCGACGGTATACGCGGAATCTGCGTACGTTAAATGCACTTTGGCAAAATAGGTATGTTCATTCAGGTCCGTAATGACCACACTGATGACCTTGGCGTTGAATGCATCCAAGTACGACTTCATGAAATCATGGGTCAGGGGACGGGGAGGGGCAACATTCTCGATCGCCAAGCTGATGGAGCTGGCTTCGGACTTCCCTACCCAGATCGGGAGCATTTCCGACTGATCATCGTCTCGCAGGATGACGATATACGCATTGTTGTAGGGGTCAAACATGAGCCCCTTGACCTGCATCTGCGTAATCATCGCCGAACCAAATCCTCCCTTTTCCCCTTGAGGGGCAATGGAATGCCAAAGCGTGGCACCCTAACACTATCGGACAAGCGATGTCAACGAACTCAGCGACAATCCAAGAGAAAACTTGAAGTCGTTCGATAAACCTCTTCCAGGAGAACTGCGAGAACTGCGCAATCAGCTGGTTGGCGGACGATAGTTTTCGGCAACCTTTGACGAATCGACCTGTTCTCCAAGTTTCAAGAATGCCTTCATCTGGTTGCGAACGAGTTCACGTCCGCTCTCATCGCCGAGGTTGACTTGATATTCATTGATGACCATCACGCGCATTCCTTCCCACTTTTTCCAGCAGCTGATGCAGACCTTGCTCTTTATTTCAGACTCAAGCTTGCCGAGAAACAAGGGGGCTGTGATGGCTTCACCGGTTTGTCCGCACGTCACGCAAGAAACGTCCGCCATATCCGAAGGCTCCTTTTTCAATTTTCTATCAATGACTGAATTATGAGGTAACGATCCAGACTCTACTGCAAGCGAATGATGGTCATTCTATCAGAAGTGTTCTCTTGAAGAAAAGATCGGACTTCATGCCTGGCGCGCTATCTCCGCGCGACACCGAGCCGGCGCTTAAACGAAGAGGAAACTCTGCGAGGGTTATTTTTTGTCGCTTTAGATCCACGACAAGCAATGGATCGGATTTTGCGACGAGCTGTTTATGAATGATCAATTTGTATGCGATGGGCATTCGCACGCAACAGAGAGCATGATCAAATCTCCAGGAACTTAGTTTAAAGCATGGTTCCCGATTGACCCTCCTGCGGCGGCATGCTAGAAACACACCGCCGCGATCGTATATGTGCCCGGATGGCGGAACTGGCAGACGCGCCGGACTCAAAATCCGGTTCTGGCGACAGAGTGGGAGTTCGACCCTCCCTCCGGGCACCAGACAAAACGTGACGGCATTCTGTGCTCGTTGTCATGATTCACGGAGGGATTGAGAGCGGGACGCTGCCAGGAACCTGATACCGATCGGGTACCTCTTGACAGACCCTTTCTATTAGCCTAGGTTTATCACAAGTTTCCATAGATTTATGGCTATTCCGGCTTACAGGCCGTCATGACTCAACACGCGATTACATCAACGGATGTCCTTACAACTTTTACTCAACATCATCCTTTATTTAAGTTAAGGAGGCAGCACATGCGTAAAGTGTTGGCACTGGGAGCCGCAATACTCTGTGTAGGCTCTATGAATGTTGCAGTGGCTCAAGAGCGACTACAGCAATCATCTGGTGGATCAGCAATGGGTGTGGGAACCGGAGTGGGCGATGTGTCAGGAAATGCCAATCGAGTCCAAACTTTTGATCGTAATGCATTTCTTGATCGCCTCTCTCTTCCCGAGACAATCTATGGCCGTGTTTTGGCGGTAGATTTCCCAGCGGGGAAAATGCACCTGGAAACCGGTGGAAGCTCGCATGACGAAGGTCGCGCGGGAGCCGGAGCCATGAGTTCCCTGACCGTGTATTTTGACGAAAGAACCAGTCTGGATCAGATAAAGGTGCTGAATAGCGGTGATGATATTTCTCTCCAAGTGATTGAAGCTGTTACACCCAATCAACAGTACGGTGTTGGCCGTAAGATTGTTCGAGAGGTATACCTTCTGCGCGGCAATGAAAAGCTTGCCGGATTCGGCGGTTTAGGCCAGCGTCCGAATCCTTCGACTGAACGGGCTATCGAAACCAGTAGCGGCAGTACGACCGGTGGAGTCGCAGGATCCGTATTGCCCGGTAAGATCACCGGAACCGTGGATACCACGATCGGTGAATATACTGGAACTGCTCCCTGTTGGAATTGCGAACCGCAGCCTGGATGGGGCTATCAGACCGTGGCTCCGGAAACGAAGATCCCCAATAAATCTGACTACGGGACCGATGCATCTAAGCCGAATTTGATCAAGGGATTCAACTGAACATTCTGAAGTTGTATTCAAATCAAGAGGGGCAGCCTCGCTGCCCCTCTTTCATCTTGCCGGGCTCTGCATCCTCGACTCGAGGGATCCTGATAATCTGGCAATAGGTTTTTCTTCCCGCAAATTAGCATGATGAACGAGCATGAGAACGTTCCAGTGGCGCCGATTTCCGAACTCGATCTTCGCGGGGTCATGTGCCCCTACAACTTCGTGAAGACGAAACTCAAGCTTGAAACGCTCAAGCAGGGGCAGGTGCTGTCGGTACTTCTCGATGATGGAGATCCCATCCGCAATGTCCCTCGTAGCGTCGAGAACGAGGGCCATACCGTACTATCGCAGGAGCGAGTCGACCAGGCCTATCGAGTCTTGATCCGCCGAGAAGAGAGCGACTGAGTGCGGCGCGCGGCGCGCTCGTCCGATTCTGTCCCATCTTTTCCTGCTAGAACAAGTGTGATTTCCTGTCCCTGAGCGGAGCGTAGTCGCTTGCGTACTTCACAAGCCGTCCCGCGAATGATGCGCTCATGCGGTTTCGTCAAGTCGTAGGCGACAGTCACAAGAGATCGAGGAGCGATACCATCAAGGGTCCTCAGTATGCGTGAGGCTACGGTTCCAGTACAAAAGACAACGGTCGGACCATTCCTCTTCAGAGAATCAATCAGGTATCGAGCGACACGTGAGGGGGTGTTCGACAGATGCCCAAGAAAATAGAAGGATTCGCAAGAGAACCCCGCGACAGTCAGGGCCGCGATAATCGCCGAAGGACCGGGCACCGGGACCACCGGGATGCCTTGCGCATGGGCGTCCGCTATGAGTAAATGGCCGGGATCGGCGACGAGGGGCGCTCCACAATCGGACACGAATGCCACATCGATTCCCTGCTGTAAACGTTGCACGAGAACCGCTGCTTTTTCCCTGAGATTTCTTGGGCCGTAGCTCGTCACTGTCGCGTGGATGCCGTGATGGATTAAGAGTTGTTGGGTCATACGTGGGTTTTCAGAAGCAATAATGTCTACTTCGCCGAGAATTCGAATGGCACGCACCGTCATATCGTCAGGATGCCCGATGGAGACCGCCACGACATAGAGCGTGCCATTCCGATTGGGCGGACTGACAGAAGCCCTTGAAGCTCCTGCGTTTTGTTGACTCCGTTTGGTCGGCATCGATATAATTTCTGGCTTATCCTGTTGACGTTCGATCAGTAGGCAACCCAGGGACGTTTGCGATGGCAGCAATCTGTTTCATGATTACGATGGTCCTGTACATCGTAGCGACCGTGTCGTTTCTTTCCTATTCGCTGCGACGCTCTGAAGCCTTATCCCAGGTATCGTTGGGTCTTACAGCCGTGGGGTTTGCCTCCCACACGTTCGTCCTCGGGGCGAGAATGTTTGCCGCCTCATCAGCGGCACCGCCTAGTTTTTCCGAAGCGCTATCTTTTTTCGCTTGGACGATCATTCTCGTACTTCTGGTGGTTGAGCTCCGCCATCAGATTCATGTGCTTGGGTCCTTCATGGTGCCCTTGGCCTTGGTTTCCCTGGTCTCGGCCGCGGCCCTTCCGGACACAGAGCCCACACTTCAGCCGGTGTTCAAGACCTTGTGGTTTCATGTCACGCTGAGCATGCTGGGCGCTGTGGGATTTACCGTTGCGTTTGTCGCGGGAGTGATGTACCTGATCCAGGATCGACTCCTCAAGTCGAAACAGTTTAACGTTCTCTATAGTAAGCTTCCTGCGCTCGACTTTCTCGACCACCTCAATCAACAGTCTATCGTATTGGGGTTTCCTTTGCTCACGTTGGGAATCGTGACGGGAGCGATCTCAGCCCAATTTGCACGCGGTTCCTATGTCAGTTGGAATCCTGAGCAAACGGGGGCGGTCGTCACCTGGCTTTTTTATTTTATCGTCTTGCTCGGAAGACTGACCGTAGGGTGGAGGGCTAAACGCGCGGCCTATCTCACGGTCATCGGATTTGCTTGCGTCATCCTTACGTTGGTAGGCGTCGTCCTTAAAGGGCATAGTCCGTTGTCGTAACATGCGTCCGATAGTCCCATGCATCTCATCGTCGTAGGATTAAGTCATAAGACGGCTCCGGTCGAGATCCGAGAGAGGTTGGCGGTACCCGAAAGCCGCCTTGGCGAGGCCCTCACACGTCTGTGTTCGTATTCCGGTGTGAAGGAAGGCATCCTACTCTCGACGTGTAATCGAGTCGAGGTCTACTCGATTGTCGACGACATTGAAGCCGGATATGCACGCATTCAAGAGTTTCTTGCCGACACGCATCTGTCGCTGCCTTCCGAACAATTGACCCCTCACCTCTATTGGCACACCGGAGATCGGGCGATCGGTCACTTATTTAGAGTCGCCGCCAGTCTCGATTCGATGATTATCGGGGAATCTCAAATTCTCGGACAACTCAAAGATGCGTTTGAAGTCGCACTCGCCCACAAGACGACCGGCGTGATCATGAACAAAGTTGTCAAGAAGGCTATTTCAGTGGCCAAACGGGTGCGGACCGAAACGAAAATTTCCGAAATGGCGGTGTCGGTCAGCTATGCGGCCGTCGAGCTGGCCAAGAAGATCTTTTCGGATCTTCACGAGAAGACGGTGCTGCTGGTCGGCGCAGGTGAAATGGCAAAGCTGGCGGCGCGCCATTTGATCGCGCATGGTGTGAGGCATGTGCGCATTACGACGAGGACACCACAACATGCGGTCGATCTTGCCTCGAAGTTTGGCGGGACGGCGGTGCCGTTCGATCAGTTCAAGGATGATATGGCCTCCGCGGATATTGTGCTGGTCTCCACCGGGGCGGCTCATTATCTGGTCAGCGCAGAGGATGTGCATCGGGCAGTCGAAGAGCGCATGAACCGTCCGATGTTTTTGATCGATATTTCGGTTCCGCGAAACATCGATCCGGCTGTTCGTCATGTCGACAATGCGTTTCTCTTCGACATTGATGATTTGACACATCGCGTCGAACAGAACCGAGCCGAACGAGTGCGGGAGGCAGAGAAGGCTGAACGGATGATCTTGGAAGAAGTGGGCACCATGCTGGACTGGATGAAATCCTTGGAGGTGACTCCGACGATCGTCGCGCTCAGGAGCCGTGTCGATGGCATGAAACGGGCGGAAGTCGACAAGGTGCTTGCGCGATTGTCCCATCTGTCCCCTCAAGACCGCGAACTCGTTGAGGGTCTCGCCTCCTCGATTGCGAACAAATTGATTCACCACACGATGGTCACCCTCAAGGCCGAAGTCAACTCGTCGAGCGGCCCTGCGTTCGTCGAAGCGGCCCGCCGTTTTTTTTCTCTCGACCGACAGTCTCCGTCTATTCAACAGATCGAGACCTGTACGGAGTCGCGGCATTATCATGCCGAGATCTCTGCGGAATCAGATACCGAGGATCCGGCTCCGGAAACATCGATCCACAAACGAGCCCGCTGATCGGCAGGCAACGAAAAGAGCTTATGGTGTCGATACAGAACGGCGAACGCTCAACCTTGGTTCTTGGAACAAGAGGAAGCAAGCTAGCGCTCTGTCAAAGTGAATGGTTCCAATCTCAGGTTCAGGGCGGCATGCCGGAGGTCCGAATCGTGCTCAAGAAGATTCAGACCTCCGGTGACAAAATCGTCGATGTGCCGTTGGCAAAAATCGGCGGAAAAGGCCTGTTCGTCAAGGAAATTGAGGACGCGTTGCTCGCCGGTGAGATCGATTTCGCGGTTCACAGTATGAAGGATGTTCCAGCGCAATTGCCTGAAGGGCTCGACATACTCTGTATCCCTCACCGCGAAGATGCCCGTGATGCCTTAATCAGCCGTGAAGGACACTCGTTTCAGGATCTTCCATGCGGAGCCACTATCGGGACTGCCAGCCTTCGGCGCCAGGCGCAACTACTACAGGCCAGACCGGATCTGAAGATTGCGATGCTGCGGGGCAACCTGGATACGCGATTGAGGAAACTCAAAGAGGGACAGTTCGATGCCATCGTGTTAGCCGCTGCCGGTCTGCATCGGCTGGGATGGTCTCAGGCCATTACGGAGTATCTTTCTCCGGTCCTCAGTCTCCCTGCGATCGGTCAGGGAGCCCTTGGTATCGAAGGCCGGACTGACGATGCATTCGTGCGTTCCGTGTTATTCCGACTCAATCATCAGGCAACTCATACGACGGTGACCGCCGAGCGGGCCTTCTTACATCGCCTGGAGGGAGGATGCCAAGTGCCCATCGCAGCGAACGCAACTCTATCCGGCGAACAGCTGGTATTGGAGGGTCTTGTCGCCAGTGTCGATGGGAAGACCGTCCTTCGGGACCACGTCGAGGGCACACATCAACAGGCTCACACGCTGGGTGTTCAGTTGGCGGAACGATTGCTATCCCGGGGAGGAGACAAGATCCTCCGAGAGATTTACGGATCAGCGTGAACACGGTACGACGAAACAAGGGGAAGGTGTATTTGGTCGGAGCCGGTCCTGGAGATCCTGGGCTCTTGACCCTTCGAGGAAAAGAATGCCTGGAACTTGCTGACGTAATTCTCTACGACTATCTTGCCAACCCCTCCCTCCTTGCCCATGTCCGGGACCGAGCCGAGCGCATCTATGTCGGACGACGAGGCAAAGGGAAATATCCCGAACAGGAGGCGATCAATCGTCTCCTGATAGACCGGGCACGTGTCGGCAACATGGTCGTGCGATTGAAGGGAGGCGATCCGTTTGTCTTTGGGCGGGGAGGAGAAGAAGCGGAAGCGCTCGCCGCGGCTGGAATTGAATTCGAAGTCGTTCCCGGTGTCACGGCCGCAGTTGCCGCCCCTGCCTATGCCGGTATTCCGGTAACGCATCGAACGCTGGCGTCAACGCTGACGATTGTCACCGGGCATGAGGATCCGGAGAAGCCGACCACGGCGTTAGACTGGTCAAGGTTGGCGTCAAGCCAAGGCACCCTCGTGTTTCTCATGGGCATGAAAAATCTTTCAACGATCGCGGCGACGTTGATAGCTGAAGGGCGAGCGGCGTCCACGCCCGTTGCGATCATTCGTTGGGGAACGAGGGTCTCACAGCAGACCGTTGTCGGCACATTGGCCGACATTTCGGAGAAAGCGCATGCAGCACGGATGGAACCACCCACGGTCATCATCGTCGGAGAGGTCGTTCAACTCAGGCCAAAACTCAGCTGGTTCGAGCGGCGCCCACTTTTCGGAAAGCGCGTGCTCATGACACGAGCGAAGGAACAGGCTGGCGAGTTGGCCTCCAGGTTGGCCGGGTATGGAGCTGAACCGGTCGAAGCTCCGACGATCACGATAGTTCCTCCTCTGGACTGGTCGCCTGTCGATCAAGCAATCTCCGAGATTGGAACGTACAACTGGGTTATTTTTACCAGCGTCAACGGGGTGAGCCGTTTCATGACACGACTGTTCGCTCGCGGGCTCGACTCACGTTGCTTGGCGGGACGGCGGGTGTGCTGCATTGGGCCGCGCACGGCTCAGGAATTGGAAAAGTTTGGTGTCCGGGCGGATATGGTTCCGGCAGAATATCAAGCAGAAGGAGTGTTGGCCGAACTGAATCGGCACGGTGTACACGGATCCCGCATCTTAATCCCTCGGGCGGAAGTGGCCAGAGATCTCTTGCCGGACGAACTTCGTGCCGCCGGTGCGCATGTCGCCGTCGTGGCCGTATATCGAACGCTCGCACCAGACGATGATTCCGGGGAGTGGCGGCAGGAACTCATGGGTCGTCGGATTCACCTCGTCACGTTTACCAGCTCTTCCACAGTCCGCAATTTTGTCACGTTGCTCGGCGGTATAGAAGCGGTGAAGCCGCTCTTGGAATCCGTCCTGATCGCCGCTATCGGCCCGATTACTGCGAGCACGATTCAAGAATATGGTTTGACGGTTTCGATCATGGCGAAGGAAAATACAATTCCCGCATTGGTGGATGCGATCGCCCATCATTATGAAAGCCGTGAGCAGGTGATCACCGGAGCTCTGCAGTAACGAACGTACGCGAGACGTATCATGTCTAGTCACAAAGGAGGACGATGAAATGGTTCCTGTAAAGTCATTCATGATTCCCCGAGAAAAGTTCGTGACGGTGCCCCGTGATACGGATGCACAAACGGCCGCCCGCATTATGCGCGATCGGGGGATCGGCAGTTTGTTCGTGACCAACGATCGCGAGATTATCGGCATCATCACGGATACCGACATGGTGCGTCGAGTCGTGGCGGCCGGGGCGGATGCCATCAAGACGACGGTCGAGCAAATCATGTCGGCGCCGATCATGACGATCGAGGAGAGCAAGACGTTGCTCGATGCCAATGATTTGATGGCGCAATCCCATCTCCGCCATCTCGGCGTCACGCGCGATGGAAAGCTGGTCGGGGTTATTTCCGTGCGAGACCTCGTCGTGTTCTTGACGAACCTGCCACGAAAGTAAGGTGACCCATGGGGTTTCCGATCCAGCGGCTCCGACGGCTGAGACAACATGAATCGTTGCGTCGAATGGTACGAGAAACAACGCTGTCTCCGTCGAATTTTATCTACCCGCTGTTTGTCGTCGAGGGAGAGGATCGTCGGGAAGAGATCGCTTCGATGCCGGGCCAATTTCGGCTTTCTGTCGATCTGCTGGTCAAAGAGGCGGGTGAGATTCACGCCTTAGGGATTCCGGCAATCATCCTATTCGGTATACCGGCGCGCAAAGACGATCGCGGCAGTTCGGGGTGGGATCCGAACGGCATCGTGCAGCGGGCGATCAGAGCCGTCAAACAATACGTACCGGGACTGCTCGTGATCACGGATGTGTGTATCGACGAGTATACCAGCCATGGACATTGCGGAATCGTCAAGGATGGAAAGATTCTCAATGATGAGACGCTCGAGTGTCTGAGCGTAATGGCACGCACCCATGCCGAAGCAGGAGCCGATATGGTCGCACCGTCCGATATGATGGATGGTCGAGTTGCCGCCATTAGACGGGAACTGGATCGCTCCGGGTTCCCTGATCTCCCGATCCTGGCGTACGCTGCAAAATTCTCGTCCTGTTTCTATGCCCCTTTTCGTGATGCGGCCTCTTCTAGTCCTCAATTCGGTGATCGACAGTCCTACCAGATGGATCCCGCCAATGCGCGGGAAGCGCTGCGTGAGATTGATCTCGATATCGAAGAAGGAGCCGATATCGTGATGGTCAAGCCAGCTCTGCCTTATCTGGATATCATTGCCATGGCGCGTGCCCGTACACTTCTCCCTCTGGCAGCCTATCAGGTGAGCGGGGAATACAGTATGGTGAAGGCGGCAGCGAGGGCAGGGTGGCTCGATGAATCCCGTGCCATGATGGAATCGCTGTTGGCGATCAAACGAGCGGGCGCCGATCTGATCCTGTCGTATTTCGCAAAAGACGCCGTCAAACTGCTCCAGTGATCGACGATGATAATGACCCGCGGATATTCGGACGAGAGCGTACGGCCGTATCCGGTGGCGACTATTGGAAATTTCGACGGGCATCATCTCGGTCACCATGCGCTTTTGAAACAGGTAGTTGAGACGGCGCGCCGAGCCCATGGAACGGCCGTCGTCCTGACATTCGATCCTCATCCGGTCAAAATTCTTGCGCCGCACATTGACCTGCAGTTCTTGACAAGCGGAGAAGAGAAACGCGCCCGTTTCGAACAAGCCGGCATCGATGAGGTGGTCTCTTTGGAGTTCACTCAAGCCTTTGCGTCGCTTTCTCCGGAGATGTTTGCGGAACAGGTCTTGTCTAAAGGGCTCAACCTCAAAGAGATTTTTGTCGGTCAACATTTCGCCTTTGGGCATAGACGGGCGGGACAGATCGGCGATTTGACCGCGCTCGGCAAACGATTCGGTTTCATGGTCCATCCGACTCCTCCGGTGATGATCGATGGAGGAGTGGTCAGCTCGACGAGAATCAGACAGCTCATTATGGCTGGGCAAGTCGATCGGGCGGCTATCTTGCTCGGCCGGCACTATGCTCTGAGAGGGGTCGTCTTGCCTGGCGAGGGGAGGGGGCGAACATTAGGCTGTCCTACTGCGAACCTTAATGTACCTCCAGACCGCGTGGCTCCTGCCGACGGAATTTATGCTGCTGTGGCGGTTCTGGATCAACAGCGGCATGATGCGGTTGCCTACATCGGTACGAGACCGACCTTTGATAGAGGTGAGCGGAGGTTGGAAGTATCCATTCTGGATGGGATACATGAGCTGTATGGGCGAACACTCACCGTTGAGTTTATCGGTCGCATCCGAGGCGACGCGCAGTTCAACGACGGAGAAGCGCTGAGCCGACAAATCGCAGCCGACGTGGATTCTGCGAGAAATCTCTTACGTCGATATCATGAAGCAATCAGAGGGTGATAAGTTTTTGCAACCGGCCTTAACCCGCATTATTCATGACGCTTCTACTGCAACCGCCGATGCGCCGCTGCGACAAGCCTGGCCGCGAGCTTCGCGCAGCCGGCGGGCGGGCTCGCCCCTCACGACCTCGATGTACTGTTTCAAGTACGCCTCGGCCATTCGGAGCTCCACACGCCCGTCTCGCCTGGCGTCTTGGCAGTTTCGTCACGAATCGTCATGAATAATGCGGGTAACAGATCGATCAATAAAACGGCCTGGCGCCCGCTGGTGCATCGAGTTGTTCGAACAATTCGGTCCAGGAGCCTCTTTCAAAGTGGACAGCATCTATTGGTCGCCATCTCGGGCGGTCCCGATTCCGTCGCACTGTTATCGATCCTCCATCAACTCCGGTCTACTTGGAAACTGACCCTGACAGCCGTTCATTGCAACTATGGACTTCGAGGGGAGGAGTCAGAAGGGGACCAAAAATTTGTGGAGGACTTTTGTCGAGGGCTCGGCGTTCCCCTTCACATGCGACGGGTGAGATTGCACACAGGTGGGCGCAAGACGTCGTTGCAGGAGGAAGCACGAGACCTTCGCTATCGGGTGATGCAGGAGATTGCTGAAACGTGCGGAGCGGACCGTATTGCCGTAGGCCATACGGCAGACGATCAGGCCGAGACGGTCTTGCTCTGGATACTTCGTGGAGCAGGACTGACCGGTCTTTCCGGCATGCCGGCGTTTCGCGACCATAAGATCGTTCGGCCTTTATACGACACGAAGCGGCAAGAAATCCTGGAGTATCTTCGCACTTCAGGGTTGTTCTTCCGGGAGGACTCCAGCAATTTCCAATCGCATTACCTGCGGAACCGGGTCAGGAAAGAGGTCATTCCCATTCTGAAGCAGTTGGTCCCGTCCTGTGTCGATGCGCTGTGCGGACTTGCGGATATTTGCAGAGAGGACGATCGTTATCTGGATCAGCAGATTGACGCTCTTGCCTCTTCTGCAGTGAAACGAGAATGTGACGGATCCTGGGAGATCGATCGCCGCTTTTGTCTGGAGCTTCCGCACGCCCTTCAACGGCGTGGTATCCGAAACTTCTTACGGCGGAACGATAACCGATTTCGCTCACCCAGTATCCGAACGGTTGATCGCATCATTCGGCTTATCTCAAAGAAGGGTTCTGGTTCTAGTCTCGATGTGAAAGGAGGGCACGTGGTTGTCAGTGAGACCCATCTGCGGTTTGTTCCGCTTCACGAACGAGAAATCTCCCATGCTAGACAACCGCATGTCCCCCATCAGGAACTCTTATCTGTGCCTGGAGAACTCATATGGTCTGGAACGGGTCAACGACTTCAGGTACAACAACAGAGACGTACCCACATTCATGACCATCTCGGAAAGGATCGGATTCTGGTGGATGCTGATCGAGTCTCTCAACCGCTGATAGTGCGGAACTGGCTGCCGGGAGACCGATTTCATCCTTCCGGCATGGGAGGACATTCGAAGAAGCTGCAGGATTTTTTCACTGATCTGAAGATACCGATTGCGACTCGATCTCGTATTCCTCTCGTCGTGGCTCCCGAGGGAATTCTGTGGGTCGTCGGTTATCGGCAGGATGCCCGCTGGGCACCCACTCCCTCCACGGAGCGCTGTTTGGTGTTCACTTCCGATATCTATCGCTAGGTAAGGGATTGAGGCAGATGGAACGTATGTTTGGTCGCCCGATCGTGACTCAGGAACAAATGCGAAGCCGCATCCGTGAGCTGGGAAGACAGATCAGCGCCGACTATGCCGGGAAAGACCTGGTGCTCATTGGAGTATTAAAAGGAGCCTATGCGTTTTTTGCCGATCTGGCACGAGCGATTCGAATTCCGGTGCGGGTAGATTTCATCATCGTGACAAGCTACGGAACACAAACGAAGACGTCCGGAAAGGTCAAGCTCGTGACCGAGTTGACCGAAACAATCAAGGATAGAGATGTGCTGCTGGTCGAGGACATCGTCGATTCGGGATTGACGGTTCAATATCTCACCAAGGTGCTGGCAAAGCAAAAGCCGAGAAGCATCAATGTCTGTACCTTGTTGAGCAAACCAGAGCGTCGCGTCGTCAATGTGCGGCTGGAGTATATCGGGTTCAGAATTCCGAACCAGTACGTCGTCGGCTACGGACTCGATTATCAACAGAAGTATCGGAACCTTCCGTATCTCGCGGTCCTCGATCAGCTGAGTCAGCAAGAGGAGTAGCGTTTTCCAGCGAGCTGTTGTCAA
Organism: uncultured Nitrospira sp.; assembly: GCA_964587955.1. GTDB lineage: Bacteria > Nitrospirota > Nitrospiria > Nitrospirales > Nitrospiraceae > Nitrospira_D. The sequence goes on from CAZPNQ010000062.1 coordinate 13,414, forward strand.
TTTGCGCAAGGCTATGTTAACATCACCACGATTTATGAATACGTTGCGTACAACGTTGTCGCGAAGGAGAACTGGATGAATTCCCGGGTCAAGAACTTGCTCTTCTGGGTAGTGGTCGGCTTGTTCATGATTCTTCTGTTCAATTTATTTAGTGTTCCGACTCACGCGCCGGAAGAAGAAGTCATATTCAGCGATTTTATGGCGAAACTCGACAAGGGGGACTTTGAAAAGGTCATCATCAAAGGGAACCACATCAGTGGAGTCCTAAAGGACAAAACTCGCATCCGCACGTATTCGGCCGACTATCCTGACCTGGTCAAAGTTCTTCGCGAAAGGGATGTTCAAATCGAAGTCAAACCGCCTGATGAGAGCCCCTGGTACATTACGTTCCTTGTGACGTGGGGGCCGTTCATCCTCTTCCTCGGCCTTTGGTTTTTCCTCATGCGTCAAATGCAAATTGGCGGAAATAAAGCGTTGTCCTTTGGGAAGAGTCGCGCGCGTATGCTCACGGAAGAGCGGAAAAAAATCACTTTTTCTGATGTGGCCGGTGTGGATGAAGCAAAAGAAGAAGTACTTGAAATCATTGAATTTTTAAAAGATCCTCGGAAGTTTCAGAAACTCGGTGGACGCATCCCTAAGGGCGTGCTCGTCGTCGGTCCTCCGGGAACTGGAAAAACGTTGCTGGCTAAGGCTATTGCAGGAGAAGCCGGTGTGCCTTTCTTCAGCATCAGTGGTTCTGACTTTGTCGAGATGTTCGTTGGAGTCGGAGCTTCACGAGTCAGGGATTTGTTTGAGCAAGGGAAGAAACATGCCCCATGCATTATTTTCATCGATGAAATCGATGCGGTCGGCCGCTTACGGGGCGCAGGCCTCGGCGGTGGACATGATGAACGGGAGCAAACGCTCAATCAGTTACTGGTGGAAATGGACGGTTTTGACACGACCGAAGGGGTCATTTTAGTTGCAGCAACCAATCGTCCCGATGTACTCGACCCGGCCTTGCTAAGACCCGGACGCTTTGATCGCCAGGTGGTGGTGAATAGACCGGATCTCAAAGGCCGTTCTGAAATTTTAAAGGTCCATACGAAAAAGGTTCCTGTCGCTGCGAATGTGGAGCTGGAAAAGATCGCCAGAGGAACTCCTGGGTTCTCAGGAGCTGATCTGGAAAACCTCGTGAACGAGGCGGCGCTGTGGGCGGCTCGCCAAAATAAGAAGGAAGTCGAAAACATCGACTTCGAGATGGCCAAGGACAAGGTCATGATGGGGGCCGAGCGCAAGAGCATGATTCTCACCGAGGAGGAAAAACGGATTACGGCCTACCACGAGGCCGGCCATGCGTTGATGGCGAAGCTTCTTCCTGGAACAGATCCTGTGCACAAAGTGACGATCATTCAACGAGGTCGGGCGCTAGGTGTCACAATGCAGCTACCGACAGATGATCGGCACAACTATTCCAAAGAATTTCTCTACAACACCTTGGCGATTCTGATGGGTGGGCGTGTTGCCGAAGAGCTTGTGTTCAAACACGTCACAACCGGGGCTGGTAACGATCTCGAACGTGCAACGGACCTTGCACGTAAGATGGTGTGCGAATGGGGTATGAGCGAGAAATTGGGGCCATTAACCTTTGGTCAAAAGGAAGATTCGGTATTTCTCGGACGAGATTTTGCCACTAAACGAGACGTGAGCGATCAAGTCGCGCTTGAAATTGATTTGGAGATCAAGCGCTTCGTCACAGAAAACTATGAACGTGCCAAACGTGTGCTGACTGAGCAAATGACAAGTCTAAAGGCTTTGGCGGAGGCGCTGCTTGAAAAAGAAGTGCTCGACGCACCGGAAATTGATCAAATTCTGTTGCAATCCTCCTCTCAAACAGTTCCAGCCTAATATATACGCCAACGGCTCGTCCGCACTAGAGCTGTTGGCCATTATGCTGTAGACATGGTCCACACGGCATCTGATTCTTCCAGGTTAACCGGAGCGACGGTTTGGCCTTCCTTTCGCCCGGTGGAATAGTTGGTCAAGTGTTACCACAGGCACTGACACCACATTGGTTCTGTGCCAAAGGGCGCACAATTCCATGCAAGGGTCGTCCACTTATCATGGGCGTCGTAAACGTCACGACGGATTCCTTCTATGATGGTGGACGATATGTCGAGCCTGAACGAGCTATCGCCCATGCACTAGGCCTCGTCGAGCAGGGTGCGGACATCATCGATATCGGGGGAGAGTCGACTCGTCCTGGCGCTTGCAGCATCAGTGAGCAGGATGAACTGGCTCACGTTATTCCCGTAGTAAAAGGACTGGCGCATCGTGTATCGGTTCCAATCTCGATCGATACCACCAAGTCTCGAGTTGCTCAGGTTGCGGTGGATTGCGGAGCAGCGATCATCAACGATGTGAGCGCCTTGAGGCAGGATTCCGCAATGGCGTCGGTCATTGCTCGTTCCCATGCGGCAGTCGTCCTCATGCATATGCAAGGAACTCCGCAAACGATGCAGCAATCGCCGCAATATTCGGACGTGGTCGGCGAGGTAGTGGATTTTCTCAACGAACGCCTCCAGCATGCTCTCCGTTCCGGAATCGCTCGAACGAATATCATTCTTGATCCTGGCTTTGGTTTTGGTAAGCTAGTGGAGCATAATCTTAGCCTTCTGAATGGATTGTCCGCCTTCGCGGCTTTGAACCGCCCAGTGCTGGTAGGATTGTCGAGAAAGGCGTTTATTGGGAAAGTGGTTGAACGGGCTGTCGAGCATCGAGAATGGGGGACCGCAGCGGCAGTCGCATTGGCGGTCGATCGTGGTGCTCACATTGTGCGTGTCCATGATGTTGCCATGATGATCGACGTAGTCAAGATGGCTGCAGCACTGAGTCCACGCTGGTCATCTAACGGACAGGAGCGTGATGCGTAAATTATTTGGAACCGACGGCGTGCGAGGGGTTGCCAATCTCGATCCCATGACCAGTGAAATGGCCATGCAGCTCGGGCGAGCCGCCGCGCACATTTTCATGCGACGAGCGGGCCGCCACCAGATCGTCATCGGTAAAGACACCCGTATCTCCGGCTATATGCTGGAGTCGGCTTTGATGGCAGGAATCTGCTCGATGGGAGTCGACGTGCTGGTAGTCGGACCGATGCCTACCCCGGCGATCGCATTTTTGACGAGAAGTCTACGAGCGGATGCAGGGGTAGTCATTTCGGCGTCGCACAATCCCTATCAAGACAATGGAATCAAATTCTTTTCCAGCGATGGGTTCAAGCTTCCGGACGAAGTAGAAGCCCGTATTGAAGAATTGATCGTCTCGGACGAAATCAGCCATCTTCGACCGACGGCCGACCTTATCGGCAAAGCCTATCGTATCGATGATGCAGAGGGACGCTATATTGAATTTGCAAAACGATCGCTACCAAAAGATTTGGATTTTCAGGGGATCAAACTCGTCGTCGATTGCGCAAATGGTGCGGCGTACAAAGTGGCTCCGACGGTTCTCAGGGAATTAGGAGCTACGGTTGAAGTCATCGGCAATAAGCCGGACGGGATGAATATCAATGCCGGTTGCGGTGCCGTCCACCCTGAGCTTCTGCAAGAGTCGGTACGCCGGTACAAAGCCGATCTTGGTATCGCCTTGGACGGGGATGCCGATCGAGCGGTCTTTGTCTGCGAGCAAGGAACGATCATTGACGGCGATCATGTGATGGCAGCCTTGGGTCTGGATCTTCACCGAAACGGGCTCCTGGCCAAGCAGACCTTGGTCGGAACCGTGATGAGCAACTTTGGACTGGAACTGGCGATGTCGAAAGCAGGCGTCAAGCTGCTCCGGACGCCGGTCGGTGATCGGTATCTGCTCGAACGCATGTTGGCAGAAGGCTATAACTTCGGAGGAGAACAATCGGGACACTTTATTTTCCTTGATCACAATACGACCGGAGACGGTCTCATTTCAGCTCTGCAGATGTTGTCGTTGGTAAAGCGAACCAAGAAACCTTTGTCCGAATTGGCTAAGGCGATGAGCGCTGTCCCGCAAGTGTTGGTGAATGTACAGGTCACGAAGAAGCCTCGGTTGGAATCGATTCCCGACATTGATACCGCCATACAAGAAAGCGAACGTCGTCTGAACGGATGTGGCCGAGTCCTCATCAGATATTCCGGGACGGAGCCGCTCTTGCGAATCATGGTGGAAGGGGAACAGCCTGCCATGGTCAAGGAAATGGCGGACAACCTAGCCAGGGTTGTACGAAGGCATATCGGCTGAGTGTTCCCTCGTATACACATGAGGGAACCACATGCTCCCGTCCCTCGCAGCAATGTTTTTCCTGGGCCTTCTGTGCGGATCACAGATTTCCTTTTTCCCCCTCTCTATCGTCGTTCTGTTGGCATGCATCGCCGTTGGATTCAGCATACTTGAGCGAGTCGATATAGCCGATCTTCTCTCAACACGTCTTCTGTATACCAGCCTTCTCTGCGGGGTCATTTATTGGAGTCTCACCACCCCGATGCCGGAGTCTGCCCGGATATCACCACTTCTGCATGAAGCTATTCAGACCGCAGTCGTCGGCCGGATTATGGCGCCGGTTCAGCACAGTGTGGGACGTCAGACGATCGTGGTTCAAACAGACGGATCGAATTTGGAATCGAGACAGATACGCCTTGTGTGGCGCGACCCTGGCATCACGCTTCATCACGGCGACCGTATTTCGTTTCGGGGAAAACTTCACCCTCCACGAGGGTCGTTGAACCCGGGTGGGTTCGATTATGCTGCCTACATGGAACGCCAGGGCATCGATTTGCTGACCACCGTGACAGGTGCTCAGGCGGTGACATTGTTGGAACGAGAGACTTCAATCGGGTTGTGGCGTGTATCGAACCTGATCGACCAATGGAGGGACACGGTACGGACAGCTGCCATCAGCACATTGAGTCAACCTTCACGAGGATTATTTCTCGGCATGATCATCGGTGAGCGAGGCTATCTCGAACAAGATCTCCAAGACTGGTTCATGGTGACCGGAACCGTTCATTTACTCTCGATCTCCGGCTCTCATCTCGGGCTCGTGGCCATCGTCGTGTTTTGGGTGGTGAGAAGACTTCTTCTCAGTCTTCCTCTCACGTTTTTGTTGACCCTCTCACGGACTGTCACGCCGTCAAAGATTGCCATTCTGCTCGCCTGGCCGGCTGTCGCACTGTATGCGTTGCTTGCGGGAGCCGAGTTAGCGACCATGCGTTCACTCGTCATGATCACTCTGGCGATGATCGCAATGTGGCTCGGGCATGAACGCCATTTGGGTCATGCGATGGCTGTGGCACTCCTGGCGATTCTTTTGCACGATCCTCGTGCCATTTTTGATATTTCTTTTCAACTCTCCTTTTTATCCGTGCTCGTGATGGTCAGAATGGTCATCCTCACGCAATCGTGGAACGCCGACACGGCAGGAGCCGATAGCCAGCTCAGGCACCGTTTCATGCATCAAGCCCTCAACGCGCTGTCGATGAGCGGGGCTGTGACTATGGCTACTCTGCCCATAGTCGCATTCTATTTTAATCAGTTTCCGTGGATGGGAACTATCACCAACCTCATCGCTATCCCGTTTACAGGTATTATCTTGGTACCCTTAGGACTGCTTGCCGCTCTCTGGACGATCATGACGGGAGCTGAGTCTTTGATTTTTGGTTCTGTACTGGAGCGATTGTTCGGATTGATGGTTCACGGATTGGAGTGGTGCGCCCGTTTCCCGGGAGGAGAATGGCATGTGGCAGCACCGTCGCTATCGACGATCGCCCTGTTTTACCTAGGGTTACTTGCAGCAAGCTTTCAGGCAACACCATGGCGCGTCCGAGTCGCCGGCGCCGGTCTGTCGATCGTGTTGATCGGTTGGTGGCTGAGCCCCCCTCTATCACAGGCAGACGGCGATCGATGGCGTGTCACATTCCTTGATGTCGGACAGGGAGATAGCGCCGTTGTCGAATTACCGGATGGTCAGACTATTCTGATCGACGGCGGAAGTCGATTTGAACGATTTGACATGGGTAAAAATGTGGTGGCGCCGTTTCTGAGGAATAGAAGAATTCACCATATCGACCATGTCATCGGGACTCACCCCCAACTGGATCATGTCGGCGGATTGATTTGGATACTCCGGCATGTGTCGGTCGGACAGTACTGGGACGGAGGGGTAGAACGCTCTGAAAAATTCGTTGAAGATCTTCAATCAGCTCTTCGTGATCAACGTATCGATCAACGTACCGCCGTGCGTGGCCAAGACCTGTTACAGACCGGTCCGTGCCGGTTCAGCATTCTCAATCCACCGGAAACGCCGGCCGTTGGGAAGCCGGCTCAGTCACATACAGGAACAGCCTTGAACAACCTGTCCATCGTCTCGCGGCTGCAGTGTGGAACGTCCTCCATCCTGTTTGCAGCCGATATTGAAACTGCTGGATTGAGAAGATTGGATGACGAAGGGTATCGACCGGTGACCGTACTGAAGGTGCCCCATCATGGAGCGCGTAGTTCGTTGGATCCGGTCTGGCTTCAGCAACTCCACCCCCAGTACGCAGTCGTCTCAGTCGGAGCGGCTAATCCCTATGGACATCCGGTTGAATCGGTATTGCAGACGTACCAAGATCAACACATTCCGGTCTATCGTACGGATCATGATGGAGCGATTTGGATGACGGGGCGGCTCTCAACATCCGAGTTTACGGTGAGTCGCATGCGAGATCTTATTGTACAACCGGTTGACGTGACGCATTGTCTTTGGCGTTGCGAATATCAGAATTGGCGTCGGCTTTTCCTTCAATCCTCTTAACGACAGCCCTTCTTTTACACTATCGGTTCGTCCATCCTTCGGGTAAACACCCCCGTTTTGTACAAGACCCGATGACCAATGACGGTTTTTGACTCTTTTGCGCACGAATCTGAGAGAACACAACAGAAGTGCCAGCAATCATGCACCGTTAACGGAATGCGAACAAGGCACAGCATGTGCAGAGTTCCATGCCAGATTGGTACGTTTGTCCCAAATGGAGTGGCGATCATGCCTAAGCTTGTTCGCATTGTTGTTCAGCTCCCTGTCGAGTTGAAGGAACAACTCGACGCCCTTAAACGACAGGGCTATACGACGAGTGGCTTCATCCGCGCCACCTTGGAGCGGGAATTGAATAAGCTCAACCCTCGGTCGGGACCTCTTGTGAGAAAAGTTGTGAATAAGTGAGATCTGCTGCATCAAGAGTCACAGAACCACTCAAGGACCAGGGAAACGAGTCCAGATCAGACGTCCATTGGGCCTGGAAGCGCACAGTGCGCGGATGGCAACAATCCTCTTTCTGTGCCTTTTAGGGGCAGTGGCGGCGCTTGGGCTGCGGACACTTCTCGAGACAGTCGGAAGCGCCAAACATACGCAATATGAGCCGACAGACGTTCCCCCTTCATCAATGTCTCTGCAGCTCGAACGTAAGAGGCAGGAACTAGAACGCCAAGCCCGTATCGTGCTTGAAAAAGGGAAGTAGTGGAATGTGCATCATTTGAGAGCCGTAGGAGAACCGACGACTCGGCGCGTCGAGAAAGACTTGCACTCCTTCTCTATTCCCGCTAGAACATCCCACCATGGTTCCGACCGTTGAATGGAAAGACGGTGCTGTCCGGCTGATCGATCAAAGCCGGCTCCCAGAAGTCGTGGAATTCCTCGACTGTCGGGATTACCAGGCTGTTGCGGATGCGATCCGTACGTTGAAAGTTCGTGGGGCACCGGCAATCGGTGTGACCGCAGCGATGGGTGTTGCCTTAGGCGCACTGGCCATCCATGCGACCGACTATTCCTCCTTTTCGCAGGCGATTTTCAAAATTTGTGACGAGCTTGCTGCGACCAGGCCGACGGCGGTGAACCTTTTCTGGGCGATTGCGCGAATGCGGCAAAAACTGGAGTCATTAAAAGCCCAGCCAGTTTTGGCCATCAAGGAAGCCCTGCTAACTGAATCTCAAGCGATACTTGAGGAAGATATTGAACTATGCAAAACCATGGGGCGCCATGGCGCAGAGCTGATCGAGGATGGGCAGACCGTTTTAACGCATTGCAATGCAGGCTCACTTGCCACAGCCGGCTACGGGACCGCACTGGGAGTCATCCGTTCGGCATGTGAGCAAGGTAAAAAAATCAAGGTTATTGCAGATGAAACTCGTCCTGTACTTCAGGGTTCTCGATTGACCGTGTGGGAGCTTATGCAAGATCACATACCGGTCACCCTTATTACGGACAATATGGCGGGCTCGCTCATGAGGCAGGGAAAGATTCATGTCTGTGTTGTCGGCGCTGATCGTATCGCTGCAAACGGGGATGTCGCCAACAAGATCGGCACCTATTCCGTAGCCGTCTTGGCAAGAGCCCACAACATTCCCTTTTATGTCGCGGCTCCGTATTCGACCATCGATCTGAAGACGAAATCGGGGTCTGATATTCCGATCGAACAGCGAAATCCCTTAGAGGTGACAACCATCCACGGCAGTCATCCGGTCGCGCCTAAAGACGTGGTGGTGTACAACCCAGCTTTCGACGTGACGCCGGCCGAACTGATCACCGGCATCATCACCGAACGAGGCGTTTTTAAACCCGCTGACCTCGCGTCACAGTTTCAATCCAAGTAGGTGACTTTCGTATGGTGCGGGCTATGTCCTGCGATGCACCTCTACGGAACCTTATTTCGTGACCATCTTGACTAGAACCTATCTCAAAATTGCCTCAGGAGCATGGTGATGCAGGCAAGCTG
>CAZPNQ010000063.1:0-22150 GCA_964587955.1 uncultured Nitrospira sp.
CGAGCTGCTCTGGCAGCTCTTGCCCGGTGGTACGTTGAGTCTCTGAGCGATGCGAGAACGCCGCTGGCGGACTTTTTCAGCATCCTGCTAAGTGATGTTCGGCTGCCGCAGTAGATATTCGGAATGGTCCGCGTTAGAATGCGCGCCAGAATAATCGCCGTTCCGACCGTTCGTCGAATTTTTGCGCACCATGACACCGCCATCCAGCCCCTGGGCCTCTGTCATCATCCCGATCAAGGATGAACGAGAGAATCTGTCTCCCCTCATCACGAGTCTCCTAAAAGTCATGGATTCACACGAACGGTCAGGCTCCCGCCATTACGAGATCCTCTTCGTCGACGACGGCAGCAGCGACGGCAGCAGCGACGAACTGGATCGATTGGCACGTGAGCATGCTCAGGTGCGCGTGTTTCACTTCGACCGCAATTACGGTAAGACGTGCGCGCTTGAGGCGGGTTTCCGGCAATCTTCGGGCGAGATCATCATCCAGATCGACGGTGATCTTCAGCAAGACAGCGAAGATATTTTGAAACTGCTTCCATATACCGCCTCATACGATGTGGTGTGCGGATGGAGACAGCAGCGGCAAGACGGCTTGGTGAAGAAAATCTCGTCTTTGATTGCCAACCGTATACGAAATATCTTCACGCATGACAACATGCACGACACAGGATGCCCGCTCAAGATCTTCCGCCGGCCCGTATTAGAACGGATCCGGCTCTTTGAGGGAATGCATCGATTCTTTCCGGCACTTGCCTTGATGCATGGATTCACAGTGACGGAGGTGCCCGTCAGGCATTACCCACGCATCCACGGGGTATCCAAGTACGGCATGGGCAACCGCTTGTTTAAGTCACTCTATGACCTCATTGGAGTACGGTGGATGCAGGATCGTGTGTTGCTCTACAAATTCCGTGACAAGTGACATTATCACCTCGACCAAGACAGGAGTCGTCACGATTTGGAACAACCAATCTCTAGCCTACCTCTGAACATCTCATGACTGAGACAATCTGGATCGGTATCGGCTTCTTCGGCCAAGCGCTTTTTTTCGGCCGTTGGTTGGTTCAATGGATTACTTCAGAACGGAACGCCGAAAGCCGCGTGCCCGTTTCTTTCTGGTATATGAGTCTGATTGGAGGACTGATTACACTCACGTATGCCATCTACCGAATGGACCCCGTTTTTATTTCAGGACAAGGGCTGGGGACGGTCGTGTACGTGCGCAATCTGATCCTCATTCACCGCGCGGATCAAACCAAGAACCAGTCCGGACCCCAAGCGTGAGCGGTTGCTTACCCATCCGCAGATCAGCGACTTCCGTTGCCCTCGGATAACGGCTACATTCACCCATGGATCGCACCTCACCTCAGCCGATTCAACTGTTGCTCCTTCTGCTCTTATCGGGTCTGCTTTTTTTCATCGGCCTCGGCAGTATGGGCTTGACGGATCGGGACGAAGGCCGCAACGCGGAAGCCGGCCGTGAAATGTTCGCCTCGGGCGATCTGATCACTCCGACCTTCAATGGTGAACTGCGCGTCGCCAAACCGGTCTTTGTGTATTGGCTGATGACCCTGTCCTATCATGCGTTCGGCGTGAACGAGTTTGCTGCGCGTGCGCCGTCCGCTGTGTTCGGCGTTGCATTGATTCTGATGCACTACCTGTTTCTATCACGGCTGCGCGGCCCGACCGTCGGTCTATTTGGCGCGTTGATGCTGCTGCTGAATATCGAGATATTGGCGCTGGGGCGCATGGCGATCACCGATAGCGCCTTGATCTTCTTCACTACCATGTCGCTCTACGGCTTTTGGCTCGGCCTCCACGAGTCAGGCAACGGACGCCATTGGATCTGGGCTTTTTATGCCGGCATGGCTTTGGCGACCTTGACGAAAGGGCCGGTGGGATTTGCCGTTCCGCTTCTTACTGCTCTCATGTATCTCTCCGCCACTCGGCAATGGCTGGTTTTTTGGCAGAGAGGCGCGCCTATCGCCGGCACATTGCTTTTCCTCATCCTCGCAGGTCCCTGGTATGCCGCCATGTTCCTCCTCCATGGAGAGGCGTACTCTTCTCAAGCGAAAGTCCACACGGTGGGGCGATTCCTCGCTCCGATGGAGGGGCACGGAGTAGGATGGTGGTTCTATTTTCCCGTCTTGCTGCTGGGTTTTTATCCTTGGAGCGCATTCCTCCCTGCAGGGCTCTATCGGGCCTACCAGAGCTGGCGAGAATTTCACTCGACGCGAAACCAGAAACCCAAAACCTCCCAATCGGTGATAGCGTTAGGATCCGGCAAGGAGCTGGAATGGTTCACGGGACTGTGGATCGTCGGGGTATTCATATTCTTTAGCCTGTCTTCCACCAGACTCCCTCACTATATCGGCCCACTGTTTCCCGCTTGCGCCATCCTGGCCGCTTCGTTTTGGGCACACGGCCTTAAGGATTGTTCGACAGCGGGGCTGCGCGGGTCGATCCATTTCATGATGGGGATCGGCTACCTTTTGGCGATCGGCTTGGCGAGCGCGCCTTCTCTGTTCATGAAATTCTCCGGGAAGATGGTCAAAGAGTTCCCACTTGCCGCTCAATTCGATCTGGGTATCGGTCCTTACGTTGGCGCGGCCATCATCTTCATCTCCATGGGGCTCATCGGGTATTTCGGGCTGAACGATGACAGGCGAGGCATCGTCTTCGGGGTGGCCGGCGGCGCGCTGGCGAGTGTGTTTCTTGTCGCCATCCTGGCGGTCGTTCCGGGACTCAACCGATACGCGATTGCACCGCCGCAAGAATTAGCCTATGCCGCCGGGTTGAATCTGAATTCGTCCGACCAGCTGATCGCATTCGGTTCGACCAGACCATCCATCGCCTTCTACGCGAGGCGAACGCTGACATTTATTCCGGACGGCGAAATTGACCGGTTGCGTGCGGCTCTGGGAAAAGAAGGCCGAACGATGATCCTTCTACCGGAATATTTTCAGGATACCTTGCCGAAGGAAGCGGCCGGGTTCCAGCCGATCCTCAAGCGTTACGGATACGTCTTGTTGGGCAATCAACCGATGGTGACTACGCCACAGCAGGCAGATAGTGACTCCACACCGCCGCCCAAGACTCTTGGGCACTAATCCGGTGAAGCATTCCTCGTGAAGGGCATTTCGTGAAGTGTGAAGCTCCGAATTAATCTTATGAGAACGAGATGCGAACGACGCTTCACGCGCGACGGAGTGATCACTGAAATGGCAGGACTCCTCGTGCATCAATGAGAATCAGAATGGCAAGGGCCAAACCGCCGATCAGAGCACTTTCCCGCATCACGGACCGGCCGGACGACTCCTCTTCGTAGTCGCCGTTCCGACCTATCGTGTCGAGCCAAAACGCCATGCAGACAAATCCGACTGCTGAGAGCACAAGGGGAGATGTCGTCATGGCCGCCAGGCCGTATGCAATCAGCGACACCGAGATATTCGAGTGACGGTTCCTTCCTGTTCTTTCCGTGCAAACCCAATACGTTCGCCTGATCCATACCCCCCCCGCTACTGCAGCGGCCCCCAGCGTGAAAAACAGAATGCTCTCTATCCCATCTTCCGTTCGACGGGATAAAACCCAGAGCAAAGCAAACACAGCCGACATTCCCATCGCCGCATGTCGTAGTCCATCCTGTATTGAAGTGCGCCACTGTCTTAATGGCACAAAAGCAATGAAGCCGCTGAGGATGCCGATCACCGCCCCTCCGAGGACATCGGTCAGGAAATGCGATCCGCGAAGGACACGACTGAGTGCGACGAAAAATGCGACCGCGATACAGAGGGGTCCGAAGAGCGGAAACCGTTTCGCCAGCACCGTCGCGACGGCAAAACTCGCCGCGCTATGTCCCGACGGAAAAGAATCCAGTCCGGACGTCCAGGAAAGGGTCATGTGCCAATCTCCGGAGTGGACGAACTTCGGCCGAGGCCTGCCGATCAAATGTTTCAGCCCGTTGGCGAGCAATGCGGCGATTCCATGAGCGATCAACGACTGGATGGCAACGATCTTGATGGTCGGCTTTTCAAAGGCCCACGCGCACACGAGTAGTAAGATACTTAAGATAGCCAGCCGCCATCCTTGGCCGATCCAGTCTCCCGTATCGCTGGTGAACGCCATCCACGGAACGATGAGTTGATCCCAGGGCAGATGAATCGTCACCGATCGAACATACTTGGTGATCGGTAAATCGAACTGAGCCAAGCCGAGAAAGCTGATGATCAACGCGGAGCAGGAACAACCGACTGCAGCGATGGACAAGTGGGTGTTGCGGGATGACTGTGACGGGGCACTCATCAAGCCACGATCCGTAGCAAGGCTCACAGGATGTCCGGAACCGATCACGAATCGTTCATCGCCGATCACAGTGCCTTACGGCACCCAGTCGGCCAGGAATACGTTGAATTCTCCCGGTTCCTTGGCATTTCGATCCGACACCCAGACCAGACGCTTGCCGTCCGGAGAAAACATGGGGAAACTATTAAAGTGGCCTTCCAGGGTGAGACGTTCCAATCCAGTTCCGTCCTCACGCACCAGATACAAATGAAAACTAGGCCGGCCCCCTTCCCCTCTCGTTTCGAGATTGGAAGAAAAGATGATGTGCGTGCCGTCGGGATGAAAATATGGCGAAAAATTCGACGCCCCCGTCTTTGTGACCTGTTTTTGTCCTGACCCGTCCGCATTCATAACGAAAATCTCGAGCTGACCGGGCTCGATCAGTCTTTGTGCCAGCAGCTCCTTGTATTTGGCCACCTCGGACGGATCGGTTGGATGCGCCGCTCGATAGACGATTCTCTTGCTATCTGGTGAAAAGAACGCGCCGCCGTCGTAGCCGATATCGTCCGTCAAGCGGCGGACGTTCGAACCGTCGAGATTCATCGTATAGAGGTCAAGATCTCCATCCTTCACCGATGTCCAGACAACGGTCTTCCCATCAGGGGAGATCGTGGCCTCGGCATCATATCCCGGTGACGATGTCAACCTCTGCATCTCCTGTCCATCGAGATTCGCCGAGTAGACATCGTAGTCGTCGAGCGCCCATCGATAGGCGCCATCCCGTTTGGGCTTCGGCGGGCAATCAGCCCCGGCGGCATGTGTCGATGAGTACAGTACCCGGCTGTCACCGGGGAAAAAATAACCGCACGTCGTCGCACCCTTTCCAGTGCTCACTAAACGAACCGTCTCGCTTTCCACATCCATCACGTACATTTGATAGCACCCCAGCCCCGACTCGGCAGGTTTTCGTGGAGAGGCGGACGAATCCTTCATCCAGTTATTCGTCGATTGAAAAATCAGCTTGGTCCCAGTGAATGAAAAATAGGCCTCTGCGTTCTGACGGCCAAAGGTCAGTTGGCGGATATTGGCCAGATGCCGTTCCGTTGAACGAACCGATCCCATAGGCTCTTTTGGCTGATCTGCGGCCATGGCAACCGATGGAACACTCATCAACGCGCAGAGCCCCCAGAGGCAGATGCGCCCGAGCTTACGACGTTGCATCAATCCTTACCTCCTTCACATCCGTCGAGCCTTGCCATACTTCGCGTTTCGTCACAGCGCCGTCTTGAAAAATGACGTAACTATGCCATCCATAATAAAACAGGAAGCGCGAAACTTTTTCGACTGCGCCGGAGGTCACGCCATATAGAACCGTGACGATACTGCCCGGCACATTCGCCCGATGGCAGGAGAACAGTACTGCCATGTTCGGACCATCATACGCCTGACCATCGATCTTGAACCCCCGATCTCCGAGTGCAATGCGATCGCCGCAAGATTCCTGCACCACTGATTGAGCCGCTTGCCGCTGGTCAGTTCCGGCCAGTACCAGGATTGATCCATCGAGGGGAAGAGTATTGTCTTTTAGAGAAACTACCGTCGTCTTCAGCGACCCCGTGAGCTCGTGATCGGCGATACGGGACACAATCTGCCTTAACGGCGAAGCAGGATCAGAAAACGCCAAAACCACCGTCTTCTGTCGATCGGTCACGTAGCCATTTAGCATGGGAGGCAGTTGGTGTCTCGTCAGCCGGCGAAACGTCATGAGATTTGGATCAAGCTCCACTTTCAGCGGCTGATCGGGAAGGCTGAATTCCGCAACGCTCGTCTGCGAGGAGCCGAGCATGATCGACTTGATTTCCGTCGATCCCTGCATCAGGATTTTGACTGGAATCGTCATCCGAAACGGCTTCCCCGTCTGCCCAATCTGAACCGTGAGCCGCCAACTTTCTTTGCCGCCCTCTCCCTTTACGCGATGAGCATGGGCATCAGACAAGGATACACGTGGAGCACCGGGCTGTTCGACCCATTGTTCAAAAAACCACCGCAAGTCCTGATTGCTCTCTCTGGAAAAGACCTCCTCAATCGCTTTCCAGTCCGCCGGACGATTGCGATAGTTGCTGACGAAGGTCTTCAAGCCGCGCCAGAATGGTTCGTCTCCGATTTCTTGTCGAAGGAGGTGAAACACAAAGGCCGACTTTTGGTAGCCGATGGCGTTATCTTTCTCGTCATGCTTCCTCAGAAATTGTGACACCGCATAGTCTGCTTCCGGCCTCACATACAGATTGTACCCGTCCAGCATCATTCGTCTTTGCTCGAAAGCTCTTGCCACATCCTGAACCAACTCGTGCCAGTAGTAATTCGCCAAGTAGGTCGTCAGTCCCTCGACCCAGTTGCCTTGATTGTCGCGATTGAACACCGAATTTCCGATCCATGAATGGACGATCTCATGACCCAGGGCATACGGTTGGATATAGTGTCTCTTGATGCTGCCGCTGCCGAGTAGGGTGAATGACGGCAGACCAAGGCCGCTCGCGAAAAAATTCTCGACCACTGCAAACTTGTCGAACGGATAATTTCCTAAGATCCTGGCATATGCATCTAAATATTTCGCAGTCGCATCGAGATATTCATCCGCCAAGCCGGCATTGTCGGGCATGAAATGGGTCTGGAGTTCGACTTGTTGTCCCGTTGGACCTTTCCATTCACGCGACGCCGTCACAAACTTATTGGCAACGAGTGTGAACGCCTCCGATTGGTCCTGAACGATCCAGGTTGAGGAGGTCTTTCCTGCGCTCGTCGTCTCATCTTCCTTACGCCCGGAGGCCACCACCGTCCAGCCCTGTGGAATCCGGACAGTCACTCGATAGGTACTGAAGGATCCGATGACGTCGGGGTACCATTGGCTTTCTCCGCTCAAGTACACGCCTTCCAAACCGATATGTCCCGCTGTCTCACTCGGAGTCACGAATCTCAAGTGGCGCGGCTCCCTGGGAGGATCATGAATCTGGCCACGATAACTCATAACCAATGTCACCCTCCGGTCATGGTCTTTTGAAAGGGAGACTGCGATACGCTGACCCATAGCCTCAGTAGGATGCACTTTCGTGAACGGAACGATTTCGTCTGGGCTTCTCTGTCCATTCGAGACCGCATGCGATCGCATGGTGACGGACTCGACATGCAGCGTTTGTGCGAGAGTGAATGTGACGGACGTGACCTGTGGCTCGACTTCTAATTCGATCTGATCGCTCACCACCAGTTCATGTGCTACCGGAATCAACTCCGCTGAGAGAGTGTGGTGAATGTGGGTAATGCTTTCCTGGGCAGAGGTCGCCGAAGCACCCCATATGTGCACGATCGTGGTCGACAGCAGGCCGATAAGGCAAGAGCGAAGAAAACTTTTCCGGATGGACATCAAGAAGCGTTTTAGCACTCGCGGCAGACGAGTACAAGCTGGATCGCAGTCAAGAGGTGTTCAAGATCGACGGGTTTTATAAGAATTTCCTGAGGGCCTAAGCTCCAGGCTTCTCGAAGCAACTCTTCATTGTGACTTCCGGTCATGATGATGATACCACCCGGATAACCCTTGTCACGCAGGGCTCGCAAGACTTCGATCCCCGGCATTCCGGGCATGATCAGATCCAACACGATGGCATCCGGCGGCATATCTTCGACTATCCGCAGAGCCTCCTGGCCATCCTTGACGCCAAATGCCCCATAACCGCGCAGACCGAGAAACCTGACCAAGAGGTCGCACAAAAGAGGTTCGTCGTCGACCACCAAGACCGACTCATCGATCTTCTCGATGATATTTCCCTTGCCGAGAGGAAGCTGCGTAACCGTCGACGGAACAGGCACCTTTAAGAGTCGAGTGACGGCCTCGACGAGGACGTCCAGGGACAATCCTTTTCTGATAAAATCCGTGGCTCGTAGAGCTCGCGCTTGATTTTCCTGAACTTCAATGGCTCCTCCGCCCAGAATAATCACCGGCGCATGAGGGTCCATAGCGCGAATTTCCTTTAAGACGGTCAATCCATCCATCTCCGGCATACGAAGGTCCAGCAGAGTCACTCGTGGATTGTGCGCGCGGAATAGTTCAAGACCTTCGCGGCCGCTGGTTGTCGAAATGACGTGACACCCTTGGCGGGTGAACACGCTCTGTAATAGATCGCAATTCATCTGATCATCGTCCACGATCAAGACGGTGCTCATCGCCGTGGGGTTCCCCTCTTCAACTCAAACCGGTGCTCTTTTGAAAGAGCATAGCATGAGATCGAGAGCAACGAGAAGACAATGCGTGGTTTATGAGCGGGAAGTCGGCTGTCCGAACAAAGCCGCGACGAACGCCTCGGCATTGAAGTCCTGGAGGTCATCAGCTCCTTCTCCTACACCGATTAGGCGAAGTGGGAGTTTCAGTTCTTCAGCAATCGCAACGACGATCCCCCCTCGTGCAGTCCCATCCAACTTCGTCAGCGCGAGCCCCGTGACCCCAACCGCCTCGTGGAATTGACGGGCCTGAGCCAGCGCGTTCTGCCCGACGGTGGCATCCAGGACCAACAAGACTTCATGTGGCGCGCCGGGCAATTCTTGAGCGATGACTCGTTTGACCTTCCGCAGCTCGTCCATCAGATTGGACTTTGTGTGCAAGCGCCCTGCCGTATCGACCAGGACCATGTCCACCATTCTGGCTTTGGCCGCGACGATGCCGTCGAAAGCCACGGCAGCCGGGTCTGCGCCGTGTCGTTGGCGAATCACCTCCACTCCGACCCGATCCCCCCAAATTTGAAGCTGATCAATGGCGGCTGCACGAAAGGTATCTCCGGCAACAAGAAGCGGTCGCCGCCCGGCTTGCGTCATCCGCTGCGCGATTTTGGCGATGGTGGTTGTTTTCCCAACCCCATTGACACCGACAACGAGCGTCACAAACGGTTTGGGACCTTCGTTGACCAGTTGTTCGACCGTACGGCCTGATACAGTTTTTAGAATGTCGTAGAGTGACCGGCTTAAAACATTTTGGAGCCCTTCCGAGGTTTTGGCGTCAGCTCCTCTCGTCTCTTCCCTGACCTGCCGCATTAAACGATCGACGGCGCGGGCGCCAAGGTCGGCCGCGAGCAGAGCTGCCTCCAGATCTTCAAGAAGTTCTTCGTCCGGCGCACGCCCGAGGAATCGATCCACGGACTGCTGCACGGCATGGCGTGTTTTGCCGAGTCCGTCACTTAGCCGTTGAAACCATCCCATCTTCAATGATCCCTTGTTTGCCGCTCAGCATGACGCGTGACTATTCTAGGCACAGGAGAAATGAGATGAAGCAGGGCGTGTTCACGGCGCAACATTCGAGCCGCTTCTCGTGGATTACGTTCATGATCGTATCCACAGAGATGGAGGATTCCATGCACCAACAGTATGGCCAGCTCTTCGTCGACCGAACGTCCGGCTTCTTTTGCCTGGCAAACGGCGGTCGGTAACGAAATCACCACGTCACCAAGCATGTGGGTCTCCGGACACGATCCTCCGGGTATCACGGCCTCTCGGATGGGAAAAGCCAGCACATCAGTTGACCGATCCTTCTTGCGATACTCACGGTTCAACCGACGCATACGCCCGTCTCCCGTCAATTCCAGGCTCAGTTCGGACTGAGACTCTCCGACTGATGATAGGACACGTTCAGCGAGATGGACGAGTGTGGTTTTCCGGACGGCAAGCCGCGTGAGACGCACGCGAAGATAGACAGCCATCAATGGGAGCTGCTGGATAGATCGTGCGACGAGGAGTCGGCCCCGGACGACTTGCGGGGATTGGATGATGGTCGCTGGTTGGACGCGACTTGTCCTCGAGCATGCCGAGCATCAACCCTGTTAACCGGCTGATGGCGATCATAGGCCTTGATAATTTCTTGAACCAACCGATGTCGGACCACATCCTTTTCATCGAAATACACGAACTCAATCCCTTTAATGTCGCGGAGAATTTCCTTCACTTGAATGAGCCCGGACACTCGATCGCTTGGTAAATCGACTTGTGTGATGTCCCCGGTCACGACGACCTTTGAATTGAATCCCAGCCTGGTGAGAAACATTTTCATCTGCTCTGCTGTGGCGTTTTGTGCCTCATCCAAGATGACAAACGAATCGTTGAGCGTTCTTCCGCGCATGAAGGCCAGGGGTGCAATTTCAATATCTCCCCGTTCGATCAAGCGATTCGCTCGCTCCATTTCCATCATGTCGAACAGTGCGTCGTAGAGCGGCCGAAGATAGGGATTCACTTTCTCGTATATATCGCCGGGTAGAAAACCGAGTTTTTCGCCCGCCTCCACTGCAGGGCGGGCAAGAATAATCCGGCTCACCTCTTTATTGATCAATGCACTGACGGCCATGGCCATTGCCAGATACGTCTTTCCTGTCCCGGCAGGTCCGATGGCGATGACGATGTCGTGTTGTTCGATCGCCTCGATGTACATTTTCTGAGTCGGGGACTTGGGACCGACAAACCGTTTTTTCGTGACGATCATTGCCGCTTCACCGAGCACGTCTTTGAGTGAAGCCTCGGGGGTTCGGCGCAATGCGCTGAGCGCATGGGTGACATCTTCAGCTTGGAGTGTCATTCCTTGGTTGGTCAAAGAGGCAAGCTCAACGAGGATCCGTTCGGCTTGGCGGACGGCTTCGGGAAGACCGTCCAGCGTGAGTTCTTCTCCGCGGGCAGAGAGTCGGACACCCAACTCGTCTTCAATCAACTTGAGATGCCGGTCATGGTGACCGAATAAGGCGGCGGTGTTGGTGCCTTCTCTTAGTTTAAGTTTGCGCACGAGTGTGAGGTAGTCTCCCTCCTACATGAGTGAATGAAATAGATTGTACCAGGGAAGAAAAGGATGAGACAAGCGAAAGAAATAGGAAATGAAGCCGTCATGTCCCTGGGGGTCCGGAAGGTGGACTGGGAATATTAAGGTCAAACTCCTGCGAAACCTGCCCTCCTTGGTCATCCTTGGCGATAATCGTGATTCTACGCCACCCCGTCAGGCCTGTAGGGATTGACCAATGTAGCTGCCCCGTCATTTTATTGAGTGACATCCCTGGATGGGCATGCCCAAGTTCGAAAGTTATCTGGTCTCCATCTGGATCCACGGCGGAAACCTGGTATCTGTAGATTCCGTCTTCGACTTTCGGGGACGGATTGGAAGTAAAGCGTGGAACACTATTTCCGACAACGACGGGAGCGGAAAGGAATTCTTTTCCTTCACCCACGCCGTCTCGCGGAATGACTGCGACTCGGATAGCATCTCCCCGAACAAATCCCTTGGTCTCCAAGACAGGCTCTTCGGTTTCTGCCACCATGTCCTGATTTTTCAACCATCGAAACCGGGACCGAACTTCGTCGTTATCTAAATCCTTGACCACAAATTCCACTTGAATGGGGTCTCCCGCCAAGATAACCTCCGGCAACCCGACTTGATCGACAGATGGAAGGCTATTGGCAATTCTGACTGGTGCCGTCTTGTAGGAGATCCCGATCGTTTTCCCACGAACGGGTGTGACCTCCGCCACAATTAGATCCCCCCGTTTCAGGTTTTCCGTCGATACATATGTACCGGTTTCTCCCGGGATAAGCATGTCATTCACATACCACCGGTACTGAAACATAATGCCTTCCCTGCCGAAGTCTCGTGTGCTGAGAGAAACTGACACAGGGCCTGGCCTTGTTATCGGATTTGGATGGAGGCTGGCTTCTTGTACGCTCAGAGAGGAATTGTCAATTGCAGATGCACTTCCGTCAGAACCGCTTTCCTGTCCACGACCGTTACAACCGATCAGCGATGCACAGCTGAGTAATCCTAGGGTGAAATTCAACGCATAGTTCATGACGGCGTACGGAAAACCTGTTCAATTCACACCTGGTGTCCCTCATGGCGAGGGACACCAATTGACCAACTAGTCTCGCTGATTGATCCAAGCAATATAGCGACTGGTAGTCGATAGTGCCGGACTTGTGACAGCGCATGACTGTGCACCAGTGCTTGTCGTCTGGCATACTTTGGTTTTTTCCGAACCGCCACCGCTGCTCTTGGTTACCTGAACGGAGGCTTGCGCTCCCACGCCTTGCGCCCCGCCGAGCTTGTCAGCAATGTTTTGGTTGGTACCTGCCGTTGTCGTGCCGGCTATCGGTGAAGAATAGGGACCACCGGTGAGGTAATAGAGGGCATAGAGGTATCCTGTACCACTTGCCACGCAAATGTCTGTATTGGGCACGAAGACTGGGAAGAATGCGATCCCGCCAAAGATCGTGGAACGGGCAGTCGTTCGTTCTCCTGTCGGTAGGATTCGCACGAACCCATCTTTGCTGCGCACCAATGCGATGAGGCTTGAATAAGTCGATACACCAGTAATACCACTCACCTGATTGGATGTGGTGCAGGATCCAATTCCAACCGCACAGACGGTTATTCCAGTCAGATCAGCGAGGTCGTCATCGTGACAATTGGTGTCGGTGGTTTGGGTACAACCGCCGGTTAAGACGGAATCCTTCACACCCACGAGGTATTGTGCTGAGGTATCCGTCTTATCAGCGTTGCTGAAATACCTGCCTGTGCCCGTGAAAAGCCACATTTTGTACGCATCATCCATGACGACCGAGGGTGCGAAGGGGACAGGGCCCAGTGAACGTGTCGCACCACCCGCATCCGTAAATGTATCGAGGATCTCCGTGGGAATTCTGTTACCTCCTGAGTTGAGCCCCCATTGATCTGAGTTGGTCGGACAGCTTCCCGTAGGCCCGGTTGCGGTAAGACAGTCTGTCGTCAGGCGGTACAGCTTGCCTCGATTCGGCGAGGTATTGGTGAGCACTCGCCCCATATAGGCAACGTCGACTCGGAAGTCGAGATTATAATCGACCGTCACGATATCGCCCATGAAGGCGTTCACGGATCCGACCGGAAATACCGTCTCCAGATTGCCGGTTGCCATGTCGACAGCAAAGAGACGGGACTGCTGTGAAGAACCAGCGTCATAGTTGGTCGGCCCTGATCCGAACAAAGCGATCCATTTTTCGTTTGTAGAGGAATTCTTCGGATCAATGGATGGAAGCACGCGCGCGACCGTCGGAATACTCGTGGAAAAGCCGAGATTGTCATCGGTGAATGTCCACAACAACTTTGGCGGTGAATCCGGATCTGTGATATCCAACGCAAAGTAGGTGCTGTAAAAGCTTCTCTCCGTATCGGCCGTCGCCGCGTTGTTGTCAAAATCTGCAAAATAGGTCATGGGCGCACCTTGAGTGGCGCTGCAATTTTTACAGCTGCCTCCCATGCGCATCCCACCGATTATCACTGTTCCCCATCCCCCGGGATGAGACACACCGGTTTGGCCGGCAATGCAGCCCGCAGGAGTTCCCGAACCGGCGGGCTCGCAAAACACTCGGACATCGACAACCCGCGGCTTGAGATCGACATAGTACACGTGTGTGTAATCAGGCTGCGCGAGCCAGCGAAGATGCGGCAACGATTCTTGCGGAATGAATGCCCACTTTTCTTTGCCTAGGTTGACACTGGTTTGGGTGGTACAGTCGTCAGTGATGTTCAAGGTAAAACAGCCGTTATGGACTCCATTAGAGATGTGGTAGAAGCCCCCGTCGAAGGCGTGCAGCATTCCGTCGTTCGCCCCCATATAGGCAATCTGTCTTCTCGTGCGATACATTTTATAGAACTGACCATAGCCTGCATCGCCATAGATGATGTCAAACCTCGACGATGGTGCTCCCACAACCACCGCCGTTGAATACATCGGATCGCCTAACTTCCAAACTTCAAGCGTCCCATCCACGGTTAGTCGGCGATCTCTCAATCCGTTGATGTGAGTTCCTCGAATGAAATCAATCAGGTTGGTGGAGGTATACGATCCCGTCGAATCTGCTCGTAAGAACGGCTTCAATTCAGCCGCCTTGGCGGTGGTAAATGGGATAAACTCAGACGAATCGACATCACCGTCTCCATCGACATCAATCCACGTCCAAATGTCCCTCGCCGCCGGAACAGTCTTTGCCAGCGCTTTTCCCGCCTCCCAAATCGGTCTCAACTCAACGAGATTGACGGTTTGATACGGAACTGTCGTATCAGCTACGCCATCGGCCGGAGCAATGTCTTTGTATCGGTCGACTTTGGTTTGACTGCTGGCCACGTCAAATCGAGTCACTACAATGTCGTCCTGTGCATACGTCAACTTGCCGTCCGCGTTCGTATCTTCACGGAAGTTACCGAATGCATCGACAAACAAACTTTGCAGATAGCCGGTCCACTTGACTTCGCGAGTGCCTTCGAACTGCGTCGGGAAAAAGAATGATTGGTAGGTTGAGCCGTCACCGGTGAAGGACGACGCCAGAACTGACGCAGCCGTCCCAGACGAGGCCTGATTTAGGATGGACGCGAAGGCCGCTGCGAGTTTCGATTCGAGTTCAAGCGGATTGGCCGCATAGAAATAGGTATCCGGGATGCCGTTGCCGTCCTGGTCCCATTCTTCCGGAAGATTCGGTTGGTTATTATTGTCTTTATCGGTGAATCCGCCGTACTTCGCGGCATACCAGAGCGGATCTTTCAAGAACTGCGTGGCTGTACCAGCCGGAGTGAACGTTCTGGTATTGATGGCTGTTTCGTTTCCATCCGAAGCGCGGTCACAGTCTGTGCTCCCTGCAAGGGACCCTCCGCAACGGATTTCCAGGTAATCCCCTGTTCCAGCCACCCCCGAGATAAAGTATCCGGCATAGTTAGTGTGGCCCGAGTTCGAATAGAGTCCCTTGGTCTTGACCGTAATGTTAGCTCCGCTCGTCTTGACATAAATGCGGTATCGAATATCCAGGTCGAAGTCCTGGCCATATTCCGAGTCGTCCCACAGGATGTCAAAACAAGAAGTGAAGTTGTTAGGCGCCCCTTGTTCCGTACTCCAGTCAGTATCGTTGTCACAGTATTTGAAGTCCGCCAATGAACCCTTCGTGTCGTCTCCAAATTGGCCCTGGCTCGTACAACCGGCCCATCCCGTCGCCGCAGGGCACCCGTCGTGGAAAATCGGCACGAGCTGCACCTTACTGGTCCCTACCATGAAGTCCAACACAGGGAACGGCGTACTCATGGCGACGGAATAGGTCGTGATGCTCTGCTTGACTGTGTTGGTCGTGTCGAGCCCCAACGCCCCGCGCAGGTCCGTCGTTTTGGCGTGCCAGGCTAATCCGGCTGAATAGTACGAACCGAATTTATTGGGGTCCTCGATACAAAGCCCTCGGATGGAGGCAAAATTTCCGGCCTTGGACGTGCAAGCCTTGTCGTACGTTCCCAAAGACTGTCCGATGAAGACGTTGCCGATGCCCTCCAACGTGTTGATCCCGGAATTGGCGATCAATGTCTGAACACTCGGCGTATCAGCCGTACTGATGGTACTGGGCCAATAAGAGCCTGGTAGATGATCTGAGTCGAAAGTTGGGAACGCATCGCTAAATAGCAACACATAGGGTTTTGAACAGTATGGGCAGACTGAATAGGGATCGACCCAGCTCGACTCGACCGTCAGCGGAGATCCTGAATGGTCAGGCGTGGCAGCCTTGTATTGATTCGTCGGATTTGTCAGACCTTTGATGTACCGAATCGCTTCGTAGAGAATCTCTCCGATCGGATTTCCCCAGCTCTTACAGTCACCATCTGTCGGCGTCGAAGTCGTGCACGTGCCTTCACTCGCCCCTAGATTGTAGTACCCTGTCGCGTAGTTGTAGCCGAGCATCCTAAAGTTATCGATGTTCTTGATGATTTTCGACGTCGCGGTCTTGATGGTGCCATCGCTGGCATTGACTTCATTGTTCACATCGACCACGTTGCTACGGAGCACCCCTCCGGTGAAATTCTTCGCATGACTACCGCTCATCATGGCGAACTTCATGAGGATCGTGTCATCGCTCTGATCGTCGGTACCCTGAGTATTGAGTCCCTGCCGTTGGATAAGGCCGACAGGTTTGCGCGTCACGACTGATGTGCTGCTGTTGAAATACCGTTCACAGTTTGCTTCCAACATTCCGGTAACGCAGACTTGTACTTGGGCCCGGTAGTTGTATGCCGCGACCAGGGCGGGCCCACCGTTAAACTGATTCGTGCACTGTCGGACTTCCGTGCTGGCGGCATAGGGAAAATAGCCGTTCATAATCCACACAACCGGAAGAGTCGTCGACGTTCCGGATGAATTGAAATTGCACACGCTGATGCTGGCCCACGCATTTGGAGTCAACTGACCGATATTGGGCCCATTGTAGGCCTTAACCCACGAGTGGTTGTCCTGCGGCAGAATGGTCCGCTGAAGGACCGTCACCGCGCTGGCACCGCCCGTATCGACGACGCGCAACCCTCCGTACAGTACCTTCCGGACAACGTCGATTCTTGCCATCGTCGCCCAGTTCATGAAGTTGCCGCTCCACTTGGTCCCATCGCAAAAGTGGAGATTTGCGCCGGTCGCAGCTGCCGCCGGCTCGAAACGATTGCTGCCCGAGTTGTAGCTATAACACTTGCTCGAATCGAAGTAGCCGTAATAGTTGATCGTGTCCTTGTAGGTCGTATCGATGGATCCGTCGTTGTCCAGATCCATGATGTCGTTGTATGCCTTGAAGAACATCTTCTGATCCTTGGACATCGCCAGCATGACCAAAGGGGGAGCAGTCTGGTTGATGAACGGCGGATAGGCAGTATAGGCGGACATTGGGGGAGCAGCCGCTGAGGCGAACTGGCCGAAACTGACCAACATGTACGCCGACAAGAGCCCACCGAGGATCTTTTTCATGGTACTCCTCCTCACGCTAGCTCTCATGCTCACTGTGACAGTCATAGTCTGAACTATCCGTCGTACCTAAAGTACCTGGTCATCGCTTCCGATTCCTCGATACCGTAGAAACTCACTTCTATGGCTCGCCCTCGCTCATCCAAGATAACTTTCACGTTCCCACGTTTATCCGGCGTGACGGCACGGGTATGGATAATCACATTCGGCGCATAAAAATATCGATTGCCGTCCACCACGACCGACGTATTGTTGAGATAGCCGAGGTCTCCCCAAATACCGCCGTCACGACTCTCAGACGAATTCATCTGAGCTTCAATGAAGACTGCCGATCCCAGGAGAAGCGTGGTCACCAGACCAAGAAGTACGAGAGGTTGATTAATTCTTAGTCTTATCTTCATGGTCTTCTCCTCCTGCTGTAGCTCCCTACCTTCATCATGGGACCGGAGTCTTTCTTACATATACTTTTTCTGACATGTGTCTTTATTCATTCGACAGGCATAAGTTGCCGTAGTCCGACTTACGATCCCTGTCGCCACGTTCTGCGCCTGGCAATCGACTCGATAGATGATTTCGGCACAGCCCGAGGTCGAACTGTCCTGAGAAAACTCGAGGGCACAACCTGGCGGATTCCTGATATACAACCGATCGATATCTCCAACGACTGTCATAGGGCCGACATTGAACTGAATGTCCGGACTGGCACCCGCCCCGAGAGCAATATCCGGATGGTTTGCCCCTGTTCCACTCTCATCCTTGATTTCCTGTGTCAAAGTCGGAGGAAATGCAGGGTTTTCTGCGTTCGCTGGAACGACGGGGTTGAGCGCACCGGCCCCACCCACAATATATGCTGATGGCACGTCTCCAAGGGCAATGACTTGGTCGATGACGTTGGCCGCTGTTCCTGCACAGGATTCTGCCGCCGTCATGGCGGCATCCGACGTTCCAGCAAACCCTGCCATGCGATTTTCTAATCCGGTCATTGTCAATGCTGCAATTCCCAGAACGGTCATCATGAGAATAGCGACGAAGACCCCGAGCAGTGCGAAGCCTCGCTCATCCGTGGCCGTTCGATTCCATGCGATTGTTCGTCGATATGCCTTGTACACGCATAACCTCCTAGAACTATGATCCCTGGTTACGCACTTCGATGATCCTGGTGAACATCCTGTGTCGAACTGAGTTGTATGCCGGATTCAGCGCTGCAAAATCTCCGGCGGCAAAGACCCCGGCGGCATGATTATGATCGAGCACTTGTAACACTTGGCTGCTTCGAATAGTCTGCACGTTGCCTTCGCCGACGCCCTGGTCTGCCACGCGCTGACGTCCCACGACCGCCACTTGAACCATTCTAATGGTGCTGGGAAGCATCGGCGCCACATTCCACGCATTTGTCACGAAATCCAATGCGTCATAACCAGCCACGCTTCCAGCCTGGTCGTCAATGATCTCATTGGGAACTCCGCCATTGACTCCGAACACACATCCGTCGCACGCGTATGCAAACTGAATATCTTCGATTTCGTCTGCGATCGGAAGGCATGGACTATTCGGAACATCGCAGTTCAAGGCCGCATTAGGTGCGACTCCTCGAACCAGGCAAGGAAAACGGCCATCGCAGAGACCGTTCGGATCAGGCGGGGGAATCACTTGATAGGTAATGCATCGCAGCAGATATACCGGTGTGTTTGCCCCAAATTGCGCAGATGGGCTGCCCTGATTCACATTGATCGCCGTTCCACCACTACCCGTCACCTGAACTGTTTCTGCCCCCGCGAGAGTGATGAACGATCCAACCAGAGTTCCCCCTGCCTCAGCATTCATGTCGGTAACAGCTTGTGCTGAGTTGAGAGTCAATGAATTGAACCCAGGGAATGCCGGGGTCTGGAGTATCCATGGCGGTACGGCCGCCAGACCTAACGGATTGCCTGCCACAATTCCTACAGTGTTCCCAACCGGCACGACGAGACTGATCCGGTCGGGCCCCCGATCTGGCCCCACCGGAGTTTCATCTCTGGGAACTATCGCTGTTGGACAATTGCCGACCGCTTGACGCATCCCGAAACCCGCTTGTTTGATATCGCGTGAAAGCATATCCATGGCAATTCGAACATTCTGTTGGGTCTCTACGGCCTGGCCCGTTGTGGCAGTCGCCTTTTCCGTTGATGTGAGAATCGTAAAACATGCCGCGAGGACTCCAACCGCAATGATGCCCGCGATCATCAGTTCCAGCAGGGTAAAGCCTCTCTCATCCCTCCAGTGAACTTGATCTGTTGTCATGCTACAGGCACCTTCCGTTTTCAATTCATTCAGGAGCTATAACCGTATTGACTCTCACCGCTCTTGTGGTTCCTGGCGCATTGCCCATCGAGAGGCCTGACCAGGTTACAGTCACCAGGACCGCGTTCTGTCCCAGCGATGGATTGGTCGCAATAGGATTCACCTGAACCTGTCCCCTTACCGCAGGAAGGACGTTAGCCTGGCTGGCTCCCGCGGTCTGTTGGGTCGTCATCATAGTTCGCCATTGAGTACAATCTCCCAAAGCCATTGGCTGAGTGATCGGGTTCTGAGCGCAGGCTGCCGATGTGTCAATTCCGTTGTACGCGGCGGCGTTTCTTCTGTTGTACCTAATTCGCTCTACCATCTCATTGGCCATATTTGACGCAAGAGAAAGTTCTGTCGAGTCGACATTTCGTTTCAGGGAGATGCCATGCAATCCGGCCAGTGCCAGCACCCCGATTGACAAAATGGCTGTCGCAACCATTCCCTCGATCAAGGTAAATCCCTCTTCAAGCTTTTTCCGCTTCACCAAGACCTCTCTAATGTGTCCCCTGACAAAAGTCGCTCCCGCACCATGTGACTAAGCCACGCTGAGTGACTTGAATCGTGTAGCGGAGTGGATTCGGCGTCAGATCGTTATCGACGGCAAAAACCTGGTTTTGAGATCCCGCTACTGTCCCACCCACACGAAAACCCGTGGAGTTGAAAGTCACGTTCGTGTTTGGGACCGCTCCCCACGTCGGTGGCGGGCCAACTGCCACCTGAGCAAGTAAGCTGTTGACATGCGCGTAGTTGTTGCTCGAAGAGGCTAGAACTGCCCCCGTATTCGTATTGAATGTTGTCACCGTTACTACGGTCGGCGTGACGGCAACGGTGGAGGTAACCGTTAGATTGCGGCTCATTGCCATCATTCTCGCTACTGCGAGTTCATGTTGGATGGTTGTCACCGCAGACTTCAGATCGGCTCGTGCCTTCCATACCCCAAAGTTTGTCACTCCCAGGGCCGCGAGAACTCCCACGATGGCCACGACGATCATCAGTTCGAGAGAAGTAAATCCCTCTTGCCTTGATCGGTATTCTTGGAGTGCTGTCATCGGGCAAATCATGGCGCGGGTAAAACGAGCAAGGGGCATGCCGCTCTCAATGAGGTGCGTATTCCGTGTAACCACTTGATTTGATGGTATTCATTCTTGGCAGAGGCCTAGGAATTCTGGTCATTTTTCGCGCAGATGCACGACAATTTTCGGCAGAGACGCTGTACTGTTTGGTGCAGCAAAGGGGCGATCGCTTGTTTGCAGAATTCAAGGTCGCCACTGCGGGACGCCCTCTCTCTGTCTCGTCCTACGCTTCGCTGGATATCGATCTTTTAAACAAGCCGGCGAGGAGCCGGTCAAGATCAATTGGCCGGAATTAGTTGGCTTCCGAACACCGATGTGAGCTGGAATTTATTCCCATTCGTCCCGATATGCTCATGAAGCTGAGCGCGTTCGTTTCGTTGGTGGAGCGAACATCCTGACTAATTCCACTTAGTTGCTTACTGACTATCAAGGCTACTTTATCGCAACGGCTCGGACTTGCCGATAGGTCGTTACCCCATTCAAAACTTTCTGGATACCATTCTGTAACAAGGTGACCATTCCATCCCGCATCGCCACGCTGAGAATTTCGGCTGTTCTCGCTCTGGCTTGGATCAGATTCTTAATTTCCTCTGAGCCAACCAGGAGTTCGTGCAGTGCCACTCGTCCCTTAAATCCGCTGTAATTGCAGATCTCGCAACCACGCCCGCGGTAGATTGCCAAGTCATCCGTGTAGGTAACACCTAGTTTTTCCCAGTATCGCGTTCCATAGCCTTGCACGAGCTCCTCATACTCTTGCTGAGTGGGGTGGTAGGCTTCTTTGCAATGAGAGCAGATGCGCTTGCAGAGGCGCATGGCCAGCACCCCCAGCATGGCGTCGGCAAAGTTGAATGAGTCGCAACCCATGTCCAGTAATCGAGTGACTGTTTCTACTGCGCTATTGGTATGGAGCGTGCTCATCACCAGATGACCGGTGAGCGAAGCTTCTATCGCAATATCGGCTGTTTCTTTGTCGCGCATTTCTCCTATCATGATGACATCCGGGTCGGCCCGAAGGAATGCGCGCATCGCGGCGGGAAAGGTAAGCCCGATTTTAGGATGCACCTGAACTTGTCTCAACCCTTCCTGCGTGATTTCGATGGGATCTTCGGCAGTCCAAATCTTTCGCTCATCGGTGTTGATGTGTTTCATGATGGCATGCAGGGTGGTGGTTTTCCCCGAGCCAGTCGGCCCCACACAAAGGAAGATGCCATGTGGATGCTCGGACAGTTCCTTAACGATCTGTAGAACGTCTTGGGAAAAGTCCATGGCCTCCAAGGGCATGGTGTCCCTGGCTGTTAGAAGGCGCAGTACCATATCCTCATTGTTTCCGGCCGTAGGCAATGTTGCGACTCGTAGTTCAATTTCACGATTCTTCGCTAATTTGTAACGGATTTTTCCGTCCTGCGGTTTCCGGCGTTCGGCTATATCGAGGTTGGCCATGATTTTCAATCGTGAAACAATAGCGCGCCGATAGGCCGCAGGAATACGCATATACGTAAAACAAGTTCCGTCGACACGGAACCGTACTGCCGTCTCCTTACGATCCGAATAGGGTTCAATATGGACGTCCGAGGCACCTAGCCGATAGGCTTCAGCGATCACCTGATTCGCGAGTCGCACGATGGCCGAATCGTTTTCATCGATCTCTCCGGACTCGGCCTCGCCGTTTCGTTC
>CAZPNQ010000064.1:0-22093 GCA_964587955.1 uncultured Nitrospira sp.
GACCGGGAGCTCTTACGATGGTTCTTGACGTTCGGTCTTCCCATAGAGCCGCGGGAAGACTCCGACGGCAGTATACGGGGTTCCGTTGGACTTGGTAAACACCCATCCGCTTTTCCTCGGGAGCGCCGCCCCAGCATTTGAGGCACGAACACCAGTCGAATCGACGGGCGCGACGGATGACGCCGCATAATTTCCATAATGTGAACATAGAACGGGTCCTGGAGTTGGTATTTGCCTATTTTCCAGACGCCCTGGATCAGGCATCGACGATCAGCGGCGTCGAATGGCCTGCGCGTCCGTGCGACCGAGCCGGAAATAGGCAATCACGTCGGCTTTCGAGAGCTAGACGGGGAGTCGCCGAAACGGGGTTGAAGGGGTAATCGACTGGCGATGACGGGAAATGATAGCACGACGCTTCGTCATAGAGCACTCCAACGCTAAAACATCAAATCCCAGAGGAAGATTTGAAAGTAGATTTAATGATTTGTAGTGTTGGGGGCAGTCTATGCGACCGGGTTGTTCCCCCGGATCAAGGAAGTCACCCTCGATCCGACCGGGACTCTACGCCAGTCGAGGGACCTTCGTTATTCGTGGAGACACCTAGGTGGGGAGGTTATGTCTTTGGCTGTGAAAAGGAGTCGTTCAAATATGCTTATGTTGCCTGAAGGAACAAATATTCTTCCGTCCCTTGCTTTATCACTTTGAACGTTGCTGTCAGCGCTTTCGCCATATCACCGGAGACTCGGACGGTAAACTCCTCCAATCGTGAGACCTTATGCTCCACTGACGCGACAAAGTGCCTTTGACCATTCTCAATAAATGGGATTGCCAATTCGCCTTTAGTACATGGATTCCCGTTGCACTCAATTACAGCATCAAAATAAGCGTCATCGCCAGGATTGAGATCCACAGATATTTTCGGGACCGGCGGGTTGGGGTTTATAAAGACGGTATCCCAGGACGACACCGCAAGTTGAAATCGACAATCTCGACTGCCGTTAACTTTTATTACAGCAACCCCTATATTGGAGATACGCACCCCTCCGGTATTGCTCACCTTAATCTTTGCAAACTTTAGTGCCTTTGGTGGTCTAGGTTGGTTGGTCTGTGGGATGAGAGCTAAAGGATCATCAACACCTTCAATAACGAGCTGTGCTGCCTCCTGTTCTGGAATCTTGTTCTTGAGGGCCGGGAGAATTTGACGCGTGAATGCGTTGTACTCGCCTTTTGACAAAAGGCCATTCACATACTGGATGCAGATTCTATACTCGACTATTTCAAATGTCGAAACATCGGGAGGGACTTCTTGCCTGATTCTCTCTATGTCAACATCAACACCACCCGTTCCTTTTAAGAGGCTGCCGACTTTTTGAGCTGCCACTTCTGCATTTACCTTAATACCCTTTGTAACTACATCTGGAGGAGGCTCGACACACTTTATTCTCGTACCATCTTTCAAGATGAACTCGTTGAGATTCCGCTTTGAGGGAGAAGCGCAGGAAGATACGACCAACAATAATAGTGATAGAAACAAAAAGGTTTTAGGAGGTCTCAGCATAGAGAAGCAGCGATCACGGTAATGCTCCAAATATTGTAGGCAACTCTACCCTAAGTATCAACATACAACTATAGGTCTATTCCCGTGGCGATTTTACTCGGGACATGGGATTAATACCACGAAGAGCCTATAGCCTCTCCATTACTATTGACCTTTTTATATTCTGAGCGTAGACCGTTTCATGATGTATCCATTCAAATACATGCAACCCAATCGGGTATGACTATCAAATGGCAGACATCCAATCGATATCTGAGGAAGTACAACGCTTAGGCCAATCGGTGGATTCGTGGAATAGTTGGATTATTGTTGGGCTGATTGTTGCTGCACTATCAGCTGTCTTTCTTGTGATGGTCCAATTTATGGCTTTTCGAGAATCTAAAGCTCTTGCCAAAGTTCAAACCGAACTCATCAGGGAAAAAGATGAGATTTTAGCAAAGGATCTGCGTGATAAAGATATTGTGATCGCACAATTGACTCTGGAAATAGAAAGACTCCGGGCTCCTCGAACACTCACCGCGGAGCAGCAATTTCGCATTACAGATAAGGTCAAGGCTTTCCGAGGAACTACCTTTGAAATCGTTACATATCCTCATGTGCCAGAACCATCTGGATTCTCCAATATCATTGCTGAAACTTTAAGCCATGCAGGATGGACAATTCAAAAGGTCGATACACACAAATCTCTGTTGGGACTAGCTACCGGCGTGGTGGTCAATGTAGATAAGCGAGGCGGACATCATGCTGAAGAAGCAGGTAAAGCACTCCTAAAGTCATTTATCGATGAAGGAATTAGCGCAAAACTTGGCCGTGCAGACCTTGTTACGATGATCAAAATCCAGGTTGGGCAAAAACCATAGCCAAGAAGCTTGATTTCTTGAAAGATCCAGGTATGGAAATACCAGACGAACCAGTCAAACTGTCGCCATGGATAGAGCATTTACTCCGAAATATTAACGCTGGAGGCGGTAATGGAGAGAGCGGCGAAGCATCCCTGGCACGACTTCAGACACAACTTTCTACAACTCTAAGCCGTGATCTTCAAAATCTTACACACGGGATACATTCTCTCAGTGCCACCCTAGGTAGTCGGATAGAAACGTTGAATGATCAGATAGAGGAATCAAGGAGTCAGCTTCATGCCAGTTCGGAGTCCGCTACCAAACAGTCGAAGAGATTGGTTTGGGTGACAGGGTTTTACACATTGTTGACGGCATTCCTTGTGATGGTCTCAGCCTATCAAATTCAGATTGCTCAGAATGCCCTGCAAGCCCAGATCGAACCAGAATTGATCATGGAAGTCGTTCCGATATCAAAGGATGGAGCACAAATTGTCCTTAGGAATGAGGGTACATATTCGGTGACGAACATTTCCATTGATACTTACGACATTCAATTTGCAGGTCCTCCGTTTAATGAAAAGTTAAGTCAGACATATCGCCTCAATGAAACCATAGGAACTCCATGGTGGATACTCGACGAGTTGAAAGCTGGAGAAATCAGGTACAAGGCGCTCGAAAAAATAGGTCAGAATGCACTTGAGGGGGTACGTTTTTTTAAACCTTCAATCGAACGGGGAGAGGTTCCTGGTATTCCAGCTGGTTCTAAAGTGCAAATACTTTCGTTCGTCAAATTTCTGATGGTTGCCCATCGTGCTGTTGATCACAAACGCTATGAAAAAGTTGTTTATATGGTCGTCTTAGAGCAGCCAGATAGTGCGGGCAAGCCTCGGTTTATCGACCCACGTTCTTTGCCTAGCCTGAGAGAAGCTTTAGTTCACGTAAAGAACACCGATGTTAATCGTCTTGCACCCTAGGTGATCAAGACCTCCGTTTCCCGCGTTGGGGCGTGTCATAGACCAACTTCGCCCGTTCCTTCTCGGACCAAAGTCGCACGCCGTAGGTTTCGTGTAGCTCCTGCGTGGCTTTGTAGCTTTTCGATACAGTCTCTGGCGACCCAGATCTTCTTTTTATCAAATTTATTTAGAACTTGATGTTCCCCCATTGACATCGTCTCTTCAAAGGTCCAGGGTGCAACTCTACTTCTAACCCACATCTGCCGACGGCCTCCTGGAAGGCCCGACCGCCGACCTTTGTGAGAAAGGTGGTCGCTATGGCGACTTATCTCAATCTCAAAGTCCGCGCCGAAGTTCAGCGGTACCTCCAAGTCTGCGAGGATCTTTTGTCAGCCGCGAAGAGTCCTCGCCCCCTCACGATCGAGGAAATGGCGATCATTAGATATTGTGAGATGGAAGTCGGAAAACTCTCCGCTCCGTCCACCGCGAAGTAACGGTCATTTCCGTTCTCGTTCTTTGTGAGGGGAGTCGTATGCCTATTCCTCGACAAATCATTCGTGACTACATCAAGGCCAGCGAAGACCTGATGAAACTTGAAGACTTTACGGATTCGGAGATCGAAGTGATGCAGGACATGTTGGAGCGGATTTCGGAGATGCTCGCCTCACAACGCGAGTGCGAGACTTAGCTCACGCTTTTCGAGCCGGCCCTTTCCCGCGTTTGGGCGTGTCATAGGCTAACGCGGCCAGTTCTTTCTCCGACCATAGGCGCACGCCGTAGACTTCTTGCAACTCGTGCTTAGCTTGCACGTCGCCCTTCCTCGCCTTTCGAAACAAACTCTTACGATGCAGCTCTTCTTCCTCTTGGTTCAGGGACCATTTATCTCCCACCTCAACTCCTTGGTTATAACGACTATCCTTGAGTATCAGGGTACCAAGAAGAAAGCGGAGTGAACAGCCGTAGTGAATTAATTAGGGAAACGAGGGGAAAGCATATGCGTCTGCTTTCAGAAA
Organism: uncultured Nitrospira sp.; assembly: GCA_964587955.1. Lineage (GTDB taxonomy): Bacteria > Nitrospirota > Nitrospiria > Nitrospirales > Nitrospiraceae > Nitrospira_D. Next base: position 4,367 of record CAZPNQ010000064.1, read on the forward strand.
AGATAACCGGAAATTACCAAATACCAAGAGAAACAACGCTGAGGAACTGTCGCAAGGGTTTCTCCTATTGCGATAGTTTGTTGAATAACTGAGGATCACGGTATGGAACTTAATGACCTCCTTGCGAAACACAGCATCTTACAAAGCCTCCCTGTCTCGGAGCGCCAGCTCATTACCCCGTCTTGCGAAATCGTCGACTTACACCTCGGCGACATTATTGAAGAAGCCGGTCGTCCGATTCAATTTCTTCACTTTCCAATTAATTCCGCCATTAGCATGACCAACGTTCAGGATCAGGAACACATCGTCGAAGTGACCGTGACGGGACGCGAAGGCTGTAGCGGAGCGTCTATTTTGTTAGGCGATGACCGTTCCCCATGTATGGCTATGGTTCAAATCCACGGCACCGCAATACGTCTTGCGACGGCCGTCGTGATGGACACGCTCACGAGTCTGCCGTATCTGCACGCCGCGCTGGCCCGCTATAACTTACTCATCATGAACATTGCCGTTATTTCAGTGGGGTGCAGCCAATTCCATTCTCCGGCTCCCCGGCTCGCCCGCTGGCTCAAAGCCCATTGGCAACGAACAGGGTTGGAGACGTTTCCGTTCTCCAGTGACTTTCTTGCGCTGCAAGTGGGGGTGGATTCCGCAATCGTGAAAGAAGCGCTGAAGGAATTTAAGAAGCAAGGAATCTTGGAACTGGGGATCAATCGAGTCATCATCAAGGATCAGGACGGGCTCGAACGGGAGGCGTGCCGCTGCTATACATTAGCGAAAGAATCGGTGGACGAGTACACCGAGGCTTTAGGAAAACTGGCGAAAGGCCATCATCATTAGCCTAGCCACCGCATGTCTATTCCCCGGCAAATCGTGCGTGACTATATGGAAGCCAGCGAAAGTGTTCTGCAACTTGACGATCTGACGGATGCGGAGAGAGAAGCGATTCAGGAAATGCTGGACCGACTCATGGAAATGATCGACTCAACGCAGTAACAAGACGGCGGTAAACCTCGGCCTAGTGCGAAGTTCGTTTTGAGCTTTGCGACTTCTTGCTACTGCGTTTAGGAGGTTCATACACGAGTTTGGCCTTTTCCTTTTCTGACCAAAGCCGCACGCCATAGACTTTCTGTAACTCCCGTGCGGCCTGGTCGTCGCCTTTTCTTGCTTTTCGAAACAGCTCCTGGCGATGCAGGTCTTCTTCCTGATTGCGGGGTATCCGTTCACTCATCCAGGCTCCTTATATCGAGGTTAACGGAGAGGGATATTATCAAGAAAAATGTGAAGTGCATAGCATGCCGAACTAATTTTGGTGACCGAAAAGACGGGGGGAAATCCGGGGGGACAACGGAGCGGTAAACCCCGGTAATAGACGGTAGAGGACAGTACGCAGGGAAGTAGGGGAATCGTCAGTGTTGACGCTGCGTTCCGAAGTTTTTCGCAGGGTTTAAGATTTCACGCCGGAAGATTTTCAAGACCGGCACGTTCGGCCGCTCCGTCACCCCTCCGTGCGTGTGATGTGATTGCAGTAGGTTCGCTTGATTGGCACTCACTCATTCCAACCGAGGGTCCATCTGGGTCGCGTTTTCGGGATGGTTGAGTCTCTTTGCACTCCCTTCAACAGCATCGTCGAGCTGGTGAACTTTGATCCCGATGGTCTCCCTCAAAGAAGTGCGAGTATAAATCCAACGTGACGTTGATGCTACTGTGACCGAGTTGACACTGACCGTAATGATCGATAAGTGGGTTTTGCCCATCTCCTTAGTTTGATCCAGAATTGCTCGCGTCTTTTCTCATCATCGTTCCGCTATGCATTTCCCTAGTACGGCGTTCGGGCGAACTATACTACGTTGCTATTAGTGTTTAGGAACAACATCACTTAGAGGAGGATGACATGAGACAGAAGAATCTAGTAACAGTTGGATTTTTATCGGTGCTTGCTGCAACTCTAGCCTTGAGCCCTTCCAGCAGCTTTGCTACCGACACAATCGGGAAAAAAGAGAGGGCAAAAGAGAATGCGGCGTCCAAGAGTGCGAAGAAGGCGGGAAGTCAGGAGAGAGTGGATGTCGTGGACCAACCTCCAAAGAAAGGCGCGCAGCCTGACAGTATGACCCCTGGGAAGGAAAAGAGAACGGATGTCATCGAGGATGTGGGATCCCAAGGTGATGTGTACCCATCCACTGGCGGTTCAACGAGAAAGGATGTCATCGATACCATCAGGAACTAGCATCAGTAACACTCAGCGTAAATCGATGAGGCTTTTGGCTGTTTGAAGAGCGGCGAGTTCGGCGGCTTCCCGAGACGGAAAGTTCTGTTGAACACACTCTTCATGTGGCCCATGTTCAATAATGATGTAGCGACAAACCCATGTTCCATCCACTTGCTGAATCGGGGTCAAATTAATCTTCCGTTCCTTATAGTGATGTGTCGATGGAGGGGTGATGGGGTGCTGCTCTTTCATGGATCCTCCGGTCGGTCTAGTGGTGCAAACTGTTAATAAAGCCGAGGGATGTCACTCTGACGGATATCACAGGATTGTGATACTGGGAAAACGCATAGCGCGGCCGGGAGAGGAGGCGAGCGGCCTATGCAGCCACTTCGCCATTCCGCTGCTTCACAGATGATGGCACCTGCTGTAAATTAACTAATCAACTGCTGACTCAACTGATTCCACAGCCAGGATGCTTGCAGCTGCAAGCGGTTCCCTCCGTACGGGCCGAGCGGCATTCGTCTGAGCAGAATTCTTTCCCCGCTTCAGCGACACATGTGCATGAAGGATGAGCACATTTCTTTTCATCCTTAAGTTCTCCTGGGGGTTCACTATTGTGTGCACGCGTTCGTACTGAGCACATTCTCTCCCTCCATAAGCCAATTCTTCATCGAACCAATATGACAGCTCGCCTCAATTATCCCGCTGCAACGTCGTCGTATGCCCTTGGTCCGTTACATAGGCTTTGACCATGTCGCCGGGTCTCACCGTATCCAGCTTGGTACTCTTATCGACATGGACCATATGCTCCTTCCCGTCGTTATCCTTAATCGAATAGTACTCTCCCTTGATATTCATCAACGTACCCTTGATCGTATCTTTGGTCAGACGCTCTTTAAGGGTAGGAGTGGCGTCTTTCTCTGCCAGGGAATCTTCGCCATAGGTCACACTCACGCCCGAGCTCAATAATCCAACCATAAGCATCGACATGACTCCTCTTTTCATAAAGCCTCCTTGTTATTTTCAGACACTCTCGCATAGACCCGATAAGTCTGGAGCTGGGACCCTCCCGCGTTTCAATCATTCCTCCTATGCCTTTCCCCAGTAGGAATTTCTTTCAGCGCCGGTAGAATGTGATCATCAAGTTTAAACCCCTACAATAATTGTTCATGAGACGATGAAGGAGGTCGGGAATATGCATGACGGATATGATCACGAGGAGGGCGGCGACTCCATGAATTGGTCTGCGTTTTTAGCCGGAGCGTTCCTTGGAGCTGGGGTCGCGCTGCTGTGTGCACCAAATCGGGGCACGGAGCTGCGCAGCAAGCTGCGAGACTATGCCGATCGCGCCACGGACGAACTGATGGAGCAGGGCCAGGAAATGTGGAATACCGCGGTGGAACGAGGGAAGGAATATTACGACAAGGGAGAAGAGGTTGTCCGGGCTGCCGGACGATCGGCGAAGGATGTGGCAAAACAAGGGCGGGAAGCGGTGAAGGAAGCCGGACAGTCGGCCAAAGAAGAATTTACCAAACAAAGACAAAAGATGGCCAATGAGGCAGGGCATTGAGCGCGGCAATACGCGCAGAAAGAGAGCGGATAATAAACATCAAGCAGACCTGCGTAAATCTGTTCATGGCAAGTGGGAGTCTACTGTTCACGGTCGGACCGGTGCTGGCAGACCAATCAAAGGCTGAACTCACTCTCAATCCGACAGCACTAAGCAGGGCAGTAAATCGGGGAGCACTGCCGAACGATCCAAGAAGCCAAGTCATGAATCTTCCGGCAATGTTGGAGCCGAACCCTTCGGTCGGACCGATGTGCCCCAAACAGGTGGGAAGTCACGTTCGGTGGATCGGGCAAAATACCTGATTCCAGCACGAAGGGATCGACTGGGCAGGGCATCCCGGATGCCGGGGTTGGATCTGAAAACATAGGATCAATGGAAGGCACGAGATCATCCGGTGAGACTGGATCGTCTGATGGCGATATGGGCTCATCGAGTGACACAGGTGGCGGGTAGTAGGCGTTTCGTCAGGATCCTCATGAACGGAGTCGGCGAGATTAACGCGAAGACTCTCCGACTCCGTTCGGCTTGCGATTATTGAGACGCGAGATCCTCTGAATGTTTCCCCCTGCTTCCGCCAGGCCACCTGCTCCACCGCATCAAAAATCAGATCCGGATCACTCAGCATTTGAAGATATGAAAACACGCGCTACATTTTAAACGCGCAGCCTTCGATCGCCGGTGATTGAAACAAATGGCCCCGATGATGCCGAACACGTAACGCAGAACCGACCGCTTTCGTCGATGTGGGCCGTACAACCCGCACAATGGACAGCGGGCCATGGTTCTCGATCGCATGACGAATCTTTTCTGGCTTCCCTATCAAATGGCGCAGATGTCTTGTTAGAAAATGCTCCCCGGTACCGAACGCCTTCTAAACCGAGACCACAGCGGGCGGGGCATCGTCTTTTTAAATCAGCTCAGTTACTCGGCAGCGCATCCGGCACAAACGAGAGCGCATGCTTACTCTGTTCGTCATACTTCACGACCACCTTATCTCCCACGGCAGGATCTCTATCCGTCTCCTTCCTCGCGGTCGTCTTATCAAGGCAGAGCGGGACGATTTCCCCCGTCTGTCCATTCTCGACCGACACATCCCACTTATGTTTCGCCGCATCGCCCTTCACCACTTTGACGACCTTCCCGTGAATCGTTCGCCCTGGTTCTTCAACCTTGGGTTTGTCATAAACCTCTCGCTCTGCTGGGAAGGCCGCGGTGGACAGAACCATACAACAAGTCAAACTCAGCACGCTCACTCCAACCATTTTTGAAAGGCTGCGCATGGGAACCCTCCTTCGTTAGAGCCCGACAATTTGTGCCGGAACATAGCCTGAACGAGGGAGTGGCCAAACCTGGAATTATCCCCAGTATTCTCTAGAAGGGACGATTGGGGCGCACTGCGTGTTCTTAAGGGACTATAAGCTATTGAAGTTATTACCGTGGTTGGTCAGACTGAGATGAAGGTAGACGATGATGTCGGTTCTGCTGACCCAGACGGGGAGTCGCCGAAACCGTGTCGCTGTGGATAAATCGTGGCAGCTCTATCGTGTCCGATGTGGTAGGGTATTCGGGGGACAACGAAGCGGTAAACCACGGTAAAGGACGGCAGACGGCGGTTGAACACAGTCATACGAGCGGGGAGATTCTCGCCAGTCTTCATGCGGGGCCACACGTTCGCAGATCAAGACTTGCTAGCCTTCTGTTTACTACGTTTGGGATTCTCATAGACCAACGCAGCCCGTTCCTGTTCGGACCAGAGCCGCACACCATAGACTTCCTGTAATTCCTGTTTGGCCTTCTCGTCGCCTTTTCTTGCCTTTCGAAACAGACCCTGGCGATGCGCATCTTCTTCCTCTTGACTCAGGGACCACTGTGCTCCCATTTCGACTCCTTTGTTGTAAGTTGCTCTTCCATGCCTGCCGAACCTCCATACTTCTCGGGATCAGGTCACTATAGTTTTTGGGCCACAATGTACACATGATTCAACGGGTGCTGTTCGCGTTCAAGATGTTGAATTGTACAGCCGGCGTGATGCAGGAGTCGGATAAACTCAACGACCCCCAAGAAGCTGTACTCAAATCGCTTGCCACCGAATTCTCCCTGAATGGTTCCTGGCTCTCTCCCATCTCCACAGGTGAACAGCAGCACGCCATTCGGTGATAATCCTTCGCATAGTTTTCCTATAACGGGCTCATGTGCCTTCAACGGAAGATGAAAGATACTATCCCAAGCCGTGATCAGGTCGTACTGTTGAGGCAGAGACCATGTGCAGATATCACCCGTCATAAACGAAACAGTTGGATAGCGCTGCGTTGCCAAAGCTATCATTTCTTGCGAGATGTCGAGTCCGGTGCAAGTAAATCCTCGTTCCAAGAGTATCCTAAGAAATCGGCCCTCACATCCGCATCCGACATCCAATGCGTGGCGCCCTGCCCCGACGAACGTAAGGGTGCGTTCAAGTGCTGCCAGGCCGGACGTCGAATCTTTCACTTGTTGAAGCCACCATGCCGCGACGGCAGTACTGTTGAGCAGTGTGATTCGGATCCATGGCTTTAAGTGACCATCCCTCTTGGAGTTTACTCCATCGACTGCACAAACGATTCAGCCTGTTGGTCTAGCCGACTGATTCGCTCGTCGGCCCGTATCGCAATTCGTGGGGTCATGAGGATATTTCGTGGTGCGAAGCGGGAACTCGCGGTAATAGACGGTAAACGACAGTAAGACTAGGTGCGCAGTTCTCGCCAGTGTTCAGAAGGGGTTTCGAGGTTTTCCACGGATCAAGATTTACTCGCCTTCTGCTTCCCACGTTTAGGATTCTCATACGTCAACGCGGCACGTTCTTGCTCCGACCAGAGTCGTACGCCGTAGATTTCTTGCAGCTCCTGCTTGGCTTTCTCGTCACCCTTCCTCGCCTTTCGAAACAGATTCTGGCGATGTAGGTCTTCTTCTTCTTGACTTAGGGACCACTTCTCTCCCATCTCGACTCCTTTGTTGTCGTTTTAAACGGAGGCGGGGTTGTACACGAGTCGAAGTGCCAATTCAAGTGGTGAACTGATTTAACGATGATTAGAACAGTAATGCTAGTAGGAGAATGCGATGTACTTTGCTTGAAGAGGGTTTTAGGGTTTCCCCTGGCATCAAACAAGGCCGTCTGAGGCTATACTAGAAAGTATGAAAACATATCATAAAAGAGGCGTTCCTATAGTAGAGCGCATAGCGGCGATGGAAGAGTGGATGCGCCAATATGGCTCCTCGGCATTGCGCGAGCAACGGCATCTTAATAGAAACTCAACAGAGCGCACCTATTGGAACTATGGCTATCTCATGGCCCTGCGAGAGGCGCTCGTATTAGTGACTGACCAGAACGACAGTCGAATAGGTCACGGCAGCAAACGGCACTTATCCAGAATGTTCCATCAGACAGATGGATAATGCTTATATTGGATGCAGTTTTGTTGGCGTCCTCCAGGCCTTTCTTTACTTCATCGAGAACAACTGTTTGATACGTCCAATAGACCAGTGCAGGTTTCGAACCTGAGGACTCGTTTCAACGTGGCATCCACCTAGCAACACCGTGCAGCGCTAAGAGCTCGCTTAGAACTCATCAAACAGTCGAAGCTGATTGGGATGTACTCTTCTCCATGCTGGAAGTTTGCGCCGCATAGCCGTAAGCCTACCTGGAGAACTTGCAGGAATATTTAGGGCAGTCTTTGCCTTGCGAGGGCTGGGGGCAGATTCCAACAACGCCTGTGTCGTTATCCAGTCTCCGATTAAATCGAAATCAACGAGGTCCTTCTCCCGAAGGTTCAAGCTCCATTGTGACACGGGTCTCGTTCGTGTGCCCCCCAATCGGTTCAGATACTTGAGTTGAAACACCCATTCACCCGTCCAGTCCGTGCTGACCTGATGAACGACACCGATCAAACCCGCTGAGGTGCCATACCGTTCATTCGTCTGCTTGAGATAAACCCCTTCGGCAATGTCATCCTTCGTCATGTAGCCAATGGTTACCATGATACTCATCTAAGTTCAAGTCGGTAGAAACAACGAAGGAATTCCCTCGGATAGCAAGGAACTCATAAACAATGTAGAACATTCTTAAAGTCAGCAGGCTACTGTAGCGCCTGTTGCTCACCAGCGTGTTGCCTAAACATCCATGCGGCTGGCAATCCGGTCGGTTTTCATCTGAGGCACACCTCAAGCCGGGTGGAGGAGGGCATTGTCTGGGGCTCTCCCGAGGCACCCATAGGATGCTGTGCTGGTATGGTTTCGAGGTCATGCCGAAAAGCACCTTTGATTTGACTCATCACGCTTATTGCCATTTGTTCCAGTGCCGATACAGGATGTGAAAAAATGAAGGACTGGAGAAACAATATCGTCAAAGACGTGGAGGGAATAAGGCAAGTTCTCTTGGCTACCCAACGCGTGGCTGTGCTCGGCATGCGAAGTGAGAAGGACAGCTCTCGACCGGCCTTTTACGTGCCGCAGTATTTGATTTCCGTGGGACTTCATGTGATTCCGGTGCCCGTCTACGATCTGGAAATGGATAAGATTCTGGGCCAGCCAGTGTTTCGGCGACTGACAGACATCCCTGGCGAGCTGGACCTCGTAGACGTGTTCCGCCGCTCAGAAGACATCCCAGCCCATCTCGATGACATGCTCGCCAAAAAACCTAGGGTGGTATGGTTTCAGTCAGGAATACGGAATGATGAGGTTGCGGAGTCCCTCGCTCGCGCCGGCATCAAAGTCGTGCAAGATCGCTGTTTGATGGTCGAACATCGAAAATATGCCAATGATGACGTCCCGATCGATGGGGGTACTAGGTGCACTGTGTGAAGGGTCTCTTGCGACGTGTATGAGGCTGAATTGACACTGATTGAAGAGAGGCTTAGCATTTAGTCCATGAAGCGAGTCTCTGTCCTTCTTGTATTTCTACTCCTCATACTCACTTTCAATGCATACGCCTGCATTCTACCGTTACAACAGTCGGCTGGCATGGACTGCACCTCCGGGACGGAAGAGCCTGTCCGTGGAACTTGCGATGCGTTCATTGAAATAGGCCCGTCCTCACAAGGTTCGCCCCACCTAACTGCGAGCACCTTGCAGCTTGAATATGCGGTGCCGGTGTCTCTTGTGTCTCATAGGATTGTGCCCATTGTTCCATTTGCTGAGCCATCGTTCAGGGACGATACACCCACCCATCCCTCAATCCGCACGACCGTTCTTCGAATTTGATACCCCTTTCTTTCTTTAGAGTGAACACCACGCCGGAGTGTGGGTCACAATCTATGGAAAGGGGGACTTATGACAGCCATAAGCCGAAGAACATTGGTCACCACCGGTGCGTCACTGCTCGCTTCGAGTGCTTCGCTCATGATGCTGCGGGGGGTGGAGGCCGCATCGCACACGGCGGCCACCTCGGAACCTCACATGACGGAGGAGCTGAGACAGTGTATTCATCTTTGCCAAGATTGTCATACGCTCTGTGTCCAGATGATCGGACAGTGCCTCAGGCTCGGGGGGCGGCATGCTGCTCACGACCATATCCGTGTTCTGATGGATTGTGCGCAGATGTGCATGATGACGGCGGATTATTTGACACGGGAGTCGGTCATTCACGATCGCGTGTGCGGCGTTTGTGCCGAGATCTGTCGGCTCTGTGCAGAGAGTTGCGAACAGGTTGCGGCGGACGATCGGCTGATGAAGCAATGCGCTGAGATGTGCCGGCGCTGTGGAGAGTCTTGTAAACACATGGCTTCGAAGGAGGCGGTATAGCTTGACCGGAGGCGGAGAGGTGGACGCGTGCGTTTGTCTGCCTCTCCCTCCACGCAGCAGCTAAGAGACCTCTTGTCACAGGGGCGAAAACACAATATGGGCACCCAAGTTTGTGCCAGCGCGAGGAGCGATTCGGATGGGTGATTGGCGTGCGCTAAGTTGCAACCGACGCTTACCGCTACAACGGATGAGGGAGAGGCCGTGCTACTTCTCCCTCTTCAAGTGATCGACAACTTGATTCACAATGTCGTTTCTTAACGCGATGGGATCTACGGAAACGTTCAAAATCTTCAGACAGAACGGACAAACCAAGCTTGCGCCAATCCATCTCTTTTGATCATTCTGATGAATAGGCAGGTGTTCAAAATTCACGTTCGGTAATATCTGTTTGCAATGAGGGCATTTGCCGGTATGGCTCATTGTTGCGTTCCCCTGTTCATGATGGATAGATCTCCTCCCTTTCCAATTTCGATCCGCGATGCCAGCAGCTAGGGCTGACCTCGTTACAAGGACCGATGATAAGACTGATGCTATCGGCTCAGAAGTACAGCTGGAGCAAGGCTTCGAGATTGGCCAACATGAAGAAAGGCCAAGATCAGGCGTGAAAAGTAGCTATTTTCATTCGCCGCGTCAAGGTTTCTCTTTTACGCAGGACACGCAAAGCTTTCTATACCGAACGAAAAACGCGCAACAAGGCAAGTAGACTGTTCGCGGCGAGCTGCGTTGATTGAGTGCATGATCTTAGTATTGCAAATCGAATGAGGGGCTAAGCGCCTTCTATGACGATGGTCGGCTAATTCGTGATGGTGATACGGATTGGAACGGGGTTATGGAATGCTCACGACGGGCACAACAGACTCTTCGAGACCAGTATATTCCTGGCACGCATGCCATTCGTTGGGTCATGAAATCACTCCGGTCTCATGATTGTCCGGATGTTTTCACAATGCTCTCGCCGCACACAATGCAGCTGTAATTTCCCGTCCGATAGCCGCCCTCGCTCCATTCCAATTCAAGGTTCAAATGTTCGCACTGAGGAGCATTCGGGTGTTGTTTCCACTTCACTCGCAGTTCAGCGGCTTGAGACGTCGTCATCATGCACCTCACCTGGTAAGCGTACGCTTGTTTAGGTATAAAGCTTCAGTGCTGGACTGTTCACGCGCTAGGCCATTCGTCTCTGTAGCATTTCCATCGATATCCGGACACTGGTGGAACCACTAGAAGCTTCAGAATTCCGTCGGGACTGAACGATGTAGCGGGTTATTGTTACTCGGAAGATCTCACTCTGTTGAAGGTACGAAGGTGGGGAGTTTATTCTTTTTCTATCCGTTCCAGTCCTCCCATATAAGGTCGCAGGGCCATAGGTATCTCAACCGATCCGTCAGGTTGCTGGAAATTTTCCAAGATGGCCACGAGGGTTCGCCCGACGGCCAGTCCGGAACCATTGAGCGTGTGGACAAAGTCGGTCTTCGCCTCTTTCTTTCCTCCGGTCGGCCGATACTTGATGTTTGCCCGCCTGGCTTGAAAGGATTCAAAATTGCTGCAGGAGGAAATTTCTCGGTAGTGCTGTTGAGACGGAAGCCACACCTCAATGTCATACGTCTTTGCTGCAGAAAATCCCATGTCACCTGTGCACAATGCGATGACACGATGAGGAAGGTTCAGCCCCTGCAAGATCGATTCGGCATGGCCCGTTAGCCGCTCAAGCTCTTCATAAGACCGATCCGGTGTGGTAAATGCCACGAGCTCCACTTTGTTGAATTGGTGAAGCCGGATGAGTCCTCTCGTATCTTTTCCGTAAGACCCCGCCTCTCGTCTGAAGCATGGTGTATAGGCCGTATAGCGGAACGGCAGGCGGTCCCCAGCCAGGATCTCCTCACGATGCAGGTTCGTCAAGGGAACTTCTGCAGTCGGAATCAAGAAGTACTCTTCATCCCGCAAGCGAAAGAGATCCTCTTCGAATTTGGGAAGCTGGCCGGTTCCCGTCATTGTTGGACGATTGACTATGAAAGGAGGAATAACCTCCCGATACCCGTGCTGGGTTGTGTGGAGATCGAGCATGTAATTGATCAGCGCTCGTTCCAGCCTGGCGCCGGCTCCGGTCATGACGGAAAATCTGGCTCCGGCGATCTTCGCGGCTCGGTCGAAATCCAGGATTCCCAGGTTCTCTCCGACTTCCCAATGTGGTTTAGGAGTGCTTGAAAAGGACGGTTTGGAACCCCATTGGCGAACCTCGACATTTTCTGATGCATCAGCCCCCGCCGGGACCGAGGCATGGGGAAGATTGGGGATGCGGAGCGCGATGTCGGTGAGCGCATCCTCGGCCTGTCGGAGAGTTCCCTCGGCGTTCTTGATGCGATCCCCTAATTGTTTCATCGCCGCCATGGCCTCGTCAGCCGGTTCTTTGGCTCGGCGTAATCGAGCGACTTCTTCGGACCCCTTATTGAGTTCGTGCCTGAACTGCTCGACGTGTGTCGTAGTGGCTCTCCGTTCTTCACTCAATTTTTGGAGGTCAGCCCACGGAACGTCGTTCCCGCGTCGTCCGAGACAGGTGCGAATGTGGTCGAGGTTTTCGCGGAGGTATTTCAGATCGTACACAGGGCGCTCTTAGCGGGCTGTCGAATTATTTTGATACTCAAGACCGTTCGACCTCTTCAGGTCATGGACTGAATCAGCTCGTGCGCAGGATGTTCAAATAGGCCTTCCGGCAAGGCCGCAGCGAGCGAAGAGGCCGAGGCGTACGCTTCGGTACGTTGAGCCTCTGAGCGATGCGAGAACGAAGCTGGAGGTCTATTTCAACATCCTGCTTGAAAGCCGGTGGAATCTAGCACCACGGTTCCACAGAGTCAACGAAACCTCGTGCCGGATGATAACCATGCGATCCGAGAGAGTTGACTTCAATCGAGGCTGAGGACAGGATAGGTCTATGCGTCAAATCTCTAATCCGCCCAACCCGTTCGAGTCGCGCCACCGAGACCTGCTTGAACCGGCCGGTACAGCGAAGCTGACGCTCTATGAAGACGACAGTCGAGAGATCTTGAGCCGTAACGACAGCCCAGACTTGCCGTTTCGATGGAGCGTGAATCCCTATCGAGGGTGCTTTCACGCCTGTGCCTATTGTTACGCGCGTCCCTCGCATGAGTATTGGGGATTCGGCGCCGGAACCGATTTCGAGAGCAAGATCGTCGTGAAGGAGGGTGCGCCGCACCTGCTTCGGCGCGCCTTTGACAAGCCGTCCTGGCATGGAGAACTGATCGTCTTCTCTGGAAACACGGACTGTTACCAGCCGCTTGAGGCAGAGTACGAATTGACCCGTGCCTGTTTGGAGGTCTGCGTGGACTATCGCAATCCTGTCGGCATCATCACCAAAGGCGCATTGATTCTTCGTGATCTGGATGTGCTGGTTCGGTTGCGGCAAGAGGCCTCGGTCGTGGTGTATTTCAGTATTCCGTTCTCCTCTGATGACACGGCGCGCAAGGTGGAGCCGCATGTGCCGTCGATTACCAAACGGTTTGCAGCCATGCACGCGCTTTCTGACGCAGGTATTCCGACCGGTATTTCAATTGCGCCGGTCATTCCAGGGCTGAATGAAGGTGATATGCCTGAATTGCTGGATCGAGCCTATCGCGCCGGAGCCCGTACGGCTGCATATAGCTTGTTGAGGCTGTCCGGTAGTCTCGAAGCGGTCTTTCTGGAGCGCATGCGGGAGGCGTTTCCGGAACGGATTGGAAAAATCACCAATCGGCTCCGTGAGGTCAGGGGCGGGACGCTATCGGAAAGCCGATTCTTCAAGCGGCGGGCAGGGCAGGGACCCTATTGGGAGTTGATCGAGCAGTTATTCGCTCTTGCCAAACGAAAAGCGGGATTTTCTGAAGATGGCATAGGTGCTACGCCTCAGACGTTTCGTCGCCCCGGTGTAGAACAAGTGTCCTTGTTTTGAACAAAGAGGAGAAGACATGAAACATAATCCAGGGTTCTTGCAGCTTGTCGAACAGACGAGACAACGTGTCAAGGAATGTAGCGCGGCCGACGTGAAGGCTCGGCTCGACCGGGGTGAGAAGTTCCATTTCATCGATGTTCGCGAAGATCATGAATTCGCGAAAGATCATGCTCGAGGTGCCCGACATCTTGGCAAGGGGATCATTGAACGTGATATCGAGTCGGTCGTTCCCGATAAGCAGGATTCAGTCGTGCTCTATTGTGGCGGGGGCTATCGATCGGCGTTGGCGGCCGAGGCCTTGCAACAGATGGGATATAAGAATGTCATCTCGATGGATGGGGGGATGCGCGCCTGGCGGGAGGCCGGCTACCCGCTGGAGTAAGGAGGGCCGTTCGCTGCGGACTTGTTGGACGAGCTGGTTCACTCATCCTCTATGATCCTACTTGTTCGTCCGGTCGAATTCCTTGATCACTTGCTCGGTGAGATCAACCGTATCCTTGTTGTAGATCACGATCTTAACGGTCTGTTCGCTTCCCTTGTCGACGACGATTGAAACCCCTCCCTTTTCAGCGACGACCTGTGTTGCGGCAGAGATTTTCTTCATGTACTCGTCGACCAACTCCTTCTGTTTTTTCTGAAGTTCCATGTTGAATTCTTGCGCACGCTTCTGGAAGTCCTGAACCTTCGTCCGGAATTGCCCCTCCTTGTCCTTCTTTTCCACGTCGGTCCACTTCGGGGCTTGCTCCTTCAATTGCTTCTCATAATTACGAAGGTCTTCCTCATCCTTGGCAAGAAGCTTCTGCCTGGTTCCTACGTATTCCTTCAGCCCCTCGAGCGCTCGCTTCCCCGCCTTGGATTTTTCTAAGACGGACTGCGGGTCCACCACCCCCATCTTGAATTCCGCGGCTTGGACGAGTGTTGCTGCAAGTGGAAGCGCGGAGAGTAGCGTTGCAAGGAATAGGGTTCGCAAAGCAAGAATATGCATATTGTCTCTTGTGCCTCCTAACCAAATGGCAGGATGTTGAAAAAGTCCGCCAGCGTCAATTGCTAGGTGATCGAAATCTAGTTATTGAACAATCTCTTAGGGAACCGGGGCAGAATAACCGCGTCCTGAGGGCCTGTCAAGCGATCAGATCACTACCACGAATCAAAACTGATCGGTTCTTCGGCAATCCAGACCTCGACGCCGTAGTGCCACTTGAGGCGCCTGGCGACCGCGCGCATGGCATATTCATCCGCGTGCTTTGGATCGAAGGGGTCCTTGACCTTCTGGAGCTTTTCCTTCTTGAATGGAGTGGGATAGCCAAGGTCTTTCATGGCGAGGGCCACTATGTTCAGCTGAAAAAAACGCGGCGTTTGATTTAACTCGACTAAGGCGACTTCCGCCGGTCCTTCCGAGGGACGGTGCGTTCGGAACAATTCCAAAACGCGGCTTTTTAACTGGGAGCGTTGAGGGTCAGTGAGTTCGGGGAGGGCTAACTCCACCAACAGCGCGTTCGTAGCGCCATTGAACGATGGCATGTCGAGAAGTCTGCTTAGAAATCCCATGAGAATCCTTGCTGTAAGATCGTGAAGCCGTGATGCGGCAGCCGTTGCTTCTGACAAAGCGGCTAGAGATTCTGGAGAGTGTACTGAAATGGGCGGTGATTTTCCAAGCAGCAAAAGAGGGGGTCGTGAGCAGAACGAGATGACGTCTGTCACTCACCGTGTTCCGTTGTTGAGCGAGCGTGGAGTATGGCATATTGTCCGCGACCGGTGGCAGGTCGAGGTATGCGAACAAAGCATGGCCAAACCCGGTTCTATGGGTCTGTCTTAAGTCGCTTACGCGCAGACACGCCTCTCACGAAGCTCGTGAGACATTCTCGATTCGTAAATCCAGGAGGTGAGCAATGCACTGCCGCACGAAAGGCGCGTTGATCGCACTTGCCATCCTAGGATCTGCTGCTGCGTGGCCGGAAAATGCCCAATCCTCTGGCGTGCTATTTGAGAACATTCGGGTGTTCAGCGGTATCTCTGACAAAATTTCGGCACCCTCCAATGTGCTGGTAGTAGGCAATACAATCAGACAAATCTCGACGGCTTCTATCTTCGTGCCGCCGGAAATGTCCGTGACACGGATCTCAGGTGGCGGACGCACGCTCATGCCCGGTCTGATCGATGCCCACACCCACATCATGTTCGCCACAGTTCCTCAGGTCGTCTTGCTGACGAGCGATATCGGATACCTGAGCGTTGCCGCCGTGAAGGCTGCCAACGACATGCTCATGCGAGGGTTTACAAGCATTCGTGATTTGGGTGGTCCGGTTTTCGGTCTCAAGCGCGGCATCGATGCGGGACTGGTTCCAGGACCGCGTATCTGGCCTTCAGGGGCGTTCATTTCACAGTCCGGTGGCCACGGCGACTTCCGCCTGCCCAATGAATTGCCGGCGGCGCCGGGCAGCTTTTCCACTAGCGAACGAGTCGGTGCCGCTGCGATCGCCGACAGCCCTGACGCCGTCAGACAGCGAGTGCGTGAGCAGCTGGCGCTGGGGGCGTCGCAGGTGAAGTTGATGGCCGGAGGCGGTGTGGCGTCCAACTACGATCCCTTAGACGTTACGCAGTACTCCGTCGCTGAGCTGCGTGCGGCCGTCGAGGCGGCGGAAAACTGGGGAACCTATGTAACGGTACACGCCTACACGCCGCGCGCGGTGCAGCAGGCCATCGAAGCCGGAGTGAAATGCATCGAGCATGGGCAGCTGCTTGACGAAGCAACGGCGGAGCTTATGGCCGAGAAAAGGGTGTGGTGGAGCCTGCAGCCGTTCACCGAAGACCGATCCTCGCCGTATGCCGAGGGAACGCCGAATCGAGCTAAACAACTCAAGATGTATCGCGGCACTGATACGGCCTATGCCTTGGCGAAGAAGTTTAACATCAAGACAGCATGGGGAACTGATATCTTGTTCAGTCCGGCCATTGCGACGACGCAGGGGGCAGCCCTATCGAAGATGGTCCGTTGGTATCCGCCTGCTGAAGTGCTCAAGATGGCGACTGCGGACAACGCCGAGCTGCTTGCTCTGTCCCGCCTGCGAAGCCCCTACGAAGGAAAAATTGGTGTCGTTCAGGAAGGCGCTCTAGCGGACTTACTTCTGGTGAATGGCAATCCGCTGGAGGATATTACGCTGGTGGACGATCCCGCCAAAAACTTCGTCGTCATTATGAAAAACGGGACGATCTACAAGAATCTCCTCCAGTAATGGTTCAGTTGACGCGCATGTCCGGTTCCAGCGAGCAGCGGCCTCCGTTCTCCTTACTGCAAGACGTTATTGCTATTGTCGAAGACGATCCCAGCAACCACGCGGACTTACGATGGGAAGAGGGGCCTGATCGGCGATCGCCAAAAAGTCTTGATCTCCGGTGACAAGGAGATCGACCTGGCCATCCACCGCCGAGGCGAGCACCCATCGGTCGTCGGGATCGCGAATTGGAAGTGGCGAAGGCTTCGTGGGTTTTGGGACGATGTGCTCGTCTTGGAGTTCTGCCTCGACGGTGTCAATCAGTTCCGGTGAAGCGTAGAATCGATCCTGTAACACGCGGCGAAGTTCCGACAGGTTCACTTCTCCTGTGAACAACTCATGTTCAGCCAGGATGTAGCGCAGCAGGTCGGCGCAAATTCCTCGTGTTGTATAGGCGCTGACTAAAACGTTCGTGTCGAAAAAGACTTTCACGAAACGATGCGAAATACATCCTCATCGGTGAGGATTCCTTGTGCTTCAGCGAGAGGCAATAGCGTGCGGCGGGACTGTTCAAATCGTAACAGCGCAACCTGTCTTCTTACAGCGTCGCGAACGATGTCGCTGCGGCTGCGTCCCAGCCGGCGGCTCAAGCGATCCAGCTCTCGCTGAATCTTCGCATCGAGTCGAATAGTCATGGCGGATGTCTTCATGTATGACAATGTAACACATCTGATTTGACCATGCAAAGATATGTAGCATTGTCTCCCCGGTGTGGCGCGTCACATGTCAGCAGAGAAAGGGTCTGCGGCAATTGCTGTCCGCTCCATGACTGTTTCTGGCAACACCTCGGCCGTCGGCTTGACGTTCTTTTCCCACGGCACCTATAATCTCCTTATTAAGTTGCTGCAACTTACTGATTCAACGAACAAAATGGCCGAATTCACTCATTTTAATGAATCCGGGCGGGCTCGGATGGTCGATATCAGTGCCAAGGATCAGACGGAACGGCTCGCGACTGCCCAAG
>CAZPNQ010000065.1:0-1270 GCA_964587955.1 uncultured Nitrospira sp.
GGTGTTGGCCGAGATCAAAAAGAAAGCCGAGGAAGTCGACAAGGTCTTTCTGGCCCCGGACCCCGACCGTGAAGGTGAGGCGATTGCCTGGCACATCGAGCAAGAACTGCTCGGAAAGTCGAAGAAGAAAAAGAAAGACGGGAAGATTTTCCGGGTCCTCTTCAACGAAATCACGGAATCAGCCATCAAGCGCGCGCTCCAGTCGCCGGGCGAGATCGATATGAAACTGGTGAATGCCCAGCAGGCCCGCCGCGTGCTGGATCGCATTGTCGGCTATCAGGGCAGTCAATTGCTCTGGAATAAGGTCCGTCGAGGGCTCAGCATGGGCCGAGTGCAGTCGGTCGCCATGCGGCTGATTTGCGAGCGTGAAGCGGAGCGGGAAGCGTTCCGATCCGAAGAGTACTGGTCGATCACCGCGCTGCTGGCGGGAACCAATCCGCCGCCATTCGAGGCGAAACTTCACAGTATCAACGGTGAGGAGGCCTCGATTGAAAATGCCGAGCAAGCCGGCCGCATCGTCGGCGAGATTCAAGGAAAGACATTTACCGTCCAATCGATCGAGCGCCGGGAAAAGAAACGGAATCCCGTCGCGCCGTTCATCACGAGCCGATTACAGCAGGAAGCCTCGCGCAAGCTGCATTTCTCGCCGAAGAAAACGATGACCCTGGCGCAGCAATTGTACGAAGGGATCGAGATCGGCGCCGAGGGTGCGACAGGTCTGATCACCTATATGAGAACAGACTCGCCGCGCATTTCCAACGAGGCGATGGCCGACGCACGTGAGGTGATCCAGTCGCGATTTGGAGCGGACTATCTTCCTGGCACGCCGAATGTCTACAAGACCTCGAAGGCGGCGCAGGAAGCGCACGAAGCGATCAGGCCGACCTCGGCGGGACGTGACCCCGAATCGATCAGACAGTACTTGGAGCACGATCAATACAATCTCTACAAGTTGATCTGGAACCGGTTCATCGCCTCGCAAATGGTGCCGGCCATTTTGGACGTCACCCGCATCGATTCGACGCCGCTCGACACGAGCGTGAAGTATCTTTTCCGCTCGACCGGAACGGTCGTGAAATTCCCAGGCCACACCATCGTCTATATGGAAGGGATCGACAAAGAGTTACCCTCTCAGAAGCCGAAGTCCGACCAGGATGCAGATGACGATGAACGTCAGCTTCCGAGCTTGTCCGAAGGGGAGCGGTTGCGGCTGGTCGAGCAGGAGGAACAGACGGTCCCAGGCATGTTGTCAAAACAACATTTCACACAG
>CAZPNQ010000065.1:1280-21817 GCA_964587955.1 uncultured Nitrospira sp.
TTGATCAAGGAGCTGGAGGAAAAAGGCATCGGGCGACCGTCGACCTACGCCGCCATTATCTCCACGATCCAGGATCGCAAGTACGTGGAAAAAACCGAAGGGCGGTTGGTTCCCACGGAGACCGGGAAAACCGTCAACGATTTCCTGCTGAAGGGCTTCCCCGAACTCATCAACGTCGACTTCACGTCTCAGCTGGAAGAACAGCTGGACGAGGTGGAAGAAGGGAATAAGCAGTGGGTCGCAGCGGTGCGCGATTTTTACACGCCGTTTACGCGGGAGATGGAACGGGCGAAGACCATTCCCGGTCCCAAAGATATCGTCGAGCCGCCGACCGACATTCCGTGCGAAAAGTGCGGACGGATGCTGGAGATCAAGTGGGGCCGGAACGGAAAGTTTCTCGCCTGTCCGGCGTACAAGGACGATCCGCCGTGCAAGAATACACAAAACTTCGAAAAACTTCCGGACGGCACCATCAAAATCGTGCCCAAGCAGGAAATGACGACCGATCAAGTTTGTGACAAGTGCGGAAGTCCCATGGTGGTGAAGACCGGACGATTCGGCAAGTTCATCGCCTGTTCGGGCTATCCGCAGTGTAAAACGACCAAGCCGCTGGCACTCGGCGTCAAATGTCCGCAACCTGATTGCGGCGGCGATCTCGTGCAGAAGCGGACGCGGAAAGGCCGGTCATTCTTCGCTTGCAGCAACTATCCCAAGTGTGAATTCGCCCTCTGGGATCGCCCGGTGCCTAAAGCATGCCCGACGTGCCAGGCGCCGTTCTTAATCGAGAAAGTCAGTAAGCAAGACGGCCGCAGCGTCCAATGCCGTAATCAGGACTGCGGTTACCGCGAAGCCGGATGACGATTCGGGATTCAGTTTCTGTCCTTTCTTTGCAGTTCATCCATCACCACAATCCTTGCTGACGGATGCGTACCGGCGTCCCAGACATGCCGTCGGGAAACTTGTGCGGTCTTGTCGCAGTAATCTCCCGTCAGGTCATCTTGCAACGTTCTGAGCCGGCTTGTCATTGACTGCCTACTAGCGCTGCGGGATAATCGCCGGCGCCAAAAACAGCGCAACGCAGAATAGGACAAACGCAGCTCGGCCTCTTGACATCCTTGGATGCCGACGCACGGTAAGCCACAACTCATACGACAGGGCACAATCAGGAGGGAAATATGGCCGCAACGCTGACGGCAAATAAGAATCCTGTCTATGTGGTCGCGGGCTCGCCGAACAAAACCACCATCAGCTGGAATACTGACGGTAATTTCAACGCAACAATCTATCGAGAAATTAATACGTTTGTCCCAGTAGGAGGTACTCCGGAGGTATTCGCGGTTATTAGAGCAGGTGGCCCACGCACCGGCAGCCGAGATCAGGTGATCGAGCTAGGTCTTGGCGACGTGTACACGTTCACCTTGCGCCGAGACGCCCCCGATACGCTTCTGGCTGTAGTCACCGTCGCTGTCAAAAATCTCGAACAAGCGCTGATCGAGTCGGCAGTCCGCTCCTTGGAGTTGGAGCGCAAGATTCATCCGCCGCAAGGCATCCGCGGTCTGCGCGCCGAACCGTCAATCGACACCGTGCGCGTGTCCTTTCAGACGGTTTACCCGACCATCCCGCTGATCGAGGTAGAGACCTTAGATGGGCAGAATGTCGGCCGCGTCATCCCGTTCCTCAGCGGTCTACAGACGCGACATGACACGATCGTAGGCCTGGCGGACCCGCTGCCCCAAGACAAGACGCTGCGGCTCAGGATTGCTGTGCCGGGTCAGCCTTCACCGCGCACCGGTAAGCCAGCTCGAGACGTGGTCCGCACGGTCGAGTTCAAGACTGGCGCCCGGTTGATCTGGGTCACCTTTGATCGCCTGCAAGTGCGCGCTGACGGCGACAGCGGGAACAAGGGGGATTTCCGCTTTGGTTTCGAAGCCGGCGACCAGTCTGAAGGTCGCTACTATGGCGCCGGTGTGTACAAGGAGGACATCCCCGCCACGGATCCCAGGGACAATGTGTGGCGTCCGCTCAATCTCAGTCGTACGATCGGCTACGTGAAGCATGCCGTCAATGTCATCGTGCAAGGGCTGGACGACGATCAAAACATCATCGAAAGTGGCTTTGGGTATCCCGCATTGAGAGGAGAAGTTGATTACTACTCGCCTGGTCCTCCTTTCGTAGGATCATCCTACAATGCCAGTGAAAGTGCCGAATGGACAACTGTCGGCGATAGCATCAATATCCGCAACCTTGAGCCGACAAGCACCACTGCCACGATTCCTTTCCGGCTCAATACTGGCGATTTCAAGGTGGCCTTCACAGTGGAGGGACACGTCAAGGCGCTTATGCGGGTAGGTCAAGGCTATGTTGAGAGGACGAAGCGCATGGTTACCAGTTTGCCGAACAAAATGGGCGTGGCCCGCCAAGCCGGAGCATTCGCACGGGCCAGCGATAGGCAACGAGGTATTGGTGCGAACATAGCCATCGCCGCCGATGGCGCGGTGTGGATGAAATACTTTGCGCCCAATGCTGCGCCAACGCAGAGCGTGGACTGGCAATTGGCGGCACCGCCTCCCGAAGGGCCTGTGACTCTACTTCTCGATCGTGAAGAGCGGCCGGTTCTGTTGGCGCTCGACGAGCAAGGCGAGGCACTAGTGTGGCAGGATCATAGCCAGGTCAGAGGCTGGATCAGGCTCGGCCAGAGGCTCATCGAGGCCATCGTTGCTGTGGAAGGTCGGGACGGTTGCCTCGATCTCTTTGGCGTTGATAGAGAGGGCGTGGTTCGGAGCCATGCACTCGATCCGCACAGGCCAGAGCCCGGCGAGTGGCGAACGATCGGCGGCAACATCTCCGGGGACCTGGTTGCCGTGCCACATCAGATAGGAACAGCGCTCTTTGCCATCGACAGAGAAAGCCACATCGCCCACGTTCGCTACCGAGGGGGCGATGCAGAACCTTCCTGGCAGCGCATCGGCGGGCCACCAGCGGAATGGTTCAGTGTCGTATCCCTGACCGAAGAGCTTGGAGGCCTTCTTATCTCGGCGCTCACTGCTGAGCGCGTGCTCCACGTTCTGCACTGGCACGACTTCCCCGCTGGCCAACCGGACCGGCTGTGGCAGGAGAAAGGCCCAATTGACACGATCACGCCAATGCAACCGATCAAGACATCCCTGCCGAACGAGCCCGAAACCGATGAGCCTCCGGATGCTGCTGTAAGCGTCGTCTAATGATGCTCGCTCAATTTCTCGTGTTTGTAACCTTGTAGTCCCACTCAGAGACAGTTCCGAATACTGACGCACGATGAGCACTGCCTGCTATTGAAATGAGGCGGTTTAGTCGTATCCATACCATTCTGCTACAGGGCGCCTGTAGGTTAAATCATTCGTGGTTTCATGAGAGAAATTTCCTAACCCGCTGATCGTCAATTGCTCTCCGTCTCATCTTGCGAAAACGGCAGAACGGCACTCCCTTTGCTCCATAACTAATTCATGCGTCTAATCAGTCGAACATTTTTTCTGAGGCCTTACGGGGGTTGGACAAAAATCATTTTCGAGCCGGATATTTTGTCTGATCACGACTAGGATTCTTCCGAGGCTTGATTGTTCATTGACCTGCGTTAAGGTTTACCATAAATGAGTGCCCTATCCAGGAGCGGAGACGTGGAAGACAGCGGTGAGCGTGATAATCGGGGCTGGTATTTAATCCGCACCAGGGACTTTGGGTTGCTCTGGTGGGGACAGATCATCTCTCAAATCGGAGAAGGTCTCAATAAAGTCGCTCTTCTCTGGTTCGTATATACCCTCACCGGTTCCGCTTTAAAAGTGACAGTCGTCGGGTTGCTTCAAACCGTCCCCCCTTTGCTGCTGGGTCCCCTCATCGGGGTGTTTCTTGATCGTCTGCCGAAGAAGACCGTGATGGTGTGGGTGGATGTGATTCGTGCCGTCATGACCGTTCTCATTCCGGCTTTATTCGCTCTCGACCTCCTTTCTCTTGAAGGTTTGTATGTTCTGATCTTCTTGACGTCGATCGTCTCGACCATCTTTGGACCGGCCTTGGTGTCGGCTGTCCCGCGCCTGGTGCGTCCGACTGAACTGGTGAGAGCGAACGCCTTGATCCAAGGCACGAATAACATCGGGTTATTGCTGGGACCGGCGATCAGCGGCGTGCTCATCGCGATGATGGGCGCAGAGAATGTCCTGTATGTGAATTCGGCGACCTTCCTGGTATCGGCTTTGTGTCTCATCCCCATGCGACTTCATGAAAAGCTTTCGATCGGCAAAGAGGTCGGCACGATGTCCGTCTCCGTGCTTGATGATTTGAAGGCAGGATTTCGATTCGTCTTCGGCACGCACTCGACGGTTTTCCTTCTGGTTATTATTTCAGCCCTATTCAATCTGGGTGCGAGCGCGTTTGTGTTCATTCTGCCGGTGTACGCGAAAGAGTCTCTTCAGGTCGGTCCGGTTCAATTGGGTTGGCTCTGGTCCGGCCTCGGAGTCGGCATGTTGGCGGTATCGACCTGGCTGGCATCGAGGCACCCGGGAGATCTGCGTAGTCGTTTGCGCCTTATTGTCCGCGGGATGACGGTGGGGGGGCTGGCGGTCTGCAGTCTCAGCCTTCTTGAAACACCGCTGATTGCTACTGCGGTGGTCATTGTCGTCGGTGGCAGTACGGCGATTATGAATCCCGTGGTGTGGGCGTTGCTGCAAGAAGTTACGCCGGAACACTTGATGGGACGCGTGCTCACGACGTTCAGCACGGGATCGATGGCCACTGCCATGGCCGGCATGACCGCCTTTGGATGGATTGCGGAGACCGTAGGTCCGGCGCAAAGTCTTGTCGGACTTGGCCTGGTTCTCTTACTGACGGCAGCCGTCGCAATCCGGTTTATGCGCCAAACGGCCATGGGTCAACAAGCCGCTGCCTAGAGCGCTCCCGTCCTTCTGCTGCGTTCCGCCTTTCTTGTCCGCCTCCATTCCGATATAACCGTGTAGCTGATAGCACTCATGCGGGAAACGAGTGGCATACACATCCCGTCAGGCCGGTCCTTCATGATGAATCAGGAAGAAGAGATGTCTGGTATGACGGAACGCCCCGGCATCCATCGCAGACAATGGCTCCTCACGCGCGATTTCAGGCTCGTGTGGTGGAGTCAGGTGCTGTCGCAGGTGGCGGACGGCGTCAGCAAGCTGGCTCTCTTGTGGTTTGTCTATTCCATCACCGGTTCGGCACTGAAGACGACGGTCATCGGCCTTCTGCAAACGTTGCCTCCGATTGTCTTGGGCCCCGTGATCGGCGTGGTGGTCGATCGTTTGCCAAAGAAGGCCATCCTGATCTGCAGCGATCTGGCCAGGGCTTTCTTAATCGGATTGATCCCCTGCTGGGTATCCGTCGAATCGTTTACGATAGAAGCGCTCTATGTGATGACGTTTCTCTACGGGATTGCAACTGCCATGTTCATTCCGACGCTGTCGTCGTCGGTGCCGCTCATGGTGGGAAAAAAACAGCTGACCGCTGCCAATGCGCTCCTCCAAGGCACAACGAGCCTCGGCATCGTCATCGGCCCGGTCGTCAGCGGACTGGGAATTGCCTTTTCCGGTTCACAGGACGTGCTCTGTATCAACGCAGCGACGTATCTGGCCTCCGCAGTATTCTTGTTTCCCCTCCGTCTATCGGCCGGGATGACGACGTCTTCGCCGGAGAGCCACCGGACAACTGCGATTGAAGACATGCTCGACGGTATTCGCTACACGTTGAGATCCCGGCGCATAATCTTATTACTGATCATGTTGGCTTCGCTGTATACATTTAGCAGCGGAGCTTTTACCACCCTGTTTCCTGTATTCGGAAAGAAGCTTCTCTCACTCGGTCCGATAGAGGTGGGGTATCTCTGGTCTTGGCTTGGCGTGGGTTTCCTTCTCATATCGATGTGTCTCGTGCGGCTGACAGAATGGGATCTTCGGCGCCGGATATCGATTATCACGTGGTCGAGCGCCGTCGGTGGGTTGGCGTTGTGCGGGCTCGTCTGGGCTTCGAACATCACGGTGGCCACCTTGCTCGTGGTCGTGGTCGGCATGGGATTGGGGACCTGGACACCGATCGCTTGGGGGATTATCCAGGAAATCTCGCCTGCCCACATGGTGGGACGCGTCATGGCGCTGTACACGGCCATTGCCACGGCAACATCGATGGCCGGTATGACGTTCTTTGGGTGGCTCATCGACGTGTCCAGCGAGTCCGTGAGTCTGGTCGGCATCGGCGCAGTTCTGCTTGCCCTCGCGACGTCCAGCATGTGGTTCCGGAGATGTGCCGAGGGAGAGCACCGTCCTGCATGAATCCGGTTACATGAATTCACGCTTCCTTCCGGTGACATGTGTATACTGCTCCATGCCCTGCCGTCTCGTTGAACCGCTGCTTACCTCACTGTCCATGTCTGTCTCATGACGCACAAGAGCCGTGCGTATTCACTGCTGCTGCTTTTTGCGGGCCTGGCGTGGTTGTCACCGGCCTCGGCGGAAGAGCCACCTGCTCTCTCGATTGGGACACAGACTGTGGGAATGATCATCGGGGGAATGCTGCCGGTTCGCGTGATGGAGGCGCAAGAGTCCAAGTTGGAAGGCATCGCCGTGCATCCTTCATGGCAGATCGCGCTGACGAGTCCAATCGGCAATGCGTGGTGGAGTGGCGTACTTGGTCTTGGGGTTGAAGGGGCCCTCTTAGGAATCACCCAACCGACGGGTGCCTATGGGATCGGCGTCACGCCTAAACTGATATATACATTCACGTCGTTCGGCCGGCTGAAACCGTACGTCGAAGGCGGCGGGGGACCGATGTGGACGAATTTCGACGGCCGTATTCCCGAGCAGGGATCGGATTTCAATTTTCTGGTGTGGGGCGGTGCAGGCGCGAACTATGATCTGACCGCGCTCTGGGCGCTGAACGCCGGAGTCCGCTTCAGCCACATCTCCAATGGTGGCACCGATAGTCCGAACAGCGGGGTCAATTACTTGCTGCCGTTTATCGGGTTCACCGCGAAGCTCTTTTAGAATGCAGGCCGAGCAGCATGCTGGTTTCTTCGGGCCAGCCCTCTGGCTCTCACACTACCGCACCTCACTTTTGAAGCTGGTTTGTGCTCAGCTGATCATGCGTGGGTTGCGAGAGAGATTCATGATGGGATTTGTTCGAGTCGCGAGTCTGGCAGTCGCACTGGTCATGGCGGTTTTCGTCGCGGCCTGCGGCGAGTCCTTCAGCGCCGCTCATTGTGAAGCCAATGCCGCTGGGAATCAGCAAGCGCTTCAGTCCCTCAATGCCATACTCAGCAAGAATCGAGACAACATCGCCGCTCTTATCGCCCGCGCTCGCTGTGTTTACTTCCTTGGGAACTATGCCCAGGCCGTCCAAGATGCGAGCGAAGTCCTTCGACGCGAGCCGAAGCAGGCCGAGGCCTATCTCGTCCGCGGCAAATCCTTGAAGATGCTCGGCCGAATTTCGCAGGCGCTTCAAGATTACACCGCCTCGATCGCCCTCCGTCCAACCGCCGATGCCTATTACGGAAGAGGACTCACCTACCTGCGAGAATTCCAAGGAGCGAAGCACCGCGAGGCGCTGAACGATTTCACCGAGGCGATCAAGCTCGATGGCGGCCATGTCGGCGCCCATCTCTATCGCGCTCAAGTCTATAGTCATTTCGACCAATTCCAAGAGGCGCTACAGGATTCCGAAATCGTTCTGAAGCTCGCCCCGGACACGCCGAACGCGTACTGCAATCTCGGTTTGGCACACTATGCCCTCGGCCACGACCAGGAGGGCAGGCAGTTTTTGAATACCTGCTTTCAGAAAGATCCCGATCCCCAAACGCGCGGGTACTATGAAACGGAAGTGAACAAAGTGCTGTACGCGAGACAGCCGCGTAGGGGAGGAGGCGGGTATGATTCAGGCGGTGGTGGGAAAACCCCCTACGATCAAGAAGCCGAACGGCAGCAACGAGTGATCGACAGCCTCAGGAATTCAGGATTCGAAAGCCGTGCCGAAGCCTGCCGGATGGACAGTTCAAAGTGTTGAAAGGCCTGCCTTGAGCCATCCATCGGCCACGACGGCACCCCGCCAAGCTGCGGTCCTCTTCATTCTCGTCACGGTGCTGCTGGACATGTTGTCGTTCGGCATCATCATTCCGGTGCTGCCTAAACTCGTCGAAGATTTTTTCTCCGGTAATACGGCGCAGGCAGCCGTGCTCTACGGACTGATGGGGACAGCGTGGGCGCTCGCCCAATTCTTTTGCTCGCCGATCCAGGGCGCACTGTCCGACCGATTCGGCCGGCGTCCGGTCGTCTTGCTATCCAATCTGGGCTTAGGTCTCGATTACATCGTGATGGCGCTGGCACCGAACGTGGGCTGGCTGGTCGTGGGCCGGGTCATTTCAGGAATGGCTTCCTCCAGCTTCAGCACGGCCGGTGCCTACATCGCCGACGTGACGCCGCCGGAGCAGCGGGCGGCGGCGTTCGGGAAGATCGGCATGGTCTTTGGGCTCGGCTTTATCTTCGGTCCCGCCTTGGGTGGCTGGCTCGGTGCCATCGATCCGCGGCTACCGTTCTGGGGTGCGGCGGGGCTCAGTCTCATGAACGCCTGTTACGGATTCTTCGTGCTTCCTGAATCCTTGCCGCCTGATAGGCGGATGCCCTTTTCCTGGGCCCGGGCCAACCCGATCGGTTCGCTCAGGCTGTTGCGCTCGCACCATGAGCTCTTCGGACTCGCAACGGTCGCATTCCTTGGCTATCTCGCCCATACCGTTCTCCCGGGCGTGTCGGTGCTGTACATGGGCTATCGCTACGGCTGGGGGCCAGCCGGCGTGGGACTGATGATGGCGGGCGTTGGGCTTTCCGCGACGATCGTGCAGGGAGGATTGATCCGTCCGATCACCAATCGGTTCGGCGAACGCAGGACGGTCCTGACCGGGTTGCTCTGCGGGGCGGTCGGGTTTTTCGTCTACGGCATCGCGACGGAGGGCTGGATCTTCTGCCTCGGCATTCCCGTGATGGCTTTCTGGGGACTCGCCGGTCCGGCGACGCAATCGCTCATGACACGCCGCGTCAGCGGCTCGGAACAAGGCCAGCTTCAGGGTGCCATGGCCAGCATCAACGGCGTGACCGGCCTGATCGGACCGATCCTTTTCACACAGACCTTCGCCTACTTCATCCGATCCGATTCTGTTTCCAGCACGTCACTCGAACTGCCAGGCGCACCGTTCATCTTGGCTTCATTCCTGCTTCTCAGCGCCGCTGCGATCGCATGGCGAACGACGAAAGCGGGTGGACTATAGACCAGATGATCGGCTTCCTAAGTCGCCAGCATTTCCGAGTATCGCAGCCCGGCGTTCTTGACAGAGATATACTAAAACTTGCATATTCTTAACGTGACAGGGAAGGCAATCCGGTGGCTTGGATCGTCACGGCATGACCTTCAGGCATTTCCGCCTGATGCCAGGAGGCTCGCAGGTTTTCAGCTTCGACAGGTTCAGCAGGGATTGGAGCCAGCCGATTGGAAACCAATGTCGACAATCGGTCCCGGTGTTCGAGAAATCAGAGTTCATACCTCGCTGGAGCACCGAGTCTGTTACATCGCCAAGTTTGAAGAGGCGATCTATGTGCTTCATGCCTTTGAGAAACGGACGAGGAAGACGTCCCAACGTGATGTCGATCTTGCCAAGCAACGCTATCAAGCGCTTATGGCGCAGCGCTGAACGGATAGGAGAGCATGAGAAAGGAAAGTATCATGAAGTTAAAGATCACACCGTCTAGCGGAAATGTTTTCCGTGATCTGGGATTTCGCCGTGAAGAAGCCGAACACCTGCTGGTCCGGGCTGACCTCATGATTCAGATACAGAAGCTCATTGCGGCTCGCGGCCTCAAACAGAAGGCGGCCGCCAAGACGCTGGGCGTGACTCAGCCCCGCGTCAGCGATCTCCTCCGCGGGCGCATCGATCTCTTCAGTACCGACGCGCTTATCGATATGCTCGCTCGACTCGGCGCGACGGTTCGTCTTACCGTCAAAGTTCGTCGTGCGGCGTAGGCGTTGCGGCACGGGACTCAGCATGCGCTATGCAATCGCAATTGAAAAAGCTGAATCTAACTATGCCGCCTATGTACCGGACCTACCCGGGTGTGTCGCTACCGGTGAGACGATTCAGGAAACTGAAACGATGATTCGCGAAGCGATAGAATTCCACCTGGAAGGTCTTCGTGCCGACAGTCTACCCATTCCCCCACCTAGCAGCCAAGTGGAATACGTCGAGGTCTCTGTGTAGGAGACCGCATGGATATTCTTCGCACGGTTGCACAACGATCAATCCATGCGCGTAGCGAGGGAGAATCAAGACTCGCGGAGATCGTACGTGTATTCGCATGTCAGCGATCTTTTTCGGGCGTATCGACCTCTTCAGTACCGACGCGCTTATCGATATGCTCGCTCAACTTAGCGCGACGAACTGTCTGACCATTAGGGTTCGTTCGGGGCATAAGGCGCTTCTTGCAGCATAGCTGTTATGGGTTGATTCCTTGCCGAACCATGACTATTTGAGAGTTCTTCAGTGTCAGCTCTGAAACGACATGCACAATACAAGACCTGACCCCACATATGGCTTCGATGGCCAGCATCAACGGCGTGACCGGCCTGATCGGACCGATCCTTTTCACGCAGACCTTCGCGTACTTCATCCGGTCCGATTCTGCTTCCAGCACGTCACTCGAACTGCCAGGCGCGCCGTTCATCCTCGCCTCACTCATGCTCCTCGGCGCCGCTGTGATCGCATGGCGAACGACGAAAGCGGGTGGACCATAGACAAGCTGCGTCTGCTGTTCCTCAATGAGGTGTGCGTGGTATGCGTGACGAATAGGAACGACTCCTGATTCTTATGCTCGATCGGCTTGACCGTACACTTGACCAGTACAGTTTGTCTGGCGAATATGTTTTTCTTCTATCCGCTAAGGTTAGAAGTAGTATTGATGCAGTGTCGGCTGCTTCATTGACAGCTTGTCGTTATTGGCGGTACGGTTGTGCCGATAGGGAACTATGGGACGTAACAAGAAGTTGCGAATCCGCCTTGAAAGTTTAAAGGGGCGGATTACGGATCATCGGATCAAGATTGCACTTGAGCAGCAGGGTGCGCATCCTGATCGCAACCTCATCAAGCACTGGGAAGTTGAGATTAGAGCGTGGGAGCGAACCGTGTCAAATCTCGAGCGACGGCTGAAGAAAGGGAGACGCCATGATTAAGAAAACAAGGTCGGCTGTGCTCACCGACAAGCAGTCGTTCCTGACGCCGTCGAGCCCCCTGCTGAACAATCATTTCGATGAGATCGTGGAGTCATCGGAGGAGATTCTGGGTCTTGTTGCAATCCTGAAAACGTTGTCTCCCACCGATTCCAAACGCGATGAATACGAAGGCCGTCTCTATGGGGCTCTTACACATCTCGATCACCATGTGAAGCCCGCGATCAAGGAATGGGATCGCGTGGTGGATCGGATGCCGGAAGATTGATGGATCTTCGGCAAGCCGTGGACAACTGGGGGCAAAAGAAAGGAAGGCGGTTACGAAGTCCTGCCTATTCTGTAAAGCCCCGGTGAAGCGAAAAACGATTGAACATGTCCATTTGATGGGGGAAACGCCTGTTTTTGTTTAAGAACGTGCAGGCTGAGGTGTGCAGTCAGTGTGGGGAGACATTTTTAAAGCCTGCGGTCCTTCGACTCATGGACCGGTGTACGGCGACAGGGAAGGTCGGGCGAGCGCGGGTGAGTATCCTGTGATTAGCTTACCGGACAAAGTCAGCGCGTAACTGCGTGGGTTCTTCGCACATGCCGGAGATTGGCTGCTCTCTCAAGGGCCAACGGCTATAAGGGCATCGTTACCGCCCTCTGCCGCGTGGGCGGGGGGATTGGTCATGAAAAAGAAACATTCCGGATCATCAGCGCACGGCCGGCGAGCCGGCAGGAACGTCAAGCCTATACCCGACTCGCAGATTGATTTCTCGGACATTCCGGACTCTATGACCGAGGAGCTTCAGCGCGCGCGCCGGGTAGGAAGACCGTCCAGCGGAATGGCAAAACAGCTGATTGCCATCCGTCTCTCACCACGACTCTTGAGTCAGTTGCGAAAAATGGCCGCCAAACGCGGAAAGCCCTACCAGACGCTCATTCACGAATTACTGGAAAAAGCAGCGGCGCACGCGGCTTAGGTGTACCGATGTGCTCATCAACTGGCAATATTTTTCGTGATCTAGGATTTCGCCGCGAAGAGGCCGAACACCTGCTGGTCCGGGCTGACCTCATGATTCAGATACAGAAGCTCATTGCGGCTCGCGGCCTCAAACAGAAGGCGGCCGCCAAGACGCTGGGCGTGACTCAGCCCCGCGTCAGCGATCTCCTCCGCGGGCGCATCGATCTCTTCAGTACCGACGCGCTTATCGATATGCTCGCTCGACTCGGCGCGACCGTTCGTCTTACCGTCAAAGTCCGTCCGGCGGCGTGAGGTTCGCATTGATGGTGCGGCTCCTGTCATTTCCAATCAAAGTTGGGGCCGCGTCTTGCAGTAACACATTTCAGGAAAGGAAGGCGTGTCGGTGAGATCGCTGTATAACGACAATCTACGCCAGAATCATGACATGCTAGCCGCGTGCGATCTTTGTTCGTCGATGCGGGCGCTTGGCGGGGTGCGTTTTCTTTGAGATGAGCGGAAAGTTCTCCGGGTGTCTGATGGATTCGACTGCAAGATCGACGTCGAGATCCGGCCAGTAGAGATGATGGGGCTGCGGCCATTCTACCCGTACGATTTCCGCGATAGAGGCATCTTTAAACCAAGGAAAATCCTTGAACGCGACAAACAGTTCCTCATTGGCCAGAAGAAGCCAGAAGCCATGCTTGGAGATGTTAGTAACCTCAGCTTCCGAAATGTGCCTGCCAAGCGCTGCGGATTTCATCCTCATGCTCCTCGATAAAAAAATCTACTCGCCTTTCCAGGAATCCCGCAATGTTTCCTCTGGGCAACCAGTTCTAGATCCGAAGCGGGCCATCTCTGCCGGCTGGTTATATCCTAGAGCAAATATCGGTCTATATTGAGTGCTCCGTGAAAGACGCCGATGATGTCGATCGCTTCTGAGTTCTTAATCAGGTACGCGATTCGATAGTGTCCGTGAAGTAGGATACGGATGTGACGGTCGGGCTTCTGCCAGTA
Organism: uncultured Nitrospira sp.; assembly: GCA_964587955.1. GTDB lineage: Bacteria > Nitrospirota > Nitrospiria > Nitrospirales > Nitrospiraceae > Nitrospira_D. The sequence goes on from CAZPNQ010000065.1 coordinate 14,494, forward strand.
GCGATACCCTGATTCTGGAAATTCGCAAAGAATTTCGGCTTTCAGATAGATCGTTTCGATTGTGCGCGCTGCAGCAGAGGGGTTATCGAGTGCGATGTAGTCGTAGATGTCACGCAGCCATCGTTCAGCTTCCGCAGTCCATGTCAGCTCTGCCATGTCTTGATGCGGCGCCCCATCTCTTCATGGCTGATTGTCTTTCCTGCGTCAGAGTCAGCGAGTCCTCTTTCGATCATTCTTGCAAACGTTAACTCTCGCAGAAGCTCCTCATACGAGCTGTCATCCGGCTGATCTTGAAGAATTTTGGTAATTTGTTCTTTTGCGGAGGGCATAAGCACCTCATTGCGAGAGACAGTGATTCCTATTGTCGACAGTTACAAGGATAGCGGTAAGCCCGCTCGTTTACAAGCGATCAAGCCTCAATGCACACCCCTCGCGTAAAAGCGACTCAGATCTGCTCACCGACTTCGCGTGTGATAGTCTCTTCACTCAATGTCAACCCGCCCTCACCAGACCGGCCTTGCCGCGATTGCCGTCTTCAAGCTCGTGAAGGACTCGCTGTTGCTCCTGCTTGGGTTGGGCCTGCTGAAACTGATGCATGCGGATATAGCAACGCTGTTTTCCCGTTTGATCGAAGCGCTCCACTTAAATGCCGACTCTCGGATCATTCATGCGCTCGTTTTGAGGGGCGATGCGTTGCACCCCAGGATCTTGCATCTTGATGCAAGCCCGGCTGGAGGCGAGGCTGAGGGTTGGTTGCCGGCAAGAAATAAAACAGGTATGTGCAATTCCACATACAAAGTCAGAAAGTCTGATTTTGACTGTACCCTCAATCATAGAACGGGATTCAATATTTAAGCTCCCAGTGATCTAGACCTCCTCATTTCACGAATCCCCCTTGAAACTTGCTTTCGTGACTAGTTATGACTATTATGTGACCATGATTGGTGTACGAGTGGCAGATTTGAAAAGCCGACTCAGCGAGCATCTGCGCAAAGTCCGGTCGGGCCGTTCGGTGACTGTCTTGGACCGAACAGTCCCGATCGCCCGCATTGTCCCTTACGAAGAGGAGGGATTGTCGTTGACCGTGCGAAAGCCCGTATCCGGGACTCCTTCGCTGCAGAAAGTTCCCCTTCCGCCGCCATTACGACTCCATCGTGATATTGTCGAGTTGTTGTTGGAAGAGCGGCAGAGCGAACAGTGATCGCCTACCTCGATTCGTCGACGGTGCTCCGTATCATCCTCGGTCAATCGAATGCCTTAAAAGAATGGCGATCCATCACGCGGGGTGTCGTCTCCGCGCTGGTCGAGGTCGAGTGTTTGCGGACCTTAGATCGATTACGACTGGTCGAACGATTGGAAGATGCCGACATAGCCATCAGACGAGAGGCCGTATTTCGATTACTGGAAGCTGTCGAAGTCATCGAGATGACACGACCGGTATTGTCGAGGGCAGCACAGCCGTTGCCTACTGCACTGGGCACTTTGGATGCCATTCATTTGGCGTCCGCTCTGCTTTGGAAAGACCGAAATAATACCGACCTCGTTATGGCTACGCACGATACTTCACTTGCGACGGCTGCACGCGCCAGTGGTTTGCGGGTTCTTGGCTCGCCTCGATGAGAGAAAGCAATGTGCCGGGAGTCCTTTCTGGTCATTGAACGCGACTCGCACCTGAAAAATCGCATCGGTTTCTCAATCAAAAGTTCCGCCTCACTCATTCCCTTCTTTGTCTCGTGTGATAGTCTCTTCACTCAATGTCAACCCGCCCTCACCAGACCGGCCTTGCCGCGATTGCCGTCTTCAAGCTCGTGAAGGACTCGCTGTTGCTCCTGCTTGGGTTGGGCCTGCTGAAACTGATGCATGCGGATATAGCAACGCTGTTTTCCCGTTTGATCGAAGCGCTCCACTTAAATGCCGACTCTCGGATCATTCATGCGCTGGTACTGAAAGTGGATGCGTTGCAACCGCACAGTGTCCTTGTGGCGGCGCTCGTCAGTCTGGGCTATGCGGGAATGTTGCTACTGGAAGGTGTTGGGCTGTGGCTGGAGCGCTCTTGGGCCGCGTATCTTACGGTGATCTCGACGAGTCTGCTGCTTCCGTTCGAACTCTATGAAGTGATCGAGCGAGTGTCGATGCTCCGGGTGGGCGTGCTGGTACTCAATTTGGTCATCGTCCTCTATCTCCTTGTTCAATTGAAGCGGCATACGGTCCAACGGGAGAGTCATTCATCTTCAAGAATATGACAATGCGCTGACCCCGCTAACCATCTTCCCCACGCGAGCCAACTCGACTCATCCGTCACCCTCCTTGTGATACATTCGGCGATCTTGTCTCATCGAGCGACCATGGTTAGAAGAATGGGAGTTTCAGAGAGTGAATGATCACGACTTGGTAGAACCGACGAGCGCCACGTCGAGCCATGGCCTGATTGCCCGGTGGCAACGCATCCCGCTCTATGCGCGGATCGTGATTGCCTTAGTGCTCGGCGTGATAGCGGGGCTGGTGTTGGGCAGCGATGCGGCCATACTCGCGGTTCCGGGAAAGCTCGTGTTGCGCCTTCTCGGTGCGCTCGCGCCTGCGCTGATCCTTGCGGCTATCGTCCACACGTTCATGACGACTCACCTGGGCGGCCCACTCGCGGCGCGGCTTCCTCGGTTGTTGCTGCTGAACACATTGGTGGCGATCCTCGTCGGCCTGACTGTTGCGAACGTCATCCAACCGGGGCAAGGGGCTGGCCTTACGCCGCCATCTCAGCATGAAGAAGCTGTGAAGTCTGCCAGTCCACTGGCAACGTTTCTCGAGAATGTGCCCAAAAGCTTGCTGGGACCCCTCGGCGATGATGGAAAAGTCATCGGCGTCATTTTTATCGCTGTCGCATTTGGCATGGCACTCCGGAAGGAACGTGAACGGCCGCTCGGAACGGTAGGGCATCTCGTCGAACTCTTCTTGGAATCGTTGATCACGATTTTGCACTGGATCATCGCGGTGGTGCCGTTTGCCGTCTTCGGCATTGTTGCGAGCATCGTGGGGACGGAGGGCTTCGCTCCATTCAAGGCGCTGGGCATCTTTGTGCTGAGTGTGCTGCTCGCGCTAGCGATCCAAGCGGCGTACTACCTTATCCGCATCCGCATCGGTTCCTGGGTGCGCCCCGGTGAACTCTTACGGGGAGGACGCGATGCATTGGTCATGGCATTCTCCACGGCCAGTTCCACGGCCACGATGCCGGTGACGTACGCCGCGCTCAAAGACCGGGTGGGATTGCGCGAGCAGTCCGCCGGCATGGGGGCGCTCGTCGGAGCGAATTTCAACAACGACGGCACGGCCCTGTACGAGGCGATGGCGGCCTTGTTCATCGCGCAAATGATCGGAATGGATCTGACAGTTCAGCAGCAAGCGATGGTCGTGCTCACGAGTATCATTGCCTCCGTCGGCGCCGCCGGCATCCCGGAAGCGGGACTGGTGACGATGACGATGGTCTTTACCGCCGTGGGACTACCTGTGCAATACATCCCCGTCTTACTGACGGTGGATTGGTTTCTCGATCGTTGCCGCACCGCGATCAATGTCATGGGCGATATGAACGTGAGTTGTTTGTTGGATGGTAAGGAAAAACAGACGTAGAGATGCTCGTTTTTACCCGCCTAAGAAAGAAGCCACAGTTGTTAAATCGTCTGGAGGAATACGCAACGAGTGTTTTCCGAAGCCTTGGCGAAGGAGACACACACTTCGGTGAGGTGTCGGCGAAGAATCAACAGGGACAACGGCTGCCTGTCTCACCGCAGTAATCTGTTACGAAGGATGGATCAAGCGGTGGGGCTCCACACGTAGGCGAATGGCATCGGCTGGTCAAGCAGCCGATGCCATTCTCATCTGAAAACAGCCTTGTGGTATGAAGCTTACTCGCGGAGCTTGATCCGTCGAGCATCAGCCGGCCGCCCCACCTGTTGAATCGAAAGAACCGGTGCCCCCTTCAAGGTTGTCCAGCTGGCAAGAATCTCATACGTGCCTCGGCCGTCCACATCGCGTTTAGCCGCGATTCGCACGTCGCCCTGCACCGTCATCAGCAGCGAGTCGATGAGTCCTGGTCCCATCGGTGAACCAGCCTGATCTGTCGGGGTAAAACGAACCCGTGTGATGTTGCGTCGTCTGATGGGTTGTTGTGATTCGACTGTGAAGGTGGTCTTGTCGCTTAGTTTTGCTTCCACCGTGACGGTCTGCTCCGCTTCCCGATTGACACAGACACTCCCTTTGCAAAGACGGAAATAGGCATGAAGTTGATACTGTCCGTCGTAGGCGGCAAAGTTTTCCGGTACAGTGACCTCCCAATAGCGGTCGTTCGCGGTGCCGTCTCCGTTTGTGCCGTCATCGAACAAGGGAAACCGTTTGGTTTCGGTCTTGAGGAACGTGCCGGCTTGTTCCAGCCGTACCAAGGCGGTTTGACGAGGAGTCGCTGAATCGCCGTTGATCTTGCTTCCTTCTTTCGTCCCAATCTCCGCCAGTAAGCGACCGGTACTTTGAGCCGGACGGGTGATGTCCACGCTCGCCTCGATGGTGTCGTACCCGCCATCCGGCCAATACATTTCGGGAATGTGGAAAGTCGGATGCAGTGATTCCAACGTATAATACTGGCTGCGATAGGTGAACGGCTTGACTCGGCCTGCGCCACGGGTCAGGGCGGTGATAAAAAATTCTTCGTCTTTACCGGATGCTCCCTGTGTCAATATCGCGCCAACGCCCTGGTCGCTCGTTGCCTGCACGAGGCTGTTGGGAGAGGTGGGTCGCACTTCGTAGCTGAACACATTCACATGATTCTGTTCCTTGAGCTTGGCCTCACCGGGGGTGAACAACTCCTTCCCCTGAAGGTTGGTGAAATTCTTCGCTTCCCCGCGCAGGGCACCGGCGCAACGCAGGATGGCTTGCGCACCTTGCGTCTCGCGATTGTCGCTGATGATGCTCAGCGGTTTGGTTCGCGAACACAGCAAGCGGCTTAAGACGTCGTCGTAAGGTTGGTCCTTTTCGGTAAATTGTGAACTATAGACCAGCAGGTCAAATCTGCCGGTCTTGAGCGCTTCCGCAAATTCCACTGCCGTACGCGGTCTGGTGATGGCGCCGACGATCCTGTGACCTGCGTCTCCGTAAAGGGCTGTCGCATAGATACTATTGTGGTCTTCAAAGGTGTCATGCACCATTTCATCTTCATAGTAGAGAACTCTTTTGCAACTTTTCCCGCAGAGACGGTCGACTTGATGGCGGATCAACGACGCACCCTGTGAAAAATCTGCGAAGGCGTTTGAGCTGAAACCATTGACGTATCCGCGGTGAGGGCGTACAGCACGCGCTTCCCACTGCCCGTTTCCTTCGCCATAAAAAGGTGTCTTCACTCGAACGATGTGCCAGGTCGGTCCAAATGTACTCTCGACTGCCGGATCGGTTAACGCGACCGGCGCGCCGGAAGGCGTCGTGACGGCCAGCCGCAGAGCACCGACAGGAAGAGGATTGGTCCAGGAAAGCACGAAAACCAGTTTATGATCTTCGTAAGCTGTGTGGATTGTCGGAACTGAGGCCAGTGTGGCTCCGGGTAGGGTTTGGATCGGATCTTCTCCGACGAACGTATCGAAGATGTCCGCAAAGCAGAAGACAAAGAACTTCTTCAACTCAAGTGCATTGGGCGTGCTGATATAAATGCCGCCTTGGCGTTCGCTGAGGTCGCGCAACTTGGGGCCATCTAGGCCACCGGGTGTTCCAAAGCCGACGGAACAGACATGGGTATCGCCTAATCCCGCCTGAGCGGTGGCAATGGTGGGGGCGGTATTTTCCATCCCATCGGTCAAGAGCAGCATCGCTTTCCTGGCGTTGCTGCCTCCTGCCACAAGTGATTGCCCCTTCTGCAGGCCGTCTCCGATACTCGTACTTCCATTGGCCGTGACGCCGCTGAGCGCAGTCGTAAGAGCGGCGGGAGCACTTGCGACTGACGTCAGCGGCATCGCTGCAGGACTGGAAGCGGTCGTCGAGAACGTCACCAGTCCCAAGCGATGACTGGAACCGTCCTCAAGGAGATCCGCGAACAGACCGGCTGCGGATTTGGCCGCATCCAGTCGAGTCCCGCCTCCACTCGTGGGCAAGCTCATGCTGCCCGATCGATCGAAGACGATGGCGATGTCGGTGGCCTGGTGCGTGCGCCACGCGTCTTGGACGTCGTCAAAGATATGATGATATCGATAGAAAATCGGATCGCGCGGGGACCAGCTGGGGCAATTCATATCCGCGGAGGATCCTGAGCAGGACCCGGTTCCACCGGCGGCGGCAATACGGCCATGATTGGTATTGTGCCAGTCGACGATCGCATCACCGATGGCGGTCACGCTGGCAAAACTATTCAAAGTTCCGCCGACAGCAGGAAGTTTGAACGAACTCGGCAGCGCCTGACATGTCGTGCACGGTGCATCATTGGGGCGGCCACTATGAGCCGGAGGGATCAAGGCGCCCGGTGCCGCGACCCAGGTTTGAACATGCGGCTCGCCGACCGACGTCAGATAGCGGTCATATCCCAGCAAGAATTGTTTGTGAAAGCCGAAGAAGCGGTTCCCCCAATTCGCGCCGGTATGGTCCGGATTCGCGCAGTGCCAATTTCTGTGAAATTGGAGTACGGATTGCGGCGACGGTGCGGCTCCGCTGCAACTCCAGGCTGTGGGGAAAAATCCGTCGATGCTGCTGAGAGGGAGAGCGATCCAATTGGCCGTGTCCACTTCGTGGTTCGGATCTGCCAGGGCGGGACCGGTGCCGACACTCGTTGAGGCCGTGAGCGCCAACACGATCGCCACAGAATACGTGCGCCAATATTGCCATATGCCATTTTTCATGCTTGCCTCCCTTTGTGATGAGTCAGCGCAGGACCGACACCGATCATGTCGAGCCTATTCGAACAACTTGCCTCAACGAACTGAGAGTTAGGTCAGCCGATTGCCGACAAATAGCTGAAGGGCTTAGCGAGGATTGTGCCAATATGAAGGAGGGTAATTCTCCGGCGATTCGCTATGTGACGCAGTAAATAAACGTATTATGTATCCGAACTGATTCAAACATGTATCTGTCTAGATAACACGTGCAAATGTTTTAGGGGGCGTTCAGCTTGTATGTAGACGCAAAGCCAAGGGGTGATGCACCCCGAAAGAAGCAATTCACAAATTTAGACACAGGCCGAATCAATGACTACCGGGTGCTCATTTTGTGTTCTGACGTGCGAGGGCCGTACGCAGCCCCTCTTCCTGCTCTTTGCTGAGCGAGGTCTTGAGAATGGTTCCTTCATATTTCGAGATGCCTGTCA
>CAZPNQ010000066.1:0-21810 GCA_964587955.1 uncultured Nitrospira sp.
AATCCTCGACGGAGGCCAATGTGCTGACGCTGTTGAACGCCATGGAGGAGATCGGTATTCGGAGCGGGTGGGTGTCGACTCCGGGCGCCGCGCTGCAAGCGGCTGCGCAAATCTACAGTGAGGGCAATAGATCATGACGATTGCCGTTCATCACGTGCGCCTCATCGATGGGACAGGAGCTGTTCAGGAACGCGCAACGCTCCTCGTCCGTGGCACAAAAATCGTTGCCGCCGGCCCAAGCGCCGAGATCAGAATCCCTAAAGGGAGTACCCGTATAGACGGCCGCGGTCTCTCGATCATCCCAGGACTCATCGACTGTCATGTCCATCTCTGCTTGGGAGGAGAACCGGACGTCGTCGGCGCGCTTGAATCAGAGCAGCCGTCCTATACGTTACTGAAGTCTGCCATGCATGCGAAGGCGACGATCGAAGCCGGATTTACCACAGTGCGCGACGTTGGATCTCGGGATCATTCGATCTTCACTCTGAAACGGGCCATTGAATCGGACTTGATGCCTGGGCCACGTATCGTTGGCGCGGGACGTGCCATCTGTATGATCGGAGGCCACGCGCGGTTCATCGGTCAGGAAGTGGAAGGCACCGAGCAGGTCAGGCGGGTCGTAGCTGAACAGGTCGCCGCCGGCGCGGGAGTCATTAAGATCATCGCCTCGGGGGGCGTATTGACGCCCGGCACCTCGCCGGATGAGGCTCAAATGACGATGGAGGAGTTGGCGGCAGCGGTCGATGCGGCACATCAAGCCGGAAAAAGAGTCGCCGCCCATGCCCATGGCGCGGCCGGGATGAAAAATGCCATCAATGCAGGAGTGCGATCGATTGAGCATGCCACGTTGTTGGATGACGAGTCAGGAGCATTGATGAAGCGATATGGAGTGTACATGGTCCCTACCCTTTCAGCGCTGGCTACAACGGCAGCATGCCGGCCAGGCTGCGGCATCCCGGAAAGTGCGTTGGCGAAGGCTAAATCCATGACCAGGCGCCACCAGGTTAGCTTTAAAACCGCGCATCAGAGCGGCATCGCTATCGCCATGGGCACTGATGCAGGGACCCCCTTTAATTATCACGGGGAAAACGCCCAAGAGCTTGAACGCATGGTCGCTTTTGGTATGACCCCGATGGAAGCCATTGTCGCCTCGACTGGCACGGCTGCCCGGCTTATCGGGGTTCAGGATTCAGTCGGTACACTGGCCAAAGGGATGGAGGCAGATCTTGTGATTCTGAAAGGAAATCCGCTTCGACGAATCGAGATGCTACGAGACCGAGACAAAATTGTGGGTGTGATGAAGGCGGGAAAATTTGTCACTGGGCCGCTCGCGAAGTAAGGACATCCGTCAGTCGTTATGTCATGGCACAGCACATACATAAGCAGCTTCGAGCTCCAATACTAAGCATGTAGCAAACGTTTTTACAGCATCTCCCTCACAACGTCCATCCTCTACCGGTTACGATAGCTGACGCGCCTTACCACCCTATCGCCGTTCGTAGAACAACTCCAGTGCCGACGCGATGCCGTGCACGCGACCGTTACGAAAGGCCGTTTCGAGACGATTCCGCAGAGCTCGAATCGCGCCTTCATCGCCTCGCTTCGTCACTCTCTGCGACATCATCATCTCCACCGCTACTTCAACCAGACGTTGCTTTCGACCGTCCATTTCTTCTGTCACGAAATCGCCCATAATTGCCGACGCACGCGCAGCGACCACGTGCTCCAAAAACGAATCGTAGCCCTGCTCGGCTACAGTCTGTTCTCGGATCAAGCTCAGCTCCGACTTCACTCGTTTCACATCTTTCATCAAGATCGTAAACAGCTCTTTTCTCCCTTCGTCGAAGAGCTTCCGCTCCATTTCTTCGACAACGACGCCAGGGTCAACAGCCGCCGCGCGTGGCTCATCCCCCCAAGACAACCGATCGTAACTCTTGCGTTTGTCAGGGTCCCCGACGATCTCGTACGCGACATTGATCTCTCGGATGCGCTCGTCCGCATCTTTCTTATGAGGATTCCGGTCGGGATGGTGCTCGAAGACCAGCTTTCGATACGCCTTCTTAATGTCTTCGTCGGACGCCTCGCGCGAAACGCCGAGCACCTCGTAGTAATTCATCCGTGGCATGCGACGGACTATAGCATGCTGTCTCCTCGGCTTCATCTTGACAGTGACGGAGAACCCTCTTAGCCTTGCGCGCACGATTAGCGGAATGGCTTGTTGATGAATAGGGGTCGTTGAAGCGTATGAACACTTCGAGTTGGCGATCCGGCGTGACACCTTATCAATGGTTGGTTCTCTTCGTCGCCTGGTTGGGCTGGGTCTTCGATGCGATGGACGCGACGATTTATGCCATCGTTTTGCATCCGGCGCTGCACGACTTGCTGCATACGGCAAACGGTCCGCCGACCACCGAGCAGATCGGCTGGTACGGCGGAATCATCTTTTCCATTTTCCTGATCGGCTGGGCGATCGGTGGCATTACCTTCGGCGTCATGGCCGATCGATTCGGTCGCACAAAAGTCCTCATCGCCACGATCATCATCTACGCCGTCTTCACGGGAGCCGCCGCATTGTCGGAAACCTGGTGGCACCTCGCAATTGCCAGGTTTCTGACCGCGCTCGGCATCGGCGGCGAATGGGCGGCAGGCGCCGCGATCGTCGCAGAAACATGGCCTGAAGAGAAACGCGCCAAAGCGGCAGGGATTCTTCAATCGGCATGGGCCGCGGGATTCTTCCTGGCGGCGGCGATGAATCTCACATTGAAGGAAACCTATGGGTGGCGCGGACTGTTCGTAATCGGTATTCTTCCCGCATTCGTCGCCCTCTTCATCCGCTGGTGGGTCAAAGAGCCGGAACGCTGGACCCATGCGCATGAGGAACGGGCTATCCCGCTGACGACGATCTTTGATGGTGATTTACGCCGAGGAACGTTGGTGGGGACCACGCTCGCGTTCGTCGCGGTATTCGGTCTCTGGGGGGCGACCTATTGGGCGCCGACCCTGATTCGTGAGTTGCCGGATCTCAAGGGACAGGATCAGGCGACGCTTACTAAGTATGTCAGCTACGCCACGATGGCTTTGAACGCCGGTGCGTTCTTTGGATATCTCGGCTTCGGCCCCCTTGCCGAGCGCTTCGGCCGGCGGCCGGTGTTTGCCCTGATGTGCCTGGGAAGCCTCATCATGCTCCCGGTGACATACCTAACTCCTTCAAGCTACGTCGGCGTCCTGATGCTCTTACCTATTTTAGGATTCTTTAATAATGGGATTTTCAGCGGGTTTCCGATCTATCTGCCGGAGCTCTACCCGACGAAGATACGGGCAACGGGGGCAGGATTTTGCTTCAACGCGGGCCGTATCCTGGCGTCAGTCTCCCCCTTCTTAACCGGCTGGCTCGTCACGACGCTTGGGTCTTTTGCCCGCGCTGCCAGTACCATTGCCTTGATCTATCTGATTGGATTGGTGGCCCTTTTATTCGCACCAGAAACAAAAGGCCGTCGTTTACCAGACTAAGTCCTTGACTTTCCATTCTCTCAGCTTATCTAGCGAGCATGGATACAAAACAGACTCCCAGATTGCTGACCCATGACGAGAGAAAAGCAGCCGAAGCGGCTTTTGGAGGCCGGCCGTTCAACCCAGCTTGGTCCCAATCTGCCAGAAAGGTCTATGAAGGACTGATCGGTGCACTTCCAGCCATGCCGAATGAATCGATTTTGACACCGAGCGAAACTCTCGGCGAGGTGAACGACGTGGCTCAAACTGTGCCTTCGCAGCCAGCTGTTGAAGAACCCAAGGTGGAAGGTCCCGCAAGCTTGGGCTTGAGCGGAGTACCTGAGATAAAGACCGATGCACCCGTGAATCAGCTGATCACTAATCGGCAAGAAGCTATTCAAGCGGGCTTTCTAATTGATGTGACGATAGATGCCCAAAAGCTGGGTATCAGTTTTCCGATCACGATTACGAAGCCGTTATGGGAAGTTGGCATTGCACCTGACCATACCCTTTCGGACGAAACTAAGTCTGAGCGGTTACGAGACGTCTTAATGGCCTTTCGACTCCGTCTCGCGAGTCAAACCACGCTCTCGCCGCTGATCGATTTTCCGGCGATGCTGGCATTGCCGCCCGGCGGAGTACCGCAGCCGGTGCCGTTATTTGCATTCATTCAATCGGACGACCAGAACCGCCCGATGGCCACGCTACTCCTTCCCAATGAAGTTTCCGCTTCGATCATTCCGATGAACTAAGTGGTCTTATCCTCCATTGACTTAAACGACGTTTGCTCCTCCGACTCACGACTCCAGGTACCGCAATCATCATCAAAGTGGGACGCGTATACCCCATCGTCGCCGGCGTTCTGTTTTCAGACAGTGTATTTGGGCTATTGAATCATGCGTTGAACCAACTGTTTTTCTTCCGCTTCCGTTTTGATTTCATCATTCAATCGAGCATCGAGCAATTGTTCAAGAATCTTCTTGTACTGTGGTCCCGGCTTGAGTCCCATGGCTTTCAAATCCCTGCCTGTCAGAATCGGCTTCACGTGTTGATAGGTCGTGAGGAACGCCGAGACCTGCCGCTTGATAGTTTCTCCTTTGCTTTTCGCCATCAGAATCAGCAACGTTTCATCAGGTAGTCCCGACAGGAGGTGGTACACCTCTGCCGGTTTGAGTGGTCGTTTCGACGCGAGTCGGCGAATCACGTTATGACAGCCCACCCGGGCCATTTTCAGCTTGGTGGCTTCCTGTTCCGAAAAGGGAAACCGCTTGAGCGCATCCTTCACGCCACTCTCCGGCAACATCTCGAGAAATCCCATCATGTAGACCAACCACACGTCCATCTTCCGATCCAAGTACGACAGCCGGTACCAATCGACGGCTTCTCCGAGCGCATCCAATAATCTGTCGAACCGGTCGGACCAACCCAGCTTCGGATGGATGAACTTCAAGAGATGGAGCTCCGCCAATCGTTTGATGACCTGTTTCGGCTCCCGCTCACTCAGCAACAGTTTCAGTTCTTCCATCAGCCGGTGGCCGGATAACCTGTGAAACAGGTTCATTTTGACGGCGCCGGCGATCAACGCTGCAGTGTCTTTGCCCAGATGAAACCCGAATCGGACTTCGAACCGAATCGCTCGGAAGACGCGGGTGGGATCTTCGACAAAACTCAGTCCGTGCAGAACTCGAATGACCTTGTCATGTAAATCCCGTTGCCCTCCGTAGAAGTCCAATACATCGCCGAAGCCTTTGCCGTTCAAACGGACGGCCAATGCATTCATCGTGAAATCCCGTCGATAGAGATCTTTCTTGATGGAGCTTTGCTCCACTGTAGGCAGAGCAGTCGGATATTCGTAATATTCCGTTCTTGCGGTGGCCACATCGAGCCTGAAGCCATCCGTCCCCAGCAGGATTGCCGTGCCGAATCGCTCATGCACCTTGACGCGCGCATGCAGCACTTCGCCGAGCTTTCGCCCGAAGGCGATTCCGTCGCCTTCGACCACAAGGTCCAAATCCAGATTTTCGATGTTCAGCAACAGGTCTCGCACACAGCCACCGACGACGAAGAGCGAGACCTCGCACCGGTCGGCCAATTGGCCCGCCTCCTCCAATACTTTCGCGAGGCGCTGCGGCAAGCGGCTCCGCAACAACGCCGTCACATTGCGGCGCGGCATTCCAATCTCAACTTCAGGGTCCCTCGGACGCATCGTCCGCATCCGAGCGGCCTTCAGCACATCGTCATGCAAAGTCCGCAGCAGATCCGTCCTCGTAATGACGCCGATGATCTTCATATCTTTTGTGATCGGCACAAATCGCTGGTTCCGTTCGATCATGGCCGTTTCGATCTCATGAAACGGAGTATCCGGCTGTGCGATATAGGCGTCGGTCTGCATGATGTCTCGCACGGCCATCTTGCCCAGCCGATGAAACAAGGCTTTTTGAATCGACTCCCGACTGGCGAGGCCGATGTAATGGCCTTTCTCATCCAAGATCGGGAAAACGTTCAACCCATAGGCCGTCATCCGCAGGCTTGCCTCAGTCACGCTGACATCGACCTTGATCGCTTTGACGGGACGAGTCATGACATCCTGAGCCAGCAAAGTCGGCCGATAGTGCGCAGTCAACAGCCGCACGACCCTCTCTTTGACTTCCACAAGCGTCTGTCCCTTGACGGCGGCGGCTGCGGCCACGGCATGGCCTCCTCCTCCGAATTCCCGAGCGACCCAGCCGACGTCGATCTCAGGCCTGCAGCTTCTCCCGATCACTTCCACTCGGTCTCCCATCATGACCGCCACGACAACGGCATCGATCCCCTGCAATTCGGCGAGCCTATGCACCACACCTGCAGCTTCTCCGCGGCAGCGGTCGACCGTGCTCGTGGCCACCAGAACCTTGCGGCCTTCCAAATAATGCACTTCGCTGTGTTCCAAAAAATCGTTCAGCAGCGCGACCGCATCAGGATCCAGAGGACGGTGCAGGGTTTCCCTCACCATGTTCAGGTCTGCACCGGCCGCGATGAGAAATGCTCCGGCCTCGAAGTCGCGACTGGTCGTGGAGGTAAAAGTGAACGACCCGGTCTCTTCATACAGTCCCAAAGCCATGACGGTCGCCTCAAACGGCGTCATGGGAATATGCCGCCGCCGGAGCTGTTCGATAAGCAGCGTCGTCGTGGCCCCGACGGTTTCAATGACGGACTGCTTCGAACAGCCCGCAGGAAATGCGTGAGGTTCAAGATGATGATCAAACACCACGACTTCCACCGCCGGATTCTCGGTGCACGATTTGAGCGATCCAAGCCGGTCGGGTTCGTGTGTGTCGACCAACACCAGCCTTGTCACCTGTGACAGTTCGATCTCTTTGAGTTTGGTCAAGCCGAGATCGTGCACGGCAAGAAAATTCCGAACGACCTCTTGGCCTCCACCAGGCAACACCAGCTTGGCATCGGGAAAGAGTTTGTGCGCGGCAACCATGGAGGCAAGCCCATCAAAATCGGCGTTGTTATGCGTGGCTATGACATCCATGAGCGCATCTTAACAGGGTACACCTACATGCGAAACGCTGGATTTTCCGCCCGTGACAGCGCAGAGCCTATTGGGGTGGTGTATCAAGAAAGACCAGAAACATCTACTCTCACCGCAAAATCTCATACCAGCCGGCATTCAACTGAAGTTTGTAGTCGTCACAGGAAGAACTACACCGAGGGGAAGTTCGAAGGCTTTCTCCTTTCAAGACCTTCGTCGATCTGCAGACCTGGCTGCCCTGTGATCGCTCAATGTGTATCAGCATGGCTCTATCAGCCCGCGATTGCCGTGCAGTTTTGCTCAACGATGTGCCGTTTTTTTACCAGTCTCGCCGAAACACTGTGTCCAGCGGAAAATTTTGGAGAGAGAATCATCTTTTACATCTCTCTCGGTAGGCACGTACTTTGCTGCACAGTCGATGCAACTCGCATCGTACTGTACAGGAGGTGCTTGATGAAGACGCAACGCATGAAAATCCTTTCAGGTGTCCTTGGAGGTCTAGCCGCTCTTTCTTTGGTGACGCCGTCCATGACGGCCGCAAGCTCAAACGCTCCTTCCACTGCTGCCCCGTCGGATCGGAAACCTGGTCCGGCATGGAAGACAATCGGCGGAACGATCGTACAGATTAAGGGCGATGTCTACACGGTGGAAGACTACGAAGGAAATCAGGTGCGTCTTCACATAAACCGAGAAACCAAGCAATTGCGTGGTAATAGGAAGGTAGGGGACCGCGTGCGCGCTGAAATCACGCGCGGCGGTTTTGCCAATTCTATCCAATAATCGCGATGCAGTAACTCTTTACGGCTCCGGCAGGCATACCTGCCGGAGCAACTTTCTGTATTAGATTGGTCTCACCGGCCTTTGACGAAAGCGATATCCCCGTAATAGGCCACCGCCCGTTCTTTGGTGTTGTCCGTATCGCTCATGATTGCGACGCCGTTCACCATCGGCGGTTCTTCTCCGAATGCCTTTTTATAGTCCTCATAGAGGTTTCGCTCTTCGTCTATCCACATCCCGACTTTCTGTGGTCCGCTTTCCACCACGATCATTTGCGCAAAATCCGTGAAGGCATTTGCAACGATGGTTCCCACAGGAGTTCTGGTTTCCCAAATGTAATTGAGTGCCGCAATGGGAATATCACCAAAGATGGCGCGTCCGGCCTTGTACTTCAGCCTCTTGGAAAAACTGACTTTGTCCGGGTCATACTCGAACGTGATATACAACCTAGCGGAATAATCGTCGCCATCCTTGCGAGTGACATCGCTGTTCTTCAGTACATTCTCGACTTTCCAGCGCCAGCGCACGATGGGGTACTCGCGAGGGTCGATCTTGACTTCCTTCGCCAGACCTGAGGCCGACCATTCGCTGCTGGCTTTGATAACCGATCGATCGCCGTCTTGAACGACTTCGTATCGTGTCTGCTTTGGAATTTTCTTGAACGTGAGGGGCTTCCAACCTTCCGGGACGGATTGACCGACCGTCGCACGGGAAAATGTCGCCACTTCAATTGCGGGACCGGTTTGAGCTCCTAGAGGAAGGGTACCAGCGAGAAGCGCCGCGACTCCGCCGAAAAGCACACCATACGCCGCATAGGATGGTCTCTCGTGTGCCACTGTTCAGCGTCTCATCCATGCGAACAGTTTTGTTAAAAGATTCTTCATTGTCAGTGTAAAATGCGCTTTTCGCCAGAGGTTGACGACTTTCTTATTCACTTCAGCCTGTGTGGGATAGGGATGAATCGTTCCCGCGATCGTCTTCGCCCCCGCTCCTGCCTTCATCGCAACTGAGAATTCATTGATCATATCGCCGGCATGAGCAGCCACGATCGTCGCACCAAGGATCTTGTCGGTCCCTTTTTTAATGTGAATCCGCGCGAACCCTTCATCCTCTCCGTCCAGGATTGCGCGATCGACCTCATCCAATTTGTAGGTATAGGTTTCAACCTCGAGTCCCTTTTCCTTTGCATCTTTTTCGTACATGCCGACATGGGCGATTTCCGGTTCGGTGAATGTACACCAAGGCATATTCAACGACTCGATGCTGGTGTACCCCAAACCCAAGGGATGAGGGAACAACGCATTTTGGATGATGATTTGCGCCATGGCATCGGCCGCGTGCGTGAACTTGTAGCGTGAACAGACATCACCGGCCGCAAAAATCTTTGGATTGCTCGACTGCAGTCTGGCATTGACCCTGATCCCGTTCTTATCGTATGAGACTCCCGCCGTCTCCAAACCGATCTTCTCGACGTTCGGCATCCGACCGACACCGACGAGGATTTCATCCACGATGACATCGTACTGTTGGCCATGTGAATCGACTGTCAGACGTTTCCCACCGTCGATCTTTTGAATCTTCAGATGTTTTGCGCAGCAGCGTATCTTTACACCGTCTCGCAGCATCTGTTGTTGAACGATATTCGCTGCATCTCGATCTTCGTTCGGCAGGATGCCATGCGCTGCCTCGATCAGATACACTTGGCTCCCAAAACGGGCGAACGATTGCGCCAACTCGCATCCAATGGGACCGGCTCCGATGACTCCCAGACGCTGCGGCAGCTCCGTCAAAGAAAAGATGGTTTCGTTCGTCAGATAGCCGGCCTCCTGGAGACCGGTGGTATCAGGCACTGCCGCTCTCGCGCCCGTGCAGACGGCGGCTGTCAGGAAGGTGAGAATCCGGTTACCGGACGGACCCTCCACTTGGACCGTATCAAACCCGAGAAAACGTCCGCTGCCGAGGTACACGTCGACTCCAAGTTTGGCATACCGCTGAGCCGAGTCGTTCTTGCTGATCCGGGCACGGAGTTTCCTCATGCGCGCCATCACGGCACCGAAGTCATACTTCACACCGGCGGGAATATCGAGGCCAAACTCACCGGCTTCCCGGAGATCGGCCCACACTCTGGCTGCTCGGATGACTCCTTTCGACGGCACGCATCCGACAGTGAGGCAGTCTCCTCCCATCAGATGCTTCTCGATCAAGGCGACCTTCGCGCCAAGGCTCGCGGCAACGGCCGCCGTGATTAACCCGGCAGTTCCCGCTCCGATCACGACGATGTTGTAGCGGCCGGTCGGCTCCGGATTGATCCAACCGGCAGGATGCACATTGGCGACGAGCTCTTGATTATAGTCGTCGTTTGGAAGGAGCAGAGATTGCCCGTGTTCACTCATGCCGATGACTTTCGGGAAAAGTTGCGCGACCAGAAGCCTGGCGTCCCGTGCTGCGTAGCATCAATCGATGGGGTTTCATCATGCCGGTTTCGCTGCAAACTTTTTATACACCACCGGCGCCAGCGCCAGCAGTCCTAACAGCAGGAAAGCGACGACGACGTTCGCAGAGACGATTTCTTTCAACGAATTGATCGTGCCCAATTGCCGTCCCGCATAGGCATAGACGAATGAACCGGGAATGATTCCAATCGCCGTTGCCGCAACATAGGTCCCGGCGTTCACGCGCGTGAGCCCGGACACAAGATTCACCACGAAGAAGGGAAAGAGCGGAATGAGTCGCAAGGTCAACACATAACTGAATGCATTCTTGGTAAACCCTTCTTGGAACGGTTTCAGCCACTTTCCGAATTTCTCTTCGACCGTATCCCGCAATACATACCGCGCAGTCAGAAATGCCACGGTCGCTCCGGCTGTCGCCCCGATATTCACAAACACCGTTGCGAAAACAGCGCCGAACAAAAACCCACCGGCCAACGTGAGGATAACCGCCCCAGGCAGCGACAACCCCGCCACGATCGCATAGGTCACGATGAAGATTCCTACCGCTGCGGTAAAATTCGCCTCCGCAAACGCCAACAAACCGTCTCGATTTTCTTTCAGAACCGCCAACGATAAGAATCGCCCAAGATCGAAATACACGAACGCGCCGATGGCCAAACCCATACTGACTGCGATGAAAATCCTGCCTAGGTTCGAACCGTGAGACTCAGGTTGATTCGCGACAGGAGTTATCATAGCAGTGTGGTGACGTATCATGGTGAGTCCTCTTATTCCTGTCAATGAGATAAACCACTTGCATGTCTACATCGTTCGCCGTAACAGCAAGTCAACGTCGGGCAGGGTCCTAAGCTGGAAAGTCTTATGGGGCTGAGCAAGCACACGCAGCTTAGGAAAACTGGATCTCGAATGACGATGCCAGAATTCCGACTAAGATCGGGCACCAGTTGCCAGAACGGCGTAATTCCCGTAGTCTGTGTACAGGGAGGACGGAATGGATGAATCGAGCAAATTGACGAGGACCAAAGAGCAATGGGCCAGGGCTCGGCGAGGAGGAGAGGAACGCGAAGTCTTTTATGAAGGGGATGATCGCCTGCCTCCAGGCCAGCACCTCGTCGACAATTTTCCCGTGCTCGATCTCGGCTTCAAGCCGGAGGTTCCATTACACGAATGGAGAATCAGCATCGGCGGCTTCGTCGCTGCCACCGTCACCTGGACATGGGAGCAATTTTTGGCGCAACCACAATTCAAAGATCGATCGGACTTTCATTGCGTCACCTCCTGGAGCCGTTATGACAACGACTGGGAAGGCGTGAGCTTCAAACATATCATGTCCATCGTCAGACCGCTGTCGCTGGCTCGATTCGTCCTCTTCAAGTCCTACGACGACTACACGACAAACCTCCCGCTTGATGTCTGTGACGATGACGATGTGTTGCTGGCCCACAGCTGGAACGGTAAACCTCTCTCCCGAGATCATGGCGGGCCGGCACGTGTGATCGTCCCGAAGCGTTATGCCTGGAAGGGCGCAAAGTGGGTCAAGGACATTACGTTTTCCGATAAGGATGAGAAGGGCTTTTGGGAAGTCCGCGGATATTCCAACAGCGCGCTCCCGTGGAAGAATGACCGCTACGGATAGCGGCTACCTCTTGACCCATCCCCCCGGTTCTTCAACGAAATTTCCCGGCTTGGTATTCTGGACCGCTTTTTCGCCGGCAAGCGTTTCAACGACTTTGACGTTGGTGCGGTTTCGCTTTGCGATATCCTCATAGGCCTGCCGCCGCTTTTGATTCACGTCCTCTATTAGCGCCTGCGCTTCAGCATTGGAAGGGTTCACTGCCCCCAGATAGCCGTTAAGCTTCTCTCCGATCAACCCCTTTGCTTTGGCTTCATCCAACGATAGGGCGAACGTGGAAGACGCGACCGCGGTCCATAGAATCGCCACACACGCCGCAATTATCATTCGTACCATGAACATTCCTCCCCCAATCTAGCAGTCTCAGTGAGTGCCAACACTGGGCTAACATCAGGATGCTTCAAAAGACTCCTCATCTCACCCGCCCCAAGCTGCTCTTAGCAGCTCTAACCCAGTGGTACGTTGAGCCTCTGAACGATGCGACCTGCCTCGCGAAGCCGCTCCGGCAAGGCGGGGAACGCCGCTGGCAGACTTTTTAGCATCCTGCTAGAACAGTCCGCTGTCGTTCGACAGCACCTGATCCAAATCCCTGTCCACTTTCAGACGAATCTCATGATCAATCTTCACATTGAGATTGATCGTGATCGGCTTCTCCGGCGCGGCCACCTCGATTCGTGGAGTACAGGCACCTGCCGTCAGGAACAGGATGATCCATACCAATGCGCCTAAAACTATCCGCACGATTCCACTCTGCACCGTCTGCATCATGGCGACCCCGGCCTTCTATACTTTCGTTCGATAGTCCCGTGGATATCTTCGACTAAGCGGAGGCTTTTGAGGAGCGTCGGGATGTGTTCCTGCACGGTGAGGTTGAAGTGAATCGGAGGAGTATTTCTGAGATCCGGATTCCTGCCTTCCAATCGAGCATTCAGGTCCAACATTCCAGTTTCGCCATATTTCACGCCGACGCGCAACAGGGAATACTGAAAATTATTGAGCGCTTGCGCCACGAGCTGGAGTTGCCGATCTGACTCCGAAAGGATCTTTGACGATTCCGGCGTCGAGACATACTGTATAACCCCCCCGGGAGGTTGTGCTTCGATTACTCCGTCCCTCACGATGATCCCACTCGGCGTGAGTATGATAGGCAGTGTTCCGTTGAGGATTCCGGTTCCCTGAAGTCCCTTTTGTTGTTCCACGCTGAGAATTTTTGCGAGATCAAGATTCCGCAGAGAAAACGTCGTCGTGACCGGCGGCTTCGCTAGGTTGACCATAGGACCTGGATTGCTGACCGTTCCTCCGAATACTTCGCACTGGAAGTCTCTTACTTCGAGAACCGGCAGATCATCCGCCAATCTCCACTGTAGCTGGTAGGAGGCCGAAAGACTGGTCACGTCAACGCCGCTGTGCACCGCTGCCACGAAGATCGAGGCCGGCTGGGTCATGACAATCGACTCGAGCCCCTGGCTGGACAACATCATCGTGGTGCTCAAGCCTTTCACGACATAGTCATAGAAATGGCCTGACAGTCTCTCGGTCACGACCTTCGCGGTAGCCGATACCGTATCCAACACATTGATCCGGTCGTGGACGCCACTCGACCAGGAAGCATCGACGATAGCTGTGAATGTGCCATCAATCAGGTCGATAGAAGACGGTAGGCCCATAATCATCTTGCTGAACCGCCGGTCGGCACCGTTAAACGTCAGCGGACCAATCACCCCATGTATCATTCCTTGCGCCGTCTGCAGCGGCTGTTCAATTCTGGCGGTCATCAGCCCTTCATACGTCGGTGTATCGATTCTAAGGTCGGACTTGATGCCGGCCTGATCGGCCGAGAACTTGATCGTCCAGTTACTCGATGATGGCCACCAAGAACCGGGCTCCGGACTCACCCCGGCGACCGACAACATCCCTTGCGCAGCCCATGCGGATCCTGTCGTTTCCGCTTCTTGGATCTTCAAAACACCTTGCGTGATCCGAACGTTCCGACCGCTTATTCTCATGGTCGGAGCTCGGACCGTCGCGATCATCGTCCCTCCAATGCAATGGATCGCCGTCAGATCGCATTCCACTGTCAGCGGCTCCGACAGATTCAGCGTGAAGCTGGGAATCAGTGTCGTCCCCTGTCCAATCTGTTTCGCCGTCACTGATGATGGGGGCAGCAGCACCCCCTGCACATGCGTCCGAGCCAGCTTCACCGTCCCGTGAACCCCTCCCATCGCTTCCTTCGCCGAAAGCCGCTCAGTGATAGCCTTTGGAAGAATGCCCTCCAGATGATACGCTCCTTCAGCCGATACCAACTCATTCCCAAGGCTCTCGGCGCGGGTTGTTTCGAACTGCGCGACCAATGGTCCCGGTGTCCGACCGTACGTCACATGTAATGGTCCTTGCGCGACCGTGCGTATAGGCGTTTCTTTCCAATAGAGAGTTCCTTGCACAGGCTTTTTGTTCTCAATCCGTACGGGTTGATCCCCATGGGGAAGTATCCAACGGACCGCTTCAGGAATGATGCGCGGTTGAGTATTGATCGTGGCGGTAAGCAAGACACCGGGACTCATGGCCCACTCCGCCTGAGTGGCATTGCCTCCGAATTTGCCCTCATAGGCAACGGCAATGTCCTTTGCCACGCCTTTCAGAGCCGGCAGGGTGACATTGACCCGCATATGGCCGTCCAAATGTGTGCGTTCGTCTTCCCACAAAAAGCTGAGTGCGGCCTCCGTCGCGGCAATCCCAGCCCAATCTATCGCCACCTCCCCCGTCACTCTCTCCAGTTCCGGGCCGATCGGTATAAGGAGCGCAATAAATGGAGCCAGTTCTTGCACATTGATCTGGAGGCGCCCATTGACCTGAATCTGTGTGCCGTTCGGATTCGCCTGCGACTGCCAGGAAACTATCGGTGTCGCTTGCGGTCGCTGTGATGCCAAGGTCACCGACCAGGTACTGGCGGAATGCCCTACGACGACTAGGCCATAGGATGCGGTATCGCGTCCCCGAAACACGAGGTGACCGCCGACCTCCTTGCCGCTATACGTCAGGCTCCCGTCAATGGTGACTCTGCGGAGCGGCCCCGTCGCCTCCTCACGAAAAATGGTGAGATGATCCAGGTGCAACTCATCGAACGGGAGGATCGGGAGGGTGCGCAAGAGATCTCCCGCGGTCAGCAATCGCCACGGTGAATCCTCGTCATCAGTCTGATCGATATTCCGCTCATCCGTCACTGCCGAAGCTGTGGATTGCACGTTGAGCACATGGATGGCCGCGTCGCGAAGGACGATCCGACTGACACGACCGTGAAACAGCTGTGCCGGATCATAGTGTATTTCCGCGTCCGTCAGCGAAAATATCAGGTGCTCTTCGCCTAAATCCTGCTGAAACGAGACCACCGGAATGCCCATATGCGTCCAGCCCGGATAGCCGAGCTGGAGGATGACGTTGCTGTAGCCATAGTCTCGAAGCCTATTCGCTAATAGATAGGACGCACTCAGGGGCAACAGCAAATAGCAGCTAAAGAGAGCCACCAGCCCAAGGAGAACGGCAATTTGGTACCGCTGGGCCAACATAGTGTGTCTGCTCGACCTCAATAATTCGGCAACGAGTTGTTAAGCAAACACTCGATCCCTGTCAAGAGGTCCGAACGGCTCTGCCATAAGATGTGCTCTCATCAGGCCTATTTTCCTGCGTTCTGGTGAAAAAGAATGGAGGGTGCACAGTGATCTTAGCAATCTGATCCAGAAACTACGCCGATGACGCGCTGACCGTGATCAACCTCATTTCAAGCAGAAGTTCATATCCAGTAAGCCGTCTTGTGCGACGGTGGCTTCGCCACCTTGCCGGCAGTTGCCTTTGTCTGAATTCCCTCCACCTATCCCAGTACGAGCCTCTCCGACTCCCCGATCTGCTGGATGAATCCCGCTGGATCCCGTTGGACGTCCGTTTTGTCCGGCGAGTGTGACCGGATCCGCTTTCTGCAAAGCCGTTCCATCCTTGGTATGGGTTAAGACGAGGGCAAGCTGTGTCTTAGTATCGGAAAGGGGGATCGCAGTGGCTTGAAACGAGGTTCCCTCATGTTGCAACTGCACCATTACTTTGTTGTATTTGAGCGTCGGACTCAGCTCAAACCCGATTGCCGAGAAGTCGTCTGAGTAGGATCCATGGCTGGTATGATAGAGCATTTCAAGCCGGTCGATCTCGGCCAATGCCACTTCCGCCTCTACCGACTTTGCTTTCTCCGCAAAATGTCTGTGCGATACCATGGCCATTGCAGCCAGAATACTAAGGATGGCCAGGACTATCATCAATTCGACCAACGTGAATCCCAAATTCCTCCTGAGCCACTGAATCATCTGATTTTCATATCCGTCTCATTCAGGGGTCTGAAGTCAAACCGACGTAAGACTGCGGCGAGATCTTCCATGGCATCCCGGGCTTCTTCAACTCCCGAAAGTCGCTCCTGCTCGATCTTCAACAGCGCCGCTTGGAGCCTGGTGGCCTGGTGCTGAATGTGGGCGAATGACTGTTCAATATTTTCCAAAGCTTGATTGACCGTCTCCGCTAGCTCATCCAATCGATCGCTCGGGCGAAAACGCATCCTCCAATGGAGATTGCCCCTCACCCACTGCTGAGTACTTTCATCGAGCCGATACAATGGACCTGCGACCCGCCGTGTGATGACGAGGCTGAAGACCGCCGAGCCAAAGAACAGGATCGGAACAGCGACCCAGACGGTTTCGCTCAGCATCAGCATTTCTTTAGCGGCGATCTGACGCTCGTCCAACGAATCACTGCCGTAGAGTGTCAGCATAGGCTTGAGATGGGCACCATAGAAAGCCAGGGTGAAGAACAGGGCCGAGTAGAGGAACAGCAGCAATCCGATCCACGCAGCATAGCCTTTCTGGATCCGATGAATGAAAAACCCTTCTCTGCGGTCGATGCTGCATGGTGCAAGTTTTGCGGCAGTGGCCATACTCACCCCTCCATTGGGTCTTCTCATGAACGCCCCCGATCTCTTCAATTCACGGTATCATTGAGGCTGGCGCCGGCCAAGCAAACGGAGCGTTCATGACGGAGGAGACGGTGCAGAATTTAATCAGAAGTCGGAAGGGGGTCGGCAGTCGGCTCTTCGCACTTCTTGCAATTTAAATGGGTACCTACATACTGTTCACGTCCGGCGATAGTCAGCACCCACGGACGATTCGTGAATGGAGGCTGATGCCGTATGTGTTGTCCATGACCACAGGCCAGATCGGCGATCCAATCGCCTACTTCATCCTGATGATATCCAATAATCGGTTGTTGCATGTCGTGATCATTCCCGTGTTGGACGACGGCGTCGCGTCGTCACCAACGATTATCGATGGTGTTTCTTCGGTGATCTTTATCGGCCCGAGCCGACGTCAACGTTTCTCGAACGGCAGCTCCGGCCGTTGAGAGGCGGAAACATACGTCCAGCGTTTCTGTTCATCCTGGTCGAAGCTCCCGATAAAGATGACCTCCCGATCGAGATGTCTGAATTCCGAGAGACTCGTTTGACAGCTCAGCGCATCGATGACGCGCGCGTCATACTGCCCCACGACATAGACTCTTCCCTTGGCTGCGTGATAGACATTCCGTCGACCGGCATAGCCCGTATCCGGAAACAATTCGGTGGACGAGGAGCAGCCTGTCGCACCCTTGATGTTCAGCGTGAGATTGAATCGTTGGAGGAATGGATCCGTCGCCGTTCTTACGATGGTCAGCCGAAGTCTCGCTGACGCTATTTCAACGGATGCCGGCTCAGGGACATTGCTATTGCACGCTGTACAGAGAAGCACGGCACTTCCAAAGAAGACAGACCATGATGGCACGTTCACTTCGGCGTAGGCAGCTTTGGAGCTGCACCGATCGCGTCCAGCCCCGCTTGAGCGCAGGCATCATCCAGATGGGCGCCCGGCGCTCCCCCCACACCGATTGCGCCAATCAGCTCTCCGCCGATTTCTATAGGAAGCCCTCCGCCCAGGATCAGAATTTCACTGTTCATGTCCCGAAGAGCTTGAAGTGTGGGAACCTTCGTGATGAGGTCGGCTAACTCACTGGTAGGACGTCGCACACTTGCCGCGGTATAAGCTTTTTTGCGACTGCTATCGACCGTATGCGGCCCGGCGCCATCCGCTCGTCCCATCGCACGAAGGACGCCGGCACGATCAACCACCGACACGCTCACTCGATACCCATCTTTCTTGCAGCCCTCCAATGCCGCGTGAATTGCCTTACTCGCCACGTTAAGCGGTAAAACCGACTCTTTTGGCAATTCGTCGCCAAACGTGACACGCGGAATGACAAGGCCCAACAAGAAAAGCATCGCCAGACCGGCAAAAATCTGCCGATCATTTCGGGTCGAGATGAACGCTTCCAGCATTGGTTGATCCTCCCTAATCATTGTCTGCATTCAGACTACGGATGCCTACAGACTCTGTCAAGGGAGCGAGAATCGATCAGTTGCCTCGCGTCAGTCATCGATGGTGTCGAACGGCGATTCATGTGCGGCCGGTTGCGCGGGTTCTTCCGGTGGTAGTCGGCACTCCGAGGTCTTCAACCAGTACACGAAGAGGTTCCGCAATGGACCAGGCTTGAGCTGGACAACCTCGTGGGTGATGAGGGGCGTCCCCATCAAATATCTCAGACACGTGCCCTAAACAAGCCTCTTGTAAGTGAGGTCTCAATCCCACGAGAAAGGATCGGCCCTTGGCGCGCGTCTTGGCATTCATTCCATAGGTTTTCAACCAAGCCGTGACAAAAGAACCCAAGAGGAACGGCCAGACGGTTCCCTGATGATAGGCTTTATCCCGTTCCGCAGGGCTCCCTTCATACCGGGAACAATATCGAGCATCATGCGGTGACAACGTTCTCAGTCCTACCGGTGTGAGCAGATGCTCCACGATGGTGGAAAGAACCTGCCTGGCCTGTTCCTTCGTCAGCAGATCATCACACAGGGCGAGGGCATACACCTGATTGGGGCGGATTGATGTGTCGTCGCCTTCCGGCCCGTCCACCGTATCGTATAAATACTTCCCGTTCCCATACCAGAATCGTTTACGAAACGACGCTTCTGCGTTCATCCTGTAGCCGCGGCATTTCATAGCGTAGTCCGGCTCACCGAATCGGGTAGCCAGACGCTCCCCGATGTCCAGAGCCCTGATCCACAACGCCTGAATCTCGACCGGCTTTCCATGCCGTGGTGTGACGACCCAATCGCCGATCTTCACATCCATCCAGGTGAGTTGGATCCCGGGCGTTCCTCCCACGATAAGACCATCGGCGTCCATATGGATGCCATATCGCGTGCCTTGGCGATAGCCATCGAGAATCCGCTTTATCGTCGGCCAAGCGATCGAACGAACACGTGTTGTATCCTCGCTGTAGGTAAGATACCGGTCGACCGCATGGATGAACCACAGTGACGCATCGATGGAGTTGTATTCCGGGTCTTCGTTCATGTCCGGAAAGCGATTGGGCACCATGCCTTCTGAAACATAGGAGGAGAAAGTCTGGATGATCTGCCAGGCAATCTCATGCCGTCCGGTAACAAGACAGAGCCCGGGAAGCGAGATAAAGGTGTCCCGACCCCAATCCGTAAACCAAGGATACCCTGCAATCATCGTGTGTCTCGTGCCTCGTTGGACCAGGAATGAATTCGCCGCCTGCCACAATACGTTGGCCAACCGGTTGGCCTCTGGCATTGGCTGGGGCACCCGAAGACGCCGGGTACGTTCCCTGTGAGCGAGATTCGCGATATCCGTCTCTCTAACTGTTTCGCTGGTAAATGCCAGCGTGTGCTCCATGCCCGACTTCAATTCGAACAAGAATTCTCCCGGTGACCACCAGTCTTCTTGACAATCGAGCCCTCTTTCCTGTTCCAGAGGGAACTGGACATGCCGGTACCAATCGGGGGCATGGCGATAGGTTCCAGAATGGAAGGCTCGCACGCTCGGAAGACCGCCATACGGCTGCCAGGTCACCCAGCCTTGGGTAATCGTCGCGTGTGTGGAAAGCTGTTCGTTTTCGTGGTGCAGCGCGTGGTAGTTGCGGCAGGTCAGCATCGGCCGCACCCTGAGAGCCACAGAGCCGCCTTTTGGTCCTATGAACTTCCAGCGAACAACCACGAGGTCGCGGTCACGAACGCACAAGATGTCACGCTGAATCTTCTTGCGTGTGTACGTATACATCCATGTTGGCCACGGGGTTGGCACAAACGACGTGCAGTGGACATATCCCTGAGGGTAGACTGTGCCCGGATACAAATTAGTCGAGAGAGGAACTTGCTCGCCGTCGAAACAGAGCCATTCCTCCACATGATTGACCAGAACAAGCCGATTGGCTCCCGGCTGCGCGGTTACCAACAGCGCATGGTACCGACGCGTATTGGCGCCTGAAACAGTTCCCGATGCAAATCCCCCGCGACCGTTTGTTTCAAGCCATTCGAGGCCGAGCGCACGAGCCAGATTACGACAGTCTGCTTTGCCAATCAGCATTGACCGTATCTCGTATCTCGATTTTGAGTTTCGCGTTTCGAGTTTCGTGTTTCAAGTTATAAAACGGTTACCCGTAACTCGAAACGTGGAACCCGAAACTCTTCACAGACTTGATTCACGAGAGACGCTTCACGAACCGCGCTTCACGTTTTCATTCTCCTGATTGCTGAATCAGCTTTGCGACTAAACCGGTCCATCCCGTCTGGTGGCTGGCCCCTATACCGGCGCCATTATCACCATGAAAATACTCATAGAAGAGAATGGCGTCTCGCCAGAAACGATCCTCCTGGAACTTGTTTGTGCCTCCGTGGACCGGACGTCGGCTGGTTTTATCACGGAGGAAAATATGAGTCAGCCGGCGCGACAGTTCGGCAGCCACCTCTTGTAAAGACACGAACTGACCGGAGCGTACCGGATATTCAACCTTGTACTCATCGCCAAGATAGTAGTGAAACTTTTGAAGCGATTCGATCAACAGATAGTTGACCGGAAACCAGATGGGACCTCGCCAGTTCGAATTCCCTCCAAACAGCCCTGTGCCTGACTCGGCAGGCTCATAATCCACCCGATAGTTTTGGCCTTGAATCGAAAGCACATAGGGATGGTCCTTGTGGTAGCGCGAGAGCGCGCGGATACCGTACGGAGAGAGAAATTCCTCTTCATCGAGCATGTACCGTAGCACCGATTTGAGTCGCGTGGGATTGACCAGTGATAAAAACCTCCGGACTCCTCCGTCGTGTGAATGGGTCTCGACGTGAGCGCTGAAATCAGGCCGGTTTTCGATGAACCATTGCATGCGGTGTTTAAACCGGGGAAGGCTATCCACCAATTCGGAGTCCAACGTTTCTACGGCGAACAGCGGGATTAAGCCGACGAGAGATCGGATCTTGAGCGGAAAGGTTCGTCCGTCGGGAAGGTGCAGCACGTCATAAAAAAATCCGTCTTCCCGATTCCAGAGCTCGATTTTTTCCCCGCCGATATTGTTCATGGCTCGGCAGATGTAGACAAAGTGTTCGAAGAACTTGCTTGCCACATCCTCATACGCCCGGTTATCACGCGCCAACTCGAGTGCGATCGAGAGCATATTGAGGCAATACATCCCCATCCAGCTCGTCGCATCCGACTGTTCGATATGACCACCGGTCGGCAACGGAGCACTTCGATCAAAGACGCCGATGTTGTCGAGACCCAAGAACCCCCCTTGGAAGATGTTCTTGCCTTCAGCATCTTTTCGATTGACCCACCAGGTGAAGTTCAACAAGAGCTTATGGAACACTCGTTCGAGAAAAACCCGATCACCGACTCCCCTTCGCTTCTTCTCGATCTTATAGACTCGCCATGCAGCCCAAGCATGGACCGGAGGGTTCACGTCGCCAAACGCCCACACGTAGGCCGGAATCTGACCGTTCGGATGCATGTACCATTCTC
>CAZPNQ010000067.1:0-21557 GCA_964587955.1 uncultured Nitrospira sp.
GAAACCACGGGAAAAACGCATTGGTCGTCGCCTGATAGGCTTTATACTCCTCTCCTCGGCTTGAAAGAGCTTGCGCTTCCGTCCTTGGAATACCCGTCAGCTTGAGCAACGCCAACCCCATCCCGATCGGCCCGATCCAGGTAAACACCCAGCCCGGCGCTCCCAACGTCATCACGACGTACGAGCACCAATGCAGCCATTCAAAAAAATAGTTAGGATGGCGTGAATAATGCCAGAGGCCTTCTCGACAGACGCGACCCTGATTTCTTGGATCGGCACGGAATTGCGCGAGTTGCCTGTCGGCTCTGGCCTCACCGGAGATCGCGACGCCCCAGATTATCAAACCGATGAGCTCAACCAACGCGGAGGGCGGGCGGGGATTCCACATCAATACCAGAAACGGGAGTGAAAATGCCGCGACGGCCAGCGCTTGCAGAAGAAAGTACGCGAGCATTTTTGCCGGCTCCGACTCCCCCCATTCCTCCCGTAACCGGCGATACCGGGCATCCTCTTCTTTTCCGATCACGCGATCGAACAGGATGTGGAGGCCCAGTCGTCCTGCGTAGAGTGTCACCAGCATCACAGCCAAAGCCACCCGCTCGAAACTACTGCTTGCTTGTGTGGCATACCACAGCACGACGAGAATAAGTCCAAAGCACCATCCGACATCTCCGATTGCGGCGTTCCTCGTCTTCCGCTGTACGGCCCACAATGCTCCCATGACCACCGTCATGAACAGGTAGGCTGTCAGGACAAGCGGCAGCGGATCCGATGCAAATATCCCGTTCTCTGATTCCATGATCTTTATGCCTCACTACGGGGCTCATAGTCCCACAAATCGACACCTCGATGCACCCGATCCTTTAACCAGGTCCGAAAACCTGGTATCGGAAACGACAAGCGCGCCGGGATGGTCTCACAGTTCAGTGAAAGATCGGCTGGCCGCGGCGCGCCGACATGGTCGCAGGCACGTCCTTTTACGAGACGATCTCCCAGTTCTGGGTACCAGGGCAACAGCGCCTGGCTCATTTCCCAACGCGATAACCGTTCACCTCCTCCAAGGTGATAGAGGCCCGACACGTTCTGGCCCGCTAACTCCCAGATTGCACGCGCAATGGCTCCCGCCGGCAACGGACAACGATACTCATCAGCATAGAGTGTCATGCTCTTGCCGTTCTTCGCCATCCGGCACATATCTTCGACAAAACTTCGATCGCCATTCTGCGAGGTACCGGCGGTCAGGACGATTCGAACCACGGTGTGGCTGGGATTCTGCAACACCAACTGTTCCGCTTCAAGCTTAGTCTTACCGTAGAAGTTGATCGGATCGGGTGTATCAGTCTCTCGATACCAACCGTCCTTCCCATCGAAAACCTCGCCACTCGACAAGAAAATAAATGGCATGTCGTTTGAGAGTCGGGCCAGATGAGCGGTGGCGTCCACATTGATGCGGTGAGCGAGCTGAGGATCCCGCTCGCAATCTTTGGTTCGGCTTAAGGCCGCGCAGTGGATGACGGCTCTGGGTTTGAGACGCTGCCAAGCCCGTTCAGCAGCGGCGTGATCCGTGAGATCGAGTTCAGCACGGCTGAGACCCTGGACCTCCCAGCTGGATGCCCAACGAGAGGCGGACTTCACAAAGTAGTGCCCAATCAGTCCTGCCGCCCCGGTCACGATGACACGCGGCTTCATGGTGATTTCATAGAGAAACAATCTTTCGCTGAAGCTCTTTCAAGCAATCTCCTCGATGAGTTGGTCCCCGCCTATCAATTGATGTCGCACGATCAACGCGCATAGGACTTAGGGGAGGGAAGATTGTACGACTTCAGGCTGCTCGTTGGAAGATACTACGATGGAAGGACGGTGTGAGATGCATATGGAATCCAGGACATGACCGGCCGTTGCTGCGTTGATTCGCTTGTGAACCGGCCATGATTGTGGAAATGTACGCGACGGCTTTCTGTACTTACAATCCTTTTCTATGCCGCCTTTGTAGAGACGGTTTCGTGGGGCAACCAGCGATGCAGAATGGCAGCCAGAGATTTGCTGACGATGGGCTTGCTGAGGAAGTCATCCATCCCGGCCTCCAGGCATCGATCACGGTCCTCTGCCATCGCGTTGGCAGTCATGGCAATGATCGGCACACGATGGCTAGTTTCGAGTTTCTGGTTGCTGGTTTCTGGTTGGCTGCCGGAATGATTCAGTCTTGGACCCGAAACCCGAAACTCGGCACTCGAAACAATTTCGGCCGCTTCGCGTTCCCGGATCGCTCGTGTCGCTTCAAAGCCATCCATTTCAGGCATCTGACAATCCATAAACACCAAGGCATAGGGCATTCGTGCCAGTGATTCCACGGCTTCTCGCCCATTTGCCGCAACGTTGACCCGATACCCGAGCTTCTCAATCATATTCGCCGCCACCTTTTGATTGACCGGGTTGTCCTCCACCACCAGAACAAGTGGTCGGGACCGCTTCTGCGTTTCCATCAGACTATGCCGGGTAATGATCGGAGTTGGAGCGAGCGAACCGGCAGACTCGGATGGATGTCCCAGAACCACGTTGAGACATTCAAAAAGCAGCGACCGTCGAATTGGCTTCGTTAAGTACGCGACAATTCCGGCGTCGTGAGCGACTTTGGCGTCACCACGCCGGCCAACCGATGTCAGCAGAATCAGCCGTGTGCTGCTGATCGTTTTTTCGGCCTTGATCCGTCTGGCTAACTCCAGACCATCCATTCCCGGCATGTGCATGTCCAAAATGGCGAGATCGAACGGAGTCTGCCGATCAGCGGCGCCCCGCAGACACTGTAGGGCTTGCGATCCGTTCTCAGCGCTCTCATAGACCGCTCCCTTTCCACGGAAACACTGCTCGAGGACCCGCCGATTCGTCGCATGATCGTCCACGATCAAAATTCTATGACCCCGAAGCGCTGCCGGAGTCGTCGCAACCTGTTGAACCTCATCCGGTTGGAGTGGAAACCGTACCGCGATCCAAAAGACGCTGCCGAGCCCGACCTTACTCTCCATGCCGATCTGCCCGCCCATCAGCTCCACGAGCTGCTTGGAGATGGCAAGGCCCAGGCCGGTACCTCCGTATTTCCTTGTGGTGGAGCCGTCGGCTTGAGTGAATGGCTGGAACAGTTTCGCTTGTTGCTCCGGTGAAATTCCGACACCGGTGTCCGATACTTCGAATCGAATCGCTCGGCCTGACCCATTCGCGCTCGATGCGGCTTTTTCTTCTGACTCACTCCCGGCGCTCACAGTGACGGCGACTTCGCCTTGTTCCGTAAATTTGATGGCATTGCCGATCAGGTTCACCAAAACTTGACGCAGGCGTCCTGGGTCCCCTCGCAGTGTCGTCGGTACGCCGGCCTGCACCAGACAGCTCAGCTCAAGACCTTTGCCATAGGCGCGCTCACCCAGCAGGCCGATGGTCTCCTCCATCGTCGTGTGCAGATCGAAATTGAGTTCTTCCAGATCAAGCTTGCCGGTCTCAACTTTAGAGAAATCCAGGATCTCATTGATGATGTTCAACAGATGTTCACTGGAAAGTCGGACGGTCTCCGCGTACTCGCGTTGCTCCGGGGTCAATGACGTATCCAATAGCAGGTCGGCCATGCCGATGACGCCGTTCATCGGCGTCCGGATCTCATGACTCATCGTGGCCAAGAACTGGGACTTCGCGATACTGGCAGCCTCGGC
Source organism: uncultured Nitrospira sp. (assembly GCA_964587955.1). Lineage (GTDB taxonomy): Bacteria > Nitrospirota > Nitrospiria > Nitrospirales > Nitrospiraceae > Nitrospira_D. Next base: position 3,699 of record CAZPNQ010000067.1, read on the forward strand.
TCGTTCCCTTTCTCTGGAAAGATTCGTCTGCGCCGTTTCATTGAAGCGCCAATAGATGAGGAGTGCTACGGACTGAGCCAGGACGAATCCGCCGTGAATGAGTGCCCATGACCAAGGATGGTGTTGGGCTGCTGGGTGGTTGTACACCATCGTGGGCGCCAGTATGCCGATCACTCCATGGTCGAGAACGACAGAAACCAGCGCCAGCAAAAAAGGCAACCAGTCCTGATACAGAACGATCACGGCCATGATCACAAAAAAGTGGAAGTGCACTTCGATGACACCACCGGATAGGTGAACGAGCAATGCCGAGGCCGATATCAATCCAAAGGTCGTAATACATGCACGCACCCGGTGATGAAAAGTCCGACTCGCCGCGAGAGCAGCGAGCACGGCCAACATGATGCCGCCGATGAAGCCAAGCTGCACGTACTGACTCATCAAGAGTGCAAATAGAGGGATCCCTGCCGCATGCAGCCATAGAAACCAAACGATACCACGATGGCGCTGCAACCAATCGTCGCTTTGCAGCGAGTAACCCTGTGGAAGCGCATGCCAGAGCCGTCGGATGCAGGACAAAGAATTGGACGGTTCAGGTGGGCAAGTCGACACAGCCTCTCCATGAGACGTTGGGACTTTAGCGCTTTCGGTAAACAAGCTGATATGTTTCGGTCATTGAATCAAAAAACTTGAAGAACTCCGGAGAAGAACCACTGTGAAGAGGTGTACAGATAAATTCAGGCGACGATCACTGCCTGTCTGACGCGGTCAGGAGGAATATCACGTCGCTTATGCTCGTGTCAGTTTGCGATAGCTGATCCGGTGCGGCCGACACGTTTCTTGATATCAGCTTTGTCTTCGCCATGATTCTTCTTGCTCCAGACCATTTTGCTGATCGAGCGCCAACGACCGTTGCTGCGTTGATTCACTTGTGAACCGACTATGGGAATGTTTACGACGGCTCTCTGCCCATACTCATCCTCTTCTATGCCGCTTTCGTAAAAGCCGTTTCATGTGGCAGCCAACGATCCAGGACAGCTGTCAGGGCTTTGCTTGTGACCGGCTTGCTGAGGAAGTCATCCATCCCCACCGCCATGCACCGATCACGATCTTCTTGCGCCACATTGGCCGTCATGGCGACGATCGGCACACGATGGGTCGTTTCGAGTTTCTGGTTTCCGGCTTCTGGTTGGCTGCCGGGATGATTCGGTCTTGGACCCGAAACCCGAAACTCGTCACTCGAAACAGTTTCGGCCGCTTCACGATCCCGGATCGCTCGTGTCGCTTCAAAACCGTCCATTTCAGGCATCTGGCAATCCATGAACACCAGTGCGTAGGGAATACGCGCAAGTGAATCGACGGCTTCTCGCCCGTTTGCCGCGACATTGACCCGATAGCCCAGCTTCTCAATCATATTCGCCGCAACCTTCTGATTGACCGGATTGTCTTCAACCACGAGGATGAGCGGTCTGGACTGCGTCTGAGCTTCCGACAAGCTATGCCGGGTAATGATCTCGGCACCAGTCTGAGAAGTCAGAGCAACGGCATTGGGGACGCTTCCCAGAACGAGACTGAGACACTCGTATAGGCGCGACTGCCGGATCGGTTTCGTCAGATAGGCCACGATACCGGCGTTCTGCGCGGCTTTGGCATCGCCGCGCCGTCCAACCGACGTTAGAAGTATCAGGCGTGTCGCGCTGATCGCCGGTTCTGACTTGATCCGGCGGGCCAATTCCAGACCGTCCATGCCCGGCATCTGCATATCCAAAATAGCCAAATCGAACGGAGCCTGCGCCCCGGCAGCGTGACGCAAACACTCCAGCGCTTGATACCCATTCTCCGCGCTGGCATACCACACCCCTTGTCCTCGTAGGCTCTCCTCAAGCACGCGCCGGTTCGTGGCATGATCGTCTACGATCAACATACGACAGCCCCGTAGCCCTACCGGAATCGTCAAGACAGGCTGCCCTCCCTCCGTCTGGAGCGGAAACCGCACCGTGAGCCAAAAGACGCTGCCTTTTCCGACCGTGCTGTCCACGCCGATCTGCCCGCCCATCATCTCCACGATCTGTTTGCAGATGGCGAGCCCCAAGCCGGTGCCCCCATATTTCCTCGTGGTGGAACCGTCGGCTTGAGTGAAAGGCTGAAACAATTTCGCTTGCTGCTCCGGGGTGATACCGACTCCGGTGTCCGACACTTCGAATCGAAGTGTCCGGTACGATGGACTCGAGTGCGCGGCTGTCACCCCGCCGGCCTCACCCTCCACGCTCACGGTGACCACGACCTCGCCCTTATCCGTGAATTTAATGGCATTACCGATCAAGTTCGCCAGGACTTGACGCAGACGGCCGGGATCCCCGCGCAGCGCCGTCGGCACACCCGCCTGCACGAGACAGGTCAGCTCGAGACCTTTGGCATAGGCCTGCTCGCCGAGCAGACCAATGGCGTCCTCTACTGCCGTATGGAGGTTAAAATTGAGGTCTTCCAGATCAAGCTTACCGGCTTCGATCTTAGAGAAATCCAGGATCTCATTGATGATGTCCAACAGATGTTCTCCGGAAAGCCGAACCGTCTCAGCATACTCGCGTTGCTCCGGGGTCAATAACGTATCGAGGAGCAGGCCGGTCATGCCGATGATGCCGTTCATCGGGGTCCGAATCTCATGGCTCATCGAGGCGAGGAACTCGCTCTTGGCCTTCGTGGCTGCCAAGGCTTGCTTGTGCGCCTCCGCCAGTTCAAGGTTCTGCCGCTCCATCTCGGCCGCGAATTGTTGCAGTTTGAGCTCCATCCTCTTGCGCGCAGTGATGTCCGTGACGATGCCACCCGTTGCATAGATTTGTCCTGTGCGATCTCTCACCGGGAATTTCACGACAATATTCGTGTGCAGATCGTTGCCGTTTGACGTGGTTTCCTCGAATTCAATGGCTTTCCCTGTTTCGATGACCTGGCGGTCGTTGGCTCGGAACTGATCGGCCGTGTCACTCGGGAACAACTCGGCGTCCGTTTTTCCTATGATGTGTTCTCGATCACTGTGGCATAGCCCCTCAAAGCACCGGTTCGTGAAGAAATAGTGGCCGTCATTCGTTTTCATAAACATGGCGTTTGGCGCATGATCGAGGAACGTACGAAACCGCTCCTCGCTGTCACGCAAGGAATTCTCGATCTGCTTGTGCTCGGTGATGTCGCGGACGAAGGCACAGTGAAATTCCTGTCCTTCGTAAGCGAGGAAACTGACTCGAATATCGATCGGGATAAGCCGACCATCCTTCGCGCGATGGTTGGTTTCGAGCGACATCGTCTTGTTTCGCCGCGTCTCCTCCCAGAATCCCGGCCACAGAGAAGCGGGGAAGTCCGGATTGAGATCGTGGACGGTCATACCGAGAAGTTCTTCTCTCGAGTAGCCCACCATGAGGCTTGCGGCTTCATTGGCGTAGAGAATCTTGGCTTCAGAATCGATCCAGTAAATTGCTTCTACCGCCTGCTCCATGGCGAACTGGGTTTGACGCAACCGCTCTTCTGCCCGCTCGCGGGCACAGAACTGGCTGAGCTGGTCGGCTACGGATTGGAATGTGATCAGAAGTGAAGAATCCGCCGGTCGGATCTCATGGTGGAAAAATTCCAGTACGGCATAGACATGATCTGCCAGTCCGACGGGAAAGGCCGCAGCCGTGTGAAAACCCACCTCCTCGGCCAGTGCCGCTCGGGGAAAATTTTGATCACGCGTGACGTCTGCAATCCACACCGGCTTGGCCCCCGCCCAAACCCGACCAGGTAGTCCGACGCCACGCTCAAAAGTGAGCGCTCGGCTCTCAGTTCCGTAGTGTCCCGATTCGGCGCCCGACACAGTCCAAATCGAATGACATCGAAGTCTCCTGGCCGGCTCATCCATCACCCACAATAACCCCTCATCCCATCCCAGTGTTTCGCAAACCGGGCGTAAAATTGCTGAGATCGCATTGTCGAGTCCGGACGCGCCGGCCAATACCTTCGTCACCTCGTGTTGAAGGGTCAGCCGCTGTTCCAGCTGCTTGCGCTCCGTGATGTCGGTATGGATCCCGAGGACGCGGAGCGGTTTGCCATCCTCCGTCTGCGAAACGATCTTCCCTCGTTCAAGTACCCATTTGTACGATCCATCCTTGCATCGTATCCGGTGTTCACCCGTACATTCCGGAATGCCATCCTGAACGTACCGTTGAATGTTGGCCAAAGCCGTAGAACGATCCACCGGATGGATGAGAGAGGACCATTCGTTGAAATCGTCGCTGACTTCGCTCTGGGCATAGCCAAACAGATCCTTCCATCCGTTTGAGACGACAATCTTGTTTATGGCGACATTCCAGTCCCACAAGCCGATGCCGCTGCCTTCGAAGGCGACCGCCCAGCAATCGTCGCCGATTACCGGCATCGGTGTGTCCGCTGTATAGGAACGCCTATCGATCATTGGAGCACCGCGCGGGAAGAGCTCTCCGGGTCAGGATCCAGATCGAACCATAATTGATGGAGGCAGAATGATTACGGCAGTCGACAATAGACGACTTGTCGATGGATCGCTGCTGCCCCAGTTCGCTATCTTGCCCTAATACCCATCCGTCATAGAAGATTCGATTGCGGTCTTCTCTGTCCCGATTTATATCGGTTGGCTTCCTAACAACCTTGAGAGGAGTCGAGTAAATGCAGGTACAACTTTCTTTTATACTACAATCGCTTACGAATGGAGCTCGCTCGCGTATTCATCAGTGTATTAGAAAATGATAGAAATTATGCGGTACGTGCAGTGAGCAGACGAAAGCGCGGCATGGAGCTACGGGAGATCCCCATTCAAACCAGGACAATGTCGGGGTTCCCACGAGGAAATCGAGGACGGGCTTCTAACGCGTCAGTTTGCGATATCTGATCCGGTGCGGCTGATCCGCCTCTTTACCCAAGCGCTTCTTACGATCCATTTCGTACTCAGTGTAGTTCCCTTCGAACCAGACGACCTTGCTGTCGCCTTCGAAGGCGAGTATGTGAGTGGCGATCCGATCGAGGAACCAGCGGTCATGGCTGCTGATGACCGCACAGCCGGCGAAACTTTCCAGCCCTTCTTCAAGAGCTCGCAGGGTATTCACGTCCAGATCATTCGTCGGCTCGTCCAGGATGATCAGATTCGCCCCTTCTTTCAGCATGCGGGCAAGGTGTACACGATTACGCTCCCCGCCCGAGAGGTCTTTCACCTTTTTTTGCTGATCTGTCCCGGCAAAGTTGAAGCGCGCGCAGTAGCCGCGGGCATTCACTTCGGTTTTCCCCAGTTTCACGGTATCCTGGCCGTCGGAAATGATCTCATACACGCTCTTGTTGCCGTCCAGGCTTCGATCCTGATCGACATAGCCGAGCTTGACGGTCTCACCGACCTTGATCGATCCGGCGTCAGGCTTTTCCTTCCCGATGATCATCTTGAACATGGTCGTCTTTCCCGCGCCGTTCGGACCGACGACACCGACGATGCCGCCTTTCGGTAGGCTGAAATTCACGTTCTCATAGAGCACATTGTCACCAAAAGCCTTACTGATGCCGGTCGCTTCGACGACAACATCGCCCAGCCGCGGCCCCGGTGGAATAAAGATCTCCAGATCCTCCGCCACCTGGTCCTGCTTCTGATTGACGAGTTCCTCGTAGCGGTTCAAGCGTGCCTTGCCCTTGGATTGCCGGGCCTTCGGCGACATCCTGATCCACTCCAACTCATGCTCCAGCGTCTTTTTCCGTTTTGACTCCGCCTTCTCCTCTTTTTCCAACCGGTCCTTCTTTTGTTCCAACCAGGAACTGTAATTGCCTTGGAACGGAATCCCGTGGCCTCGATCCAACTCGAGGATCCACCCCGCCACATTGTCGAGAAAGTACCGGTCGTGCGTCACGGCGATGACGGTGCCCTTGTACTGTTGCAAATGCTGTTCAAGCCACTGAACCGATTCGGCGTCGAGATGGTTCGTCGGTTCGTCGAGCAAAAGTATATCCGGTTCTTGGATCATCAAGCGGCAGAGCGCGACGCGCCGTTTCTCACCGCCCGACAGGGTTCCCACCTTTTGATCGGCGGGTGGGCAGCGCAACGCATCCATAGCGATGTCGAGTTGGTTTTCGAGTTCCCATCCGTTGGCTGCTTCGATCTTCTCTTGCAGTTGCGCTTGCTTGTCGAGCAGTTTTTCCATCGTATCCGAATCGGCCGATCCGATCTGATTGCTCACGTCTTCGTACTCCTTGAGCAACGCGACCAGCTCCTTCTTCCCCTCTTCCACGACTTCTTTGACCGTCTTGTTCGGATCGAGCTGAGGTTCTTGTTCGAGCAACCCGGCGCTATAGCCCTTGGATCGTGTGATTTCGCCCGTATAGTTCGGATCTGCACCCGCAATGATCTTGAGCAATGAACTTTTTCCCGATCCATTCAAGCCCAGCACACCGATCTTCGCGCCATAATAGAAACCCAGGTAAATCTCCCGCAGCACCTGGCGCTTCGGGGGATAGACCTTCCCGACGTTGACGAGCGAAAAAATAACCTGCTTATCGTTCGTGGCCATACGTTCCTCTCGCTGGAAGGGCTAAAAAGACCGGCCACCTTAACAAAGGGGATGGGTAGAGCACAACAGACAGAGATAAGAAAATGCCATGAACCGTCTCTTTGCTCATTTGCTGAGGGCCAGCAGCAGTAATGCGGGACAGCCAAGCTTATGACGCCAGTGGGGACGCTGAGTCACCATAGCCTCAGTTATGACGGGCTCTTCAATGTGCTCAACCATCAGTTTCGCGTCTTGCGCTGCTGCGACGAGGTCTCTTACTTCGTGAAGATATCCCGAGATCCGTATAGGTCTATCGGCGCTTGCCAACGCAATGTCCGGGCCGGTGAGACGCTGCATGTCCGGATGTACTGCCGTCACGACCGCCCGACCGTTCGGCTTCAGCATCGCCGCGATCTGTGCGAACAGATGTGCCGGTCTCTCGATATGGTCGAGCACGAGGCCGGACATAATCCGATCAAACAGGCCGGAGTGGAACGGCAAGCGGGTGACCGATGCTTGTACCCACGAAACCTCCTTTCGCCTTTCGGTGTCCCGATACGCACGGCTGAGCATGCCACGAGACAGGTCGACTGCGATAAGGCGATACAAGCCCGGATCCAGCCGACGAAGGTAGCGTCCGGTTCCACAGCCCAAATCTAAGACTCGGCAGCCGGGGAAGGGCTTGAGCTCACCCAAGAGAAAAGGCTCATCCAGCCATGTGGTGGGATCGCCATCGTCATAGCAAGCCGCCCAGCTGTCGTAACCTGCCTCTGTTCCTATCTCATCTGCGTCAATTGCCATCAAAGCTCCATATTCGTTGACGTTATCGTAGCACTCCTCTGCCTCCAAACGTGCCTTAAGGAGCAGCCCGAATAACAATGCCCGAACAGATGGAGGATACCGACAGGGTTTGGCTATCAATGACCTCAATGCCAAACTCCGTATTCTCTCCGATGCATATCACCGCCGCTCGTTCAACCACCGGACGGCCTCTTGACGAGAAGTCCCTCGCAGAAAGGCTGGCTTGGCTCTATAACTGGCTCGTGAGGGATTTGAAGCGAACCGGAGAATTGGCTGGCTCAGTCTGACTTCAACGGCATACTTTAAAACACCGTATAAGAAGTCTATCCCATTTGTCCATCGGCGACTGGTCGAGTTGGTCGGCGAGTTTCCAGTCCCCTCCGTTTCGGCGCGCGAATAGTATACTAGGCGACTTCTTTCGCCATGCGACGGAACACGAGATTCTTATCGAGCAGCTCCTCGTAGGTCCCCTGATCGGCGATGGAGCCATTATCCAGGAGATAAATGATGTCGGCCTGCTGAACGGTTCTCAGGCGATGGGCGATCATAATGATGGTTTTCTGATGCATGATGTTTCGGATTGCGTCCGTGACCGTGTCTTCGGTGAGGCTATCCAACGCGCTCGTCGCTTCGTCCAGAATCAGGACGTCCGGATCACTGTACATCGCCCGTGCGATGCCAATGCGTTGCCGCTGACCGCCGCTGAGCCTCACGCCGCGCTCACCCACCATCGTTTTATACCCGTCAGGTAGCTCCCCGACCACAAACTCATGAAGATTGGCGATCTGTGCGGCATACTCTAGGCGATCGATATCCAGATGTTTGGGAGCCACCCCGAATGCGATGTTCGCCGCCAGAGTGTCATCGGCCAAATAGATGTGTTGTGGAACATACCCCAGGTGCCTCTGCCAGGACGTGACATTGCCTGAGGTTATAGGAATCCCATCCACCAACAAGGAGCCGCCTTGCGGTTCAAGCAACCCCAAAATAATATCCACGATCGTGGTCTTCCCGCCTCCCGTGCTTCCCACGATAGCGACTGTCGTATTCCGTGGTATGGTGAGATTCAGGCCGTTGAGAAGAGGCGTGGCGGCATTGGCGTATTGAAAGACCAGATTCTCTAATACAACTTCTTGCTGCAATGGACCGACTACCTCGTTCACCCACCGCGGTGGCTTGGCTTGCATGATCTGTTCGGTTGCCAGGGCTGGTGTTCTTACAATCGTCTTCAGCTTTTCCTCGACTACTTCCAGAGAGCCCAGGTTGTACCGGACCGTCGCCGCACTCGAAAAAATCTGCTGAAATGCCGGAAGCAGCCGATAGCCTGTGAAGGCATACAACACCATCAACGGAAGCGCTTCCCTGAAATCTTGGTGGGTCGCGAGCAGATAGATCACCAACAGAATGACTGATCCAAATGCGATGCTTTCAATCACGTAGCGCGGGACCATGCTGAGGGAAGTGCTCACCCATTGATTCTTCACATATAGGGTCGAGTATTTGGCAAATCGCTCTTGATATTCCATATCTTGTCCCAGGATCCGCAGTTCCTTGATGCCGTTCAAGATTTCCGTGGCCAGGCGAAAACGCTCGACATTCGCCTCTTTACTGGCCCGTCCTAGAGCAGACACCTTGTGACGAATCGTCATGAACAAGATGCCGTAGACCGTTCCCATCACGGCGCCGAACAAGACTGCCAACCACGGATCGACCCACATGACCAGAAGCAGAATACTTATGGCCACGAAGACCTTCGCCATCGCCTGCAGGAGAGGAATGGCAATGCCATGAATGACACGCGTCACATCATCCGTACAGTTGAAGACAAGCCGTGAACTATTGTGTTCTAAAAAATATGCGTAAGGTTGCCGTACATAGTTCGACAGTATCTGCATGGACAGGCTGTGCAGGAGATTGTGGCCAAACCACAGAATGGCGGACGAACTCGTCAGCGACAGAGCGTTGCTAAAGACCATGATGCCCAGCGCGGCCATACCCAATCCAATCAGAAAGGTGTTGATGGAGTCGAACTGCCATGCGGTATAGAGCTGGTGCAATCGTGGATTCGTCTGGATCAGTTCAGGGTTTCCCACCACGGCCATGAAGGGCAGGATTGATGTCACGCCGAGTGCATCGACCAATCCGGTAAGAATCATCAGACCAAGCAGCCCATAGGAGAGACGCCGCTCCTGAGAGTTCATCAATGCTTGAAGCCGCTTAACGAGTCGCCACATGAGAATAGCTCCGTGAGATTCCGGGTATTACAGGAAAATTATATCGAAGGCCGACTTCTGCAATCTGTTCTTACTCGGCAAATAGGAATGGGTTTATACGGCGGTCCGTGGATTGAGTCTCGCTAACAACCAACTTTCCCTACCTTTGGGCTTGCTCGCTACTACTTTGTTCTCGAGCTAACCTGATAAGCCGTCCACCACTATGGATGCTAAGAACACCATATTTGGACGAGAGACCAACACTAGGAGTTTCACGAGGGCTGTTGTGGACCATTCGGTCTCTCCGACTTCTCGGTTGGCTCTCGAATATTTTCCAGATGGCGCTTGGCTTCGCCTGTTTTTGCCAAGGGATAGACAGCAACCATGCACGATGCTTCGAGCACGGTGATTTGTTTAATAGTGTGAGAGGTGGATCATCACTTATGAAATTAGTAACAGGTCCATTTTTTATGCAAAGTCGCGCATGTTCTGTGCCGAAATGGATGCTCGCAAGTTATTGAATAGCCTTATCTGGTGATCACGAAACGTTATGAATTATGTACACGTGTAGGTATGGACACACAGAGCTCGGACAGGCTGTCCACATCAAACTCAATCGGGAGTCTCAGTGATCAAACTAATGGCACGGGGTACGCAGAATAGATAATGACATGAATTCATCCACCGAATGATCCGAGGTCGTTGCTTCCGGCCATAAACTTGTTTGCCCGTCAGTTCAGGTTTGGCATACCGTCATGCAATGACTCTGCATTTCGAATTTATCTTATAATGCTCCTATTCGCTTGCTTCATCGATAGTCGAAGCTATGATGCCTGAAACCCTGTCCGTCCAGTGCTGCATTGCAGGCGGAGGGCCCGCCGGGATGATGCTGGGTCTCCTGCTGGCTCGAGCCGGTGTCTCCGTGCTCGTCCTCGAGAAGCACCAGGATTTTCTCCGTGATTTTCGTGGCGACACGTTGCACCCCTCGACATTGGAAATCGTTCACGAGCTTGGCCTGCTCGAACAATTCCTACGATTGCCTCACCAGAAGGTGCCCCGAATCAACGCGCAGATCGGAAATCTACGGTTCACGGTGGCCGATTTTTCTCATCTGCCGACCCGATGCCGCTACGTCGCCTTCATGCCGCAGTGGGACTTTCTCAATTTTCTTGTGGAGGCGGGAAGGCGATATCCCGGATTTCATGTCCGGATGGGTGCGGAGGTGACGGACTTGATCGAGAGCGGCGGTTCAGTCATAGGGCTTCGCGCCGTGACGGCCACGGGGCCGCTGGAGGTTCGCGCCGCACTGGTCGTAGGAGCCGACGGCCGACGCTCGATCGTGCGTCAGAGAGCGGGACTCTCGGTAGAAGAATTCGGCGCGCCCATGGATGTGCTCTGGTTCCGATTGTCACGCAACCCCGAGGACCCAGCCGATCCGATGGGCCGCTTCGATACCGGTCGTATCTTCATTATGCTGAACCGGGGTGATTACTGGCAGTGCGGCTTCGTCATCGCCAAGGGGGCACTCAGCGAGATTCGATCGCAAGGCTTGCCGCTGTTTCGCGACAACGTCGCGAAGCTTGCACCGTTTGCCGCAGACCGCGTCTACGAGCTACAAGACTGGGAACCGATTAAACTGCTGACCGTTCAGGTCGATCGGTTGCGGCAGTGGCACAAGTCAGGATTGCTCTGTATCGGAGATGCGGCCCATGCCATGTCGCCGGTCGGAGGGGTGGGAATCAACTTGGCGATTCAGGACGCGGTGGCGTCGGCGAATCTGTTGGCGCAACCGTTGCGTGAGGGGCGAGCGACCGACGCGGATTTGGCCAAGGTGCAAGCCCGCCGTATGTGGCCGACCCAGCTGACTCAACGGGCTCAACTGATCGTTCAGAACCGTGTGATCAAAGGTGTGCTGAATAGCAAGGTTCCGCTGTCGCCTCCTTTACCCGTTCGACTCCTTGCACGATTTCCATTTCTTCGCCGTATCCCCGCCAGGATGATCGGCCTTGGCATCCGGCCTGAGCACGTGCGGACGCCGGTCGGCTAATCAGCGGCCAGAGGTATGTGCTATTCACGATAAAATGACAATATGGTTATTAGCGCATATTTATAAATTATGACTCAAACACGATAGGCATGCTTTGAAGCAAGGAATTCGGCTTATAAATGGTGCCGTGCAGTGTGTGGGAGGGACTGGAGGATCTGGGCTTCGGCTAGGCGATTGGGTATGGATTAAATCCCCAGCTCTTCCGACACCCGTACTTCGGATTCATCGATGATATCTTCCAGACAGGAGAAACAGGTAAAGGGAAAGCGATCGACAGGAATTGCGCAGACTTCACCGACCGGGGATTCTTCCAGCGCAGGGCCTCCGCACTCTTTGTGAATGAGCACCAGCATTAATCTTCTCTCATCACGAGTCGGCGAAACAGCTCCAAATGTTCAGGACTACTGAGCCGATGATCGCCCAGAATCAGCCGAAGATCAATCGGAAAGTTTGAATGACGGCGAAGCAGTTCATTGGTGAACCGGCGGCTGCCGATCGGGGAAATGACACTATCTTGTTCCCCGTGAAGAATGGTCGTCTTCACGTGACGGACGACCTCGAACGTCTTGGCCCAACACCGTTCGCTTTCTTCCACCCACTTCCAGGAGAGCGGCCAATCCTTGTGCAAGGGGTCGTCATCCCAGGACATCCATCCGGCCGTATGCCAATCGTGGAGCCGTTCCTTGGAGATGGTCTTGGCTCGCTCCCCCATCATGTTGAACGCCGGCGCAATCAAGATAAGCTCTTCTACGACAGGAAAGTCTTGCGCAACCAGCCAAGCAATCCAACTGCCCAGCGAGTTGCCGATTATCGTGATCGGCGGCCCAGACTTTATGGATTCAAGGACTGTCCGAGAATCGTCGATCCAATCGCAGAATGTGTAGTCCGTGAACTGTCCTTCCGAGTCACCAAACCCGCGCACGTCGTAACAGCAGAATCCCCATCCTCGCCCCTCGCACCATTGCGCTAACGCCTTACTCTTGTTGCCCCAGCGCCTGGACAGAAAGCCGGTGATGAAGAGAATCTGCCGGCCTGTCCCTTCGGCACGATCACCTCTGATGCGTTTGCCGTCTGCCCCAGCCAGTTCAAAAGGCTGCACATTCATACTCCGAGTACCTTCGCGATGAACGTTCCCAATCGCCGTAGCACGAGGTCCGGAATTTCGTGACCGCCATGGAAATTATGCCACTCTGCGATGAGACCCGATTGAGTCAATGCGTCGCGCAGACGCTCCGCCCCTCGATACGGCAGGATGTCGTCTTGCCTGCCGTGACTTTGAAAGACAGACAGGCCCTTGCGTTTGGACATGAGAGGGCTCCAGACCGATTGAGCTAAGAGATTACCCGAGAGCTGTACGAGGCCGGCGAAAGGATAGTCGGTGTGCAAGACGGCATCGCAGGTGAGCATCGCCCCTTGTGAAAACCCACCGATGACCGTCTTCTTATAGTCAATCGAGAGCTGACGAGGAAGCTCTTTGAGAAAATCCAGCAAGCGTTCCCGCGCCAGAGCCAACCCTTGAGGAATCTCCACTGACAGATCCCGAATACGACCGGCGTCGCGATCTTCCTGGATACGTGCATAGTCGATGATCCACCAGGCGCGTGAATCACCGAACCCCATGTTGAGCGAGAGCGGAGCTTCCGGGAAGAACCAGCGCGTCCCATTGGCAATGCGGATCACATTGGCGAGTGGGACCAGATCGTCACCCGGCGCCCCGAATCCATGGAGGAGCATGACGACTGGTCCATTACCGTCTCCATGACCATCTGATCCGCCGAGAAGCCGGACCTTCAATCCACCCAATAAGACTTCTCGCATCAGAGATCCTAGCTCAAATAGAGATATTCCAGCAGCGCCACAAGCCTGTAACGCGACGACTCAGCCACGGACCGCCGATAGAGCGGCCTGACGGTGTCATATTGTCTTCCAGTGTGACGATGACATGCCGGTTCTGCTTGAGCATGGGTTGTCATTTTCCAATGATTTATGAGGAACAACTGATGGCCAGATGCTTGCCCCAGTTTGGAGGAGGAAGCGCATAGGCGTCCATGCCGGGCTGTTCGGTGAAGGGATCTTGCAGCAAAGAGAAGAGCCGGTCAACTTCGGAAAAGTCCTTGTTTTGGGCCTTCTCAATCGCCGTCTGTGCAAGATAGTTCCTCAGCACGTACCTAGGATTCACGCGATTCATACGGTCACGCCGCTCATCGTCGCGGGTTCGTTCATCCCGCAGTCGATTTCGATAGCGCGCTGCCCATTCGTCGAAACGATCACGGTTGAGAAAGTGCTCGCCCAATTTGTCGCCGGTCGCACCCTCCGCCGAAGAAAATGCGGCCAATTCTCTGAACACGATGGTGTAATCTGCATGGCTGCCCTGGAGGAGGCTCAAGAAGTCACGAATGAGTTCGTCGTCCTCGGCGCGCTCATCCGTCAATCCGAATTTTTCCCGCATGCGCCTTTGATATTCCTGCTCAAACAGCGGTTGATAGGTATCCAGACCGGCCTTCAATGCTTCTTTTTCCACCAATGGCAACAGCGCTTGCGCCAGGCAGCTCAGATTCCAGAGTCCGATATAGGACTGCTGGTTGAAGGCATAGCGGCCGTTGTAGTCCGAGTGGTTACAGATATAGCCGGCATCGTAGTCGTCCATAAATCCGTACGGCCCATAGTCCAACGTCAGACCCAGAATCGACATGTTGTCGGTGTTCATGACCCCGTGCGCCCAGCCCACGGCCTGCCATTGGGCGATCAATTTTGCCGTGCGCCCCACAACTTCCGTGAAAAATCGAGCGTACTTTTCTCCTGCATCACGAAGATGCGGGAAATGCTGATCGATCACGTAGTCCGCGAGGATTTTCAGATGCTCATGCTGCTTCCGGTAATAGAAGACTTCGAACGTGCCGAAGCGGACATGGCAGGGCGCCATCCGGACCAACATTGCGCCGGTTTCTATTTGCTCTCGATAAACCTTGTCGCCGCTGCCGACGAGGCAGAGCGCCTGTGTGGTCGGGACGCCGAGGCCCCGCATCGCGGCGCAACAGAGGTATTCGCGGATCGTGGAGCGCAGCACCGCCCGGCCGTCGCCGTCGCGCGAAAACGGCGTCATCCCCGCGCCTTTGAGCTGCAAGTCCCACCGTTCTCCCCGTTCGTTCGTTGCTTCACCGAGTAAAATCGCGCGGCCGTCGCCGAGCTGCGGAACGTAGACGCCGAACTGATGACCGGAGTACAGCATTGCGAGAGGCTCCATCCCCGGCGCCAATGCGCTCCCACCGAAGAGCGCCGTGAACTCCGGCCGCGTAAGTTGCGCCGAGTCAAGATCGATCAGCTCCGCTGCAGCAGGATTGGCATGAACCAGATAGGGAGGGGCCTTAAACGGAGTCGGATTCAGTTTCGCGTAAAAGGCTGGGGGAAGACGAGCATACGTATTGTCGAAGGAGAGCGTTTCCAGTGTACGCCGAGTCATGGGTTTGTGTAACACGATTTTCTCACTTTTGTCAGACGATTCTC
The DNA here is from genome assembly GCA_964587955.1 of uncultured Nitrospira sp. GTDB lineage: Bacteria > Nitrospirota > Nitrospiria > Nitrospirales > Nitrospiraceae > Nitrospira_D. The sequence continues at coordinate 18,791 of CAZPNQ010000067.1, forward strand.
ATACGGTGCTCATTGTTTTCCAACTTACCCCATCAAGTTTGAATGGCACCAACACCCTCCAAAAATTTACACTCGCGTAACACCATCGTTACAGATAAATATTAACATTGGCTTCGCTGATTCTTCAGTGTAGCCTTTACTGAAAGACTTACGCATCGTGGATTCTATCGATCAAGAGAATCGTTTCATTGATGGAGGTTGTATGAACACATTACGTCAGTCCTTGTTGGTGCTCTTTCTCGCGGGTGTAGGCTTAGCGGGCTGTGCCCATGACTGGAGCTCGCGATCCGACCCGCATCCTACTACGGTGACAGACTTGCAGGCTGTCCTACGTGACGAATGGTCTCGACATCTTTTTTGGACTCGCAATGTCGTCTTAGATAACGCGAAGAAAGACCTTAGGTCGAAGAGTTTCGCTGAGAAAGCAGTCGCTGCCAACACAAGAGATATTGCACGGACATTTCGGCCCTTCTATGGCGAAGCGGCTTCTGACCAACTCCACACATTGCTGACTAAACACTACACGGCAGTGAAAGCATATTCCGAGGCCACCGTCGCAGGGAATGCGCGCCAGAAAGATGCAGCCGTGGCTCAGCTCGCTTCGAATGCCGACGACATTGCCACATTTTTAAATCGAGTCAATCCACATCTATCCAAAGACACGGTTCGAGGCCTATTCGCCACCCTTGTCGACCATCATGTAACTCAAATCACTAAGTTTCAAGAACGAGATTATGCCGGAGAGGAAGAGACCTGGCCCGTGATGGAGCATCACGTTTACACTATTGCCGACACGCTCGCGACTGCCATGGAGAAACAGTTTCCATCCAAGTTCATGGAATCACGTTGACCGAGTCCTTGGATGATCAGACCACGCTCGACTGCGCTCGACTGCCGAGGCGGATTCAGTCCAATCCTTCCCTCTCCCGACGAAGCGTCGAATTGGATAGGCCGCCGATCGAGTCCTACCTAGTCCCGTTCTGGATGTCCCGATCCATCGTAAAAACAAAGACTCGCTCTCCCAGCTGGACATCGATATCGGTGAAGAGTCCCAGAATTTTAGTCCCGGTGATCTCGCTGACTTGTTCACAGAGTTTGTCACGGCCCTGTGCGATCAAGTTTTGCCTCAACCGTTTCACCATCTCGACGCCTTCCGCAGTTTTTGCGAGCTGGCGTTCGGCAGGTGTCAGTACGCCTTTGAGCCGGACGACGACGAGATCCCGTGCCACTAATGCACGGACTTCATCAGGGCCTCGCCCCAGAAACTCTTGCTCGAACTTGATGATCGCATTGCGTATCGAATTTTCCATAACTGAACTTCACCCGCCTACGCAGAAAGCCACGGAGGTTACACCGTGGAGAGATGCGGAACGAGTGTCCTTCAAAGCCTTGGCGAAGGAGGACATACTTCGGCGAGGTTGTCGCCGAAGAACCAACAGGAACCACGGCGCTAAAGCCGTGGGGCTCCACATATCATTCTCTGGGATTGCATGACAAGAAGGACGAGGGGCACCCTGGGGCTTTTGTCGTAATCAATCCCTAATCATAGGCCTTTCGGGCCAACAATCTCCGGTTGAGAGACCTGTCGTTCGATTCGTTCTTGACGCTGCTCGTTCATCCATATTATGCATGGACCGTTTTAAACACACGGCGATGCTATCGGTCCTGCGAGTGTATCACGGTCACGGATCGGTGGAATCCCGGATTTTGGCGATGGATCGTAGGGTGGCCGGCAGTTCACGCGAGAGGCCGGTCGCAGTACAAGCCAACCGAGCTGTATCGACAGGTGTCGAGCATAGCGGTTGGCTTTTGTGTTTCTCGAGGTAATGATGTCCGTCCTGCTCGTGCCGCTGCTTCCGTTGATCGCTGCTCTTATCGTAGGCGTCGGTCCCGAGACTTCGCGACACGCTCGCGCGAAGATCGCCGCCTGGCCGTTCGGTGTGGCTTTTTGTGGCGCCATCGCCACACTCTACGTCGTGGCCACGGAAGGACCGATTACGCTTCGCCTGTACGATCCGGTCGCGTCCACTGTGCTGGCCGTTCCGATCGGCCTGTACATCGATCGGCTCAGCGCGGTCATGATGGTCTTAATCTCCGGCATCGGTACGATCATATACACCTACTCCGTCGAGTACATGTACCAGGATTTGCACGAGCGCCGGTATCTCTCCTTGATCGGACTGACCGTATTTGTCCTCCTCTGCATGGTGTCCAGCGCAAACTTGCTGATGCTCTTCGTGCTCTGGCAGTTGCTGAGTTACCTTCTCTACCTCCTCGTCCACAATCATAGCCACCAAGAAACACTGAACAGCGCGTTTCGAACCTTCACGCTCTTGCGAGTCGGCGATGTCGCCTTTTTGGGCGGAACCGTGCTGGCTTACTCGCTGTACGGGACATTGGAATTTCCTGATCTGTTTGCCGCTGCCGCGGAATCGACGGCGACCGTATCCCTGATCCCCGGTGTTGAATTCAACGGCGCGACAGCGGTGACCTTGCTGCTCCTTATCGGCGGAATGAGTAAATCCGCCCAATTTCCATTTTACGGCTGGCTCCCCCGGTATCTCTATGCCCCGACGTCCGTGACAGCCTTACTGCACGCCGGCATTATCAACGCCGCGGGCTTTCTCATCAACCGGCTGGCCCCGCTTTTCGGGATGAGCTCAACCACTCTACACGTCGCTCTCGTGATCGGAACGCTGACGGCTATCCTCGGCGCAACCATGATGCTGGTGCAAAACGACATCAAAAACATGCTCGGCTTTTCGAC
>CAZPNQ010000068.1:0-21320 GCA_964587955.1 uncultured Nitrospira sp.
GTTTGAGGGGCGTGTGGCGAAAGCCGTGCGGGTTCAAGTCCCGCCTTCGGCACCAACCATTACAACGAACTAATTATTCAGTGAGTTAGAGAGGCGAGAGGGCGAGGTGGTACCTGGGTGTTAATCATAGCATTCAGGCGCGCCATGGCGGCGTCCAGCTTCTCAGCTTTCACCGTCCGATAGCCTAGGAACATTTCCACCGACAAGTGCCTGACGATCTTCATGATCGTCTCGGTATCCCCCCGAATCTTCCAGATTGGTCACGGTACAGTGCCGGAAATCGTGGAACAGGAAGTCGGGAATGTGTTGCTCCGTGCACAGTCGTTGGACCTCTCGGTAGGTGTGATTCAGTTTCTCACCCCCTCAATGGAAGACGAGCCCCTGAATTCTGGTTACCCCATCCAATGAGCGAATGCGCTTGAGGATATTATGGTCTACGTTGACCGTTGAGACGGCCCGACCCTGACCTCGTGAGAGTCGGAACGCCGCCACATCTTTGACCGAGATGTCCTGTAGTAACCGATTCCCACCAAAGAACGGCACAATCACCCGATCGATGGCGCTGGCATCGCTCCCGGTAGCTGCGTAGCGTGCCACTTCGCTGATAGCTTTATAGGTTCAGCCCACTGGCCAAGTGTGGTAACCGTCAACTGTGCCACTTCGCTGTGCATGGCACCGACCAGAAGCTTGGTATTCTGATGACCGACCAGGGGGCACAGTAAATTTTGCGGTGATGGCTGTTTACTCGAATTAGGAGAGTGAGGGAAGTGAATGAGGCAAGGGATATCGTTCACTTGGCAAGTACATCATGCTCCTTTTCACTCCCCACCAACTAGACCGAGCAGCGACAGGAAGCGACGAAACCAGGGATTATCCGCGACCGTGGAAATGCTCCAGCCAAGAACTAAAGTAACGACGATGATGAAAAACAGTTGCATATTGGTTAAGGGTGTCAGACTGGGATTATTCACTGAAAATAATCTCCTCTGTACACGGGTCAACACATGCAGCGCAATAACGGGGCTGACTGTATGAAATGACAGTAAATCTTGCCGATAAGCGGAGGGTCAGGCGACCTAGGCTAGGATCGCGATCGTGCGAGTACATTAATGGATCTGAAGGTCTATGGCGAGTTGCGCTCTTGTCGAACAAGTGCCGACCACGCCATGACCGTAGAAGCGTGGACAAGTGTCCGGGATCGCGACAGCACACTCGTCAGCTGGCGAATAGTGTGTTTGCAGAGTTGTTCTATGGGACCGGGTAGCGCACTGGGTGCCAATACATCGACGATCCGTTTCGCTTCTGTGAGTGCCGCCGAAACCGCCGATTCTCGGGAGACAAAGCAGACATCAGGAGACCCTGTGTGGAACCTCCAGCAAGTTGAGCGGAATTCAATGATACGATACGAGCACTGCCACGTCCCATCGGGTTGTCGTTTGGGCGTGAGCTCAATCTTATGCTGCTTGTAGTCCGGCATGGTCTGTCCTCTTATGTGTCGCCATCTTCGCAACATGCCGTTACGCCGGCATCAGCCGTGAGAACCACTGGATACGAGACGACGGGTCACTCTCTTGCAAGACAGGAAGAGAGACACGAAGTATGACCGACCTTCCGAAAAGGTTTGCGCTGATCTCCTCGCGATGGCGTTGATCGCGAGCATTGCACGGCCCGCTTCCCGTTCTCTCTGGATAGCCTTCGTCATCCAAAAGCTCAATGTGCGGTTGGACAGGGGTTCCGCCATCACGGCGGTGCACACTAGGAGACCCAAGAGGGTGGTGTAGCCCCAGCTAGATAGCCCGGGCGTTACCGGGGTGTGGGCTCCGAAAGTGGCCGTCAGCAAGACGCCACTCCACGCACACACCGAGACCCCTATTTTTGTATACCGATGCTGAGCGCTCATTTGGTTATGATTCCTTCTATGAGAGGAAAGGGAATACCCTCAAATGAAGACGAGGACTTATCGGTGTAGGAATTAGTAGCCATCTTTTAATGTAAGGTGACTATTTTTGCTATCCCCCTAAAGATGGGTATTTTGTACGAAAGAGGAAATACGAGTTTGCCGCAGGGATCACTTTTGGGAGTGTTCCCTCTAAGCCACGAAGTGAAAGAGAAGGCCGGGAAGCTGTATCTACTGGAGAGCGTCGGGGATAAGTGGTTATTGTCGGAGAGAACTCCATGAGGCCACCCGTCCAGTCGAAACATGCCGGGGGGAGGCTCCAGCCCGGTGTTATTTAGGGTGTTCGTTTCAGTGACAAGTCTGTGGAGAGACTAACAAAGACAGAAAAAGAGAAGAAAATGGCTGGACTGCTGCTGATGCGTGGACTTCCAGGCGCGCCATAGCAGCGTCGAGCTTTTCAGCCCCAGCTCCGATGGCATTGGGTTTTCGCCGTATGGTCGCCATGACGGTGGCGGGAGGTTAGGAGAACCCTCGGGAGAAGGACGACCACAGCCATCCACGGACAATTTACTACGAAAGGGGAATCCGCGCGCTCGCACCTCCTGAAACGAATCTCTTATTACCTGAACTCAATTCATCTATTTACTGGAATGAATAGTTCCAGGGAGGAACTGGGCAGCTAACCCGCTACGATTCGGCTTAGACTTCCCTTTTCTGTGTTGATACGAACGACTCCCTCCGCTTCCGCCAAGCTGATACCACAATATACATTAGTCCCACAATGATGATTACCAAGAATGGTTCGATGATCCATGGCATCATAGCTAGTCACCCTCCTCATACCATGATTGCTAGAGAGCACTCCGCCTGCCGATTTGCGTTCGACATGAAACAGGGCCACCCCTATTAAAAGACAGTTTCAGGCTGATTACAATCGTGAAATTGTATATGAAACTGAGAACCGTCGCCTACGAAGTCTGTAGACAAACAGGCACTACCCACCTTGCTTTTGCAGCTGTCGAAGATGCCTGAAAGCTTGCAGCCGATCCAAGCAGGTTTCGTCGTGTGGGTATGGCTGAAGCGAACGGTGCCATAGGTCACTCTTATAGAAACGATCGCATAAGCCGGCTGTAAAGATAAGGGGTCAGAAAGTCAGTGACGCGGACTCACCTCTTCATGAGCACGAGCGCAACGGACTGGTACCCCCCGCCTGTGGCCGATGATCCTGAGCCGTGCTTTCGGTCGATCCTGTTCTTCCAGATCCAACGCCCGAAGCGGGTATTTCCCCCGATCCACCAAACGTGGCTTCTCCGCCTCTTTCAGGTACGTTTGGCGCTCAACGTCCCGCCTCACGCGCCATTTTTTGTCTCTGATTGGCAAATTCTTCCTTGGCCGACTGTCCGGCCTCTTTCACTGTCTCCAGTCCCTGGTTTGCAAGATCTCTTGCCGACCGTCCGGCGTCCCGCGCAACTTCTTCTCCCTTATCGTAATATTTCTTCCCCCGTTCCACCGCGGTATCCAGGGCCTCTTGCCCCTTCTCAAATAGATCATCTTTCGCGCGATTGGCGTAGTCGCGCAATCTGCCGCGCAACTCTGAGCCCTGTTGGGGGGCAAACAGCAGGGCGACGCCCGCTCCAATCAACGCTCCTGCCAAGAAAGCAGACCATCCCGCTCCGTCTCCGCCCTCATAATGATCGTGTCCGTTGTGCATGCTCTCGTCCTCCTTCAGCATTGAATGAAAAATTAAAGTATAGGCTTGAACTTGACGGTCAAATTCTACCTTCGCTGAAAGGGAGTCCATACTAGGAAAAAGCATAGGACGAACGATCGCAGTGCGGGTGGGTCGACCAAGACTAGGACTCAGTCCTACTTCCTCTATGCTCCTTCAGCGAGCGTCTTCTTTGGTGGAAGTGGTGTGTGCCTGCTCACCACAGTTCCTTTTCCTGCCAGGTTTTCGTTTTTAGGAAAGCGGGAGGGGTGTGTTTATGGGGATGAGAGCGCTGGGGATGAAAGGCGAGGACGTTGGAGTTCTTATGAGGTCCTTGCAGCTTAACATGCCAGTGGGGGTCTTCCACCTGGTTGCTATATGGTGTTACAGTTGGCGTCAAAGTCAGGGATAGACCTAAAAGACAAAGAAGTTAATAGTCTTCGACACCATCGATTGCATAGCTTTTGTTAGGTTCCCATCTTAAAGACTCTGGGCCATTTGGATCTAGACTTTCACCTATTCTCATAGGACACTGGTCCCCTCTTGGACCCTTTTTAGGGAACAAGTGGGTTGGCTGGAAGGCCAAGCGTTTTTCCTGATACGGGTCACATCAATTATTTTCGCGACGTGACATAGTCGCTCCGGTGAGTCGAGCGGGCTTTTGAGGTACTGTCGGCGTCGCGCGGCAAGGAGCCTCACCATGAATCCTACGAGTCATCGTCCAGAATTGGATCTCCTGCGCAGGCAGGTAGCCGATCTCGCGCGCGAACTTGCCGAACGGGACCGAGTGCTGCACGAACGGACTCGCCACCTCCAGGTCGCGCAGGCTCTTGTTCACTTAGGAAGTTGGAATTGGGACATCGCAAGCGGTGAGGTGGAATGGTCGGATGAGCTTTACCGGATCTTCGGCTACGAACCTCGATCACGAGAGATGACCTTCGACAGTTTTGTGTCGGCAGTACTCCCGGACGATCATGACCGGGTTCTGGCATCGATCGATGACGCGTTGGCAGGGACCGCATCGTACGACATGGAATGTCGAATCGTCCGTCCTAATGGCGAGGTGCGGACGATTCATTGCTGCGGCGAGGTCATACGTGATAGTCGCGGTCAGCCCCTTCGTATGTCCGGGACGGCCTTGGATATCACGGATCGCAAGCAAGCGGAATTTTCCCTGCAACAACGCGAAGCACACTTCCGTGCGCTCATCGAGCATTCGTCTGATGTCATCACGGTTCTCAATCCGGACGGCACCATCAGGTTTGAGAGTCCGTCGATCGAACGCTTGCTCGGATATGCCCAACACGAGCTCAATGGGCGTAGCGCATTCGAGTTCGTTCATCATGAGGACCTTCCTGCCGTAGCCGAAAAGTTTCAGTTGCTTCTCCAACAACCCGGAACGCCTCAGCTCTCCGAGTTTCGTTTTCGTCACAAAGACGGCTCGTGGCGAAATTTCGAAGGAATCGGCCGAGTAATCTGCGACCCCGATGGCCGGTACAGCGTCATCGTCAATTCGCGCGACATCACCGAACGAAAGCGCACGGAGTCGATGCTTCGGACCTCCCAAGAAAAGCTCCGGCAAGCCCTTCGTGCGTCAGGGACTGGACTATTGGACTGGAATACGGAAACGAACGAAGTGGTCTTTTCCGAAGAATGGAAACACCAGCTCGGATACGCGCCAGTAGAGATAGCAGACTCCTTTGAGGCATGGACGACCCTACTGCACCCGGAGGATCGCGATGGGGCGATTGCGTACATGCGAGACTGCGTTTCTTCTGGCCGAGAAGGAGACTATCGGCAGGAGTTTCGCCTGAAGCACAAAGATGGGAGGTATCGATGGATTGAAGCCCGAGCCTCGTTTGTGACCGAAACAGACGGCAGGAGGATTCGTCTCCTGGGCTCACACGCCGATATTACCGACCGCAAGTGGATGGAAGAGTCAGTACGGGAGAGCGAAGAATGGTACAGGACATTGGTCGAGCTTTCGCCATCAGGCGTATTTGTCTTCAGTAAAGGACGAATAGTCTACGTCAACCACACGGGTGCCGTCCTCTTGGGGGCGAAAGATGCCCAAGAAATTCTCAATCAACCGACATTTGAGTTCATCCATCCGGATTATTATCGAGAAGTCCGTGAGAATGCGAAACGCCTGCTGAGCGGGGGCGTGTCGGTCCACAGCGCGGAACGAATTTACCTCAAAATGGATGGAACGCCGATACCAGTTCAGGTCGAGGCAGCTCGAATCTCGTGGCACGGTAAGCCCGCCATCCTAGGCCTGTTCTCCGATATCACCGAACGCAAACGCGCAGAAGAAGCCCTAGCCCGTCTGAATTCGACGCTGGAACAACAGGTACTCGACCGGACCGAGGCGCTGCGCCGGAGCGAGGAGCGTTTTCGCCAGTTCTTCGACAATGCGCCGAATGTGACATGTTTGAAAGACCATAACGGTCGTTATCTATACACCAATCGACGATTCGACGAAATCTTCCAGCTTCCTCCCGGCACGGCCTCAGGAAAAACGGATCACGATCTATTTCCACCCGAGCAGGCCGATCAATTCCAATCGCATGATAGACAGGTATTAGCCAGCGGGCAGGGCCAGGAGTTCGAAGAGATTTCGCAACAGGAAGATGGTCTTCATGCCAGTATTGTCGTGAAATTCCCAGTGACCGATGCGGCAGGTCATCTATCGGCTATCGGTGTCATGGCCACTGATATTACGGAGCGAAACCGTGCACGGGCGGCCCTCCGAGAGAGCGAGACCCGCTTCCAGCAATTTGCCGAATCAGTCAGCTCAGTATTTTGGATTGCCGACCTCACGAACGGAGACGATACGATCGTCTATGTGAATAGCGCATTCACTCGTATTTGGGGTATTGCACGGGAAGAACTGTACAGAAACGGATCCTTGTGGTTCAACGCGATCCATCCGGATGATCGAGCGCGAGTTAAGATGGAACGCGCACGATTTATCGTGGGAGGATCAACGGCAACCTTTCACTCCGAATACCGAATTCTGAAGAGAGACGGCCACATCCGTTGGATCGCTGACCGTGGGGTCCGAATGGCCGGATTGGACAATCGAATTGCGGGCGTCGCGGAGGATATCACACATCATAAGCAACAGCTGGCACTTATGGCTCAAACAGAAACCATCGGAAAAATAGGAGGATGGGAGCTGGACTTTGTGACCAACCGTCTTTGGTGGAGTGAAGAAACGTACCGATTGCATGACACGACGCCGCAGGTGTATCACCCCGCCGTTGAAAGTGCCTTGGATTTTTATACATCTAAAAGTCGCCCGATGATTGCCGAGGCACTGGGAAAAGGGGCGACACAGGGGACTTCCTGGGATCTCGAATTAGATCTCATCTCAGCAAAGGGGCGTCAGGTTGCCGTCCGGGCCGCCGGTAAAGTTGAGGTTGTGAACGGACGAGCCGTACGCGCATACGGAACGCTTCAAGACATTACGGAACGCAAACAGGCGGAGCGAGCGCTGCGTGAGAGCGAAGAGCGATTCCGAGCGCTTGTGGAGGCCAGTTCCGATGTGGTGTACCGGATGAGCCCGGATTGGACGAAGGTGCGACACCTCATTGGCCGCGGATTGACAGCCGACGAGGATGCGTCCAGCCATGGCTGGGTGGAGAAATACATTTTTGCGGATGATCGGGAGAGAGTTATGGCGATCATCGAAGAAGCCATACGCACCAAAAGCGTCTTTGAACTCGAACACCGTGTGCATCGTGCGGATGGCAATCTCGGTTGGACCTTCTCTCGGGCGATTCCGATCCTCGATGATCGCGGCGAAATCGTCGAATGGTTCGGATCTGCGAGTGATGTCACGAAACGCAAGTGGGCTGAAGATCAACTGCGCGAAAGCGAAGAACGCTTCCGCACCATGGCCCAGGCGGTCCCAAGTTTTCTGTTTGAGACGGATGCGAGGGGCTGGAACGTCTGGACGAGTGAGGGGTGGTGTCGGTTTACCGGGCAGACGCCGGAACAAGTCGCCGGACATGGTTGGGCCGAGGCGTTGCATCCCGACGACCGGACGGAAAATTTGGATCGCTGGCGGCAATGCATGATAGACGGCGTGTCGTTCGAGGCGCAGCAACGATTACGGAAAGCCGACGGAACCTATGCATGGGTCATCGCGCGGGCATTGCCGGTGCGTGACGATCAAGGTAGGGTGAGCCGCTGGGTCGGCTCCGTCACAAACGTTGATGATATCGTACGGACACAGGACGCCCTGCGTGAGAGTGAACAACGCTATCGCATGCTGTTCACCTCGATGGATGAAGGCTATTGTGCCGTTCGAGTTCTTTTTGATGATGCGGGGAAACCATACGACTACGTTTACGAGGAGATTAACCCGGCCTTCGAAAGACAGACGGGCGTCAAGAATGCTGCCGGCCGTTCCATGCGCGACATTGCACCGAATCATGAAGCGCACTGGTTTGAGACCTATGGACGGATCGCCATCACCGGCCACCCCGAACGCTTTGAGAACATCGCGAGCGAGTTGCATCGCTGGTACGAGGTGTACGCGTTCCGCATCGGCGAGCCTCAAGAGCGGCGCGTGGCGATCTTGTTTAGTGATATCACGGAACGGAAACGGGCGGAGGAGGCACTCAGGCGCGCACATGATGAACTGGAGCGCAAGGTGATTGAGCGCACAGTAGAGTTGCAGGCCAGTGAAGAGCGCTATGCGCGCGCCACAGCTATCGGGAAGGTCGGAGTCTGGGAACTGGATGTCCTGACAGGCCAATACCATGGAGATGCGAATCTGAAAGCCCTCTTTGGCTATGCGCCCACGGAACTAACGACCCATCCCTACGTCTGGTTGAATCTGGTCCATCCGGAGGATCGGTCGATTGCGATGGAGAACTGGGAACTGGTGCAAAGTGGAGTGGCCGATGCCTCTCACTACGAGCTACGCCATATTAAGAAAGACGGCTCGATTGTTTGGGGTGACGTGCGAGGTCGCGCAGTCCGAGATCCAGACGGACGATTGACGCACCTCATCGGCGCTACCGTCGATATTACCGAGCGCAAGCAGGCTGAACACGCCTTGCGCGAAAGCGAGGAACGATTCTCCAAGGCCTTTCGAACCAGTCTCCATCCCATCGGGATCACGGAGGTGACATCCGGTCGTTGTGTCGAGGTGAATGATGCCTGTCTGGAATTGTTCGGATTTCGCCGAGAGGAAGTCATTGGCAACACCACTTTGACGCTGGGTATTTGGCCGAATGCCGAGGATCGAGCGCGGCTCATCGAACGACTGAAAGCTGGAGAGCCGGTGCGCAATCTGGAAGTTGCTTTAAGGAGCAAGTCGGGCACGTTGCGTTACTTTCTGGCCTCGTGTGATTTTGCGGAACTCAATGGAACGTTGTGCTTGATTACTGTTGGCAGCGATATCACCGAACGAAAGCACGCGGAGGAGGCGCTGCGTATTAGCGAAGAACGTTTTGCCAAGGCGTTCCGAGCCAGCCCCCATCCCGTCGTCATCAGTGAACTGGATTCTGGTCGAGTCGTAGATGCCAATGATGCCGCATATCAGTTGTATGGATATCGCAAAGAAGACGTTGTGGGCCACACCACGTTACAAATCGGAATCTGGCATTCTGCGGAGGAACGGACCCGGTACCTTGACCTGTTAAAACGAGGCGGATCAGTCCGTAACGTGGAAGTGACCCTCCGGAGCAAAAGCGGCGACGTCCGCCAGTGTCTGTTGTCGTCCGAACTTATTGAGCTGAACGGCAAGCAGTGCAGTGTGACAGTCGGGGATGACGTCACCGAAAGCAAACGCATGGAAAAAGCGCTGCGAATGACCCAGTTTTCGATGGATCAGGCAGTCGAGGCTATCTTATGGGTAGATCCGACTGCCCGCATATTCAATGTCAATGATACGGCATGCCGGATGCTGGGGTATTCGCGGCAGGACCTGACCAAGATGACGGTGCACGACATCGATCCGAATTTTCCTGTTGCTCGATGGGCGGAGCATTGGAATCATTTAAAAAAGCGGGGAGCGCTGGCGTTCGAAGCGACGTATTGGTCGCGAACCGGTGCTGTTTTGGAAACGGAGGTGACCTTTAACTATCTGCAATATGATGGGAAAGAGTATGGCTGCGCGATCCTGAGAGATATTGGAGAACGCAAACGGGCGGAAGCCGAGCTTCATCGGTCCCATACGTTTTTGCGGCAGGTTATTGACACAAACCCCGACCTTATCTTTGCCAAGGATCGTGAAGGATGTTTTGCGATGGCCAACAAGGCTGTGGCGGACTGGTACGGCACGACAGTGGAAGATTTAATCGGGAAATCTGATGGCGACTTCAATGCCAATGCGGAAGAGGTGGAGATCTTTCGGCAAAGTGATCGTGAGGTGATCCAGTCCGGGAGGGATCGGTTCATCCCGGAGGAGAGGATCACCGATGCAAGGGGGAGGACGCGGTGGTTACAGACGGTCAAAAGGCCGATTCTTGACGACCATGGGCGTGTCCATATGGTGCTCGGAGCGGCGACCGATATCACCGAGCGTAAGCGAATGGAAGAGATACTCTTGCAGCGCGAGCGAGATTTGAGCGCGGCCCTTCAGGAACGGGAACGGATCAGCCAAGACCTGCACGATGGCATTCTCCAATCCGTGTACGCCGTCGGGCTTGGGTTAGAAGCATGTAAGCCCCTGATCAAAAAGCAACACGGTCGTGTGGCGGATAAATTCATGGCGACGTTGGATCAAGCCATTGGGCAGCTCAACCAGGTGATGACGGAAGTCCGGAATTTCATTGCCGGGCTCGAATCCCAAGTGATGCAAGGTGGAGACTTCTCAACCGCCCTGCGGACCATGGTCGAAACGATGTCCATCTCCTCTTCCACCAGATGTCGGGTGAGGATCGACGACGCGGCCGCGCAGCGGCTTTCCACCGAACAGGCACTCCATATCATCAACATCGTTCGGGAGGGGGTGAGTAATGCGCTGCGCCACAGTCGAGCCAAACAGATTACCGTATCGCTCCGGGATCTTATCCGTTCGGATCGTCTTGCCGTCACGGATGACGGCATCGGGTTCAATACGCGCTCGGTTCACGGAGTCGGTCATGGATTAGTCAACATGGCGGCACGGGCTCAAAAAGTCCGCGGCCTGTTCGCCATCCAATCTAAACCTGACAAGGGGACGAGGATCTCACTCGATCTTCCAAAGGATACTCATTATGCTCACAACTAAAAATCAAACCATTCGAGTACTGCTCGTCGACGACCATGAGGTCATTCGCGTAGGACTGCGAACGGTGCTCGGCCAGACCCAGGGCGTCACGGTGGTGGGGGAAGCGGGTACCATGGCAGATGCGATCCAGCAAACGCAGAGGTTGAGGCCTGACGTGATCTTGATGGATGTCCGGCTGCCGGATGGATCCGGTGTCGAGGCCTGTCGGGAGATTCTAGGACTGCTGCCGGGGACACGTGTCATTTTCCTGACGTCCTATGCCGACGACGACTCCGTACTCGCCGCAGTACTCGCCGGCGCTCATGGCTACGTCCTCAAAGAAATCGATTCATCTGCATTGCTCGAAGCCATCCGCTCCGTGGCGAAAGGTCAATCGATCTTGGACTCCACGGTGACCGAACGGGCTCTGCGGTGGTTGAGGGGGCTTCACGATCTCCCGGCGACCCCTGGCGCGGACCAGCTGTCTTCTCAAGAAGAACGAGTCGTCGCGCTCGTGGCCGAGGGAAAGACCAACAAGGAAATCGCCGTCGCGCTTGGGCTCAGTGACAAGACCGTCAAGAACTATCTGGCAAACGTATTTCAAAAGCTACGCATCACACGACGTGCGCAGGCGGCTGCCTTTTTTGTGAAACGGCAAGGATAAGCGTCAAACATTCGGCTCTACTGCTTGTAGGTGCAAAAATCTGACTCCGCAGCTGCCCTTCATACCTGAGCATTCCCTTGCTTTTCATGTAGATTAGCATAAAGTTATTCGTATCCGTAACTACTCAGCGTGCATACCGGGAGGTTGTCCTGCATGACTGCTGGTCTCTTCCTAGCGTTGCTCCTGTCCCTCAGTTTGTTTTTCTGGATACTGATTCGACAGCGGCAGGAGAACGTTCTGAATTCGACTGTCATTGCGGCGACTAATTGTAGCGTGCTTGTGACGGATGCGACGGTGTCCCACCATCCCATCGTCTACGTCAATCCTGCCTTTCTGTTGCAGACCGGCTACACCGAGCAGGAGATGATCGGTCAAACGACGTCGATCTTGGCCGGCCTTGAGACAGATCGTGCCTCGATGGAAAAACTTGCAATGGCCCTCCAAGATGGATGGACATGTCGTGTGCGATTGCGTCATTACCGAAAGAACGGCGCCCCATTTTGGAATGACGTGTCGCTGTCACCGGTGAAAGACAGACGGGGTCGAGTGACGTCAGTCGTGTGGACTATGCAGGAAGTGTCGCAACCGGGGCAGGTCACAGAAGCCCCTGATAGAATACCGCCTGAGGACATCGCCGCTCGACAGGCAGAACAGAAGCTCCTGGAGAGCGAGACACAACTTGCTCTTGCGGTGCAGGCAGGACAGGTCGGGTTCTTTGACCACGACCACCGGGCAGATTCCCTCTCGTGGTCGCCAATCCTCCGGACCATCTACGGTGTCGATGCCGATGAGCCGGCTTCATGGCAGCGCTACCTCGAACTCACGCATCCCGATGATCGGGACCGAGTGACGTCTTTGGTTCAACGAGTCCTCGCTGCGGCAGGCGATGGCCTGTATGAGATCGAACACCGTCTCATCAGGCCGAACGGCGCCGTACGGCATATCAGTTTTCGCGCTCTAACCTCGTTTGATGTTGGCGTCTCGAGACAGCCCGTCCGCACGCTTGGGACCGTTGTCGATGTGACCGATCGTCAGAACGTCGAAACCCGTCGTCGGGAGACAGCGAGGACGGAAGCGATCGGCACCTTTGCCGGCGGTATCGCTCATGAGCTGAATAACGGTCTCACGGCCGTACTCGGCTTCAGTGAGTTGGCACTTCCGTTGATTCCCGTTGAAAGTAAAGCGCATCGCCATATCAGGCAAGTCATCGCGGCGGCGAAAAAATCCCGGGAGTTGATCCAGCAGTTGCTGGCCTTTGGCGGGCAAAACGACCAAGGTCGGTGTCTTCTGTCACTTCATTCCTTGGCGAAAGAATCCCTCAGGTTTCTTCGTCCGACGATCCCCTTGTGGATTGAACTCAGGACGCAGATTGCACGCGCGACCAACCCAATTTCTGCCAATGCCGTGCAGATGCATGAGATGATTTTCAACTTGGTCGATAGTGCTCTCCGCGCGATGCAGAAAACAGGAGGTGTCCTCGATATTGAGCTTCAGAACAGGGAGTTTGTAACAGATCAGACGATGCCCGCCGGACGACTTCCCGCCGGAGGGTACCTCTGCTTGAGTGTTCGAGATACAGGCGAAGGCATGAACCCCGAGAGCATCAATCGCTTGCTCGACAGGCTGATGACGTCTAAGGCCGTCGGCGAAGGGCAGGGTGTGGGACTGGAGGTCGTCTATGGCATCGTCACGGCGCATGGCGGTACCCTGACGGTTGAGAGCCAAATCGGCGCCGGTACGACGGTATCGGTCTACATCCCCACTCTCTCGGCGTGTACTCCATCATCGACCCAAATGGACGATCCGCTTCCCGGTGGACACGAATGTATCTTGTTCGTCGATGACGAAGAGCCCGTGGCTCGTTTTGGGAGAGAGGTGTTGGAATCCCTCGGCTACTATCCGGTGGTGTGCAGGACAGCCGAGGAAGGATTGGAAGTCTTTCAAGATGAGCCCAAACGATTCGACTTGCTCGTCACTGATCGGACGATGCCCGGTATGAGCGGGGATCGTTTAGCCCGAGAATGTCGGCGACTTCGACCGGATCTTCCCGTTATTTTCTGCAGTGGGTCCCATGGTGTTCCTGATCGGGACGACTCTTGTTCGAAAGGAGTGACGGAGTGCCTCCTCAAACCGCATACATTGCAAGAGTTTGCGTATGCCATCCGCCGGGCATTAGACCGGTCGTCCACCTATCCGGAATTTACTGGTGCGCCGATCAACTCAGGCCCAAAACAACCGAGAGTATCGATTGAGGTGTCCGATGCAGTCGGTCCTCGTGGTTGATGATCAGGACCAGGTCCGTCAGCTCATCCGGGAAACATTGGAGCAGGCCGGCTATGAAGTGGAAGAGGCGTGCGACGGGAAAGAGGGACTTGAACGGTATCGGGCTAAATCACCTGATCTTGTCATCATGGATATTCTCATGCCGGACCAGGATGGACTCGAGGCCATCATGACGCTCCGCCGGGAGTTTCCCGACACTCCTGTCATTGCCATGACAGGAGGGAGTGATATGATAGGCGTCCTCAACATCTTGGACGTCGCAAAAATGCTCGGGGCTAGGCAGACGCTTCAAAAGCCCTTCGAACTGAAAGTCCTGCTCGATGCGGTTGCTGCTGAACTGATCAACTAGACAGCCCGCGTACGCTCAACGTTCTTCGCATTGCCATTCTTCGCGTTGACATCACGACACAGTCCCGTCAAACTTCGCGTTCCATGCGTGATCGATGCCCATCATGATGGTTCTCAATCTGTCTTTGGGGACCCTCGTTGCCGCAGTCGGTTTTTGGCTGATTTGGGGGGGAACCGTTTCCCTAGCTATTGTGGTTGGATGGGCGCTGACCGTGGCGCTGTTCTTATGGTTCATGACGAACTCAATCACGGAAGTATGGGCATGGTCTACATTATTACTCGGCCTGGAAAGTTTTGCCTGGCCGCTGGTATTGATGATTCAGCTCAGAGGTCAGGCAGAATCGCTTCCCGAATCTGAGATGGGAACAATCCTTTCAGCCGTCGTGCTAGGTCTCTTCTCATCTGTATTTTGGGTTTCGTTTTCCTACGGACTGTTCAAACGAGCTCGTCAGTCGGATTCGTCTCGATCTGAGGAGCAGGTTGCGACGGTGCCGATGTCCCGCGCGAAGAAAAAGCAGAAAAGCAGGTAGCGTTAGCCGTTTGCAATCGGATCGATGTCGACGACGAATTTGATCTTCCCTTTGCGGTACTCTTGTTCCATTTTCTGGACGGAATCGCGGATCCGTTGGCTGAGGGCGGTTCCTTTTACCAAGATGCGATACTGCTGACGGTTTTTGGTGCGTCTGCGCACGGCCGGCACTGGGCCGAACACAATCAGCGGCTCCTGGTCACGCGCATTTCGTTCAAGTTCTGCGCCCCATCGTTTAGCGGCTTCTTCGACAATCTTACGATCGTTCCCGGTTACCGAGAGATCAGCCAATTGGCAGACGGGCGGATATTGAAGAAGCCGGCGTGCGGCGAATTCTTCATCGTAGAATTGGTGGGAATTTCCTGATATCAGGGCCTGTAGGGCATGATGCGTTGGGAGACGTGTCTGAATAATGACTCGTCCTCCGGCGGAGGCAGGGGATGCCAGATTTACGGCGTCAACCAGCAGGTGATAAGTCCGCTCCGCCGCTCGAAAGTCCGAGACGTGCAATCCGGAATCTGCCTGAAGGATTCCCACCAAATCGGGCTGTGGCAGTAGCTTTCGGCGAAACAGCACTTGGGTCCCAATGAGAATGTCCCACTCGCCCGAGGTGGCACTTTCCCACACAGCGCGAGCGGCCACCGAGTGCCGGAGTGTATCGCCATCGAGGCGGGCGATTTTTGCCTGCGGGAATAGGCGATGAACTTCGACCTCCACCCGCTCTGTGCCATCACCAACGGGACTCATACGAGGAGTACGGCATGAAGCGCAGAAATCCGGCAACCGTTCCGCCCTACCACAGTAGCGGCAAGTTAGCCTGCCGGCTTCACGATAATAGGTGAGCGGGACGATACAGGAATCGCAACGAGGGACCCAACCACAGTCTCGGCAAACCAAGGTTCCAGCGTAACCTTTTCTATTGAGAAAGAGCAGGACCTTGGCACGGTTTCGCAGGGCCTCGTGCATCGCCAGGATGAGTTTGTGGCTGAACGGAGTTCCAGCCGATTCGTGACGGAGATCGACAAGTTCCATCATAGGTTGACGCGCAGGGTCTTGTGGAACGTGATGGATGTCAGCTCTAGAATCGAACATCGTTTCAAGAGAAGGGTGAGCCGAGGCCAGTACAATAAGCGCGCGTTCGCTCTCGGCCCTCCAACCGGCTACCTCTCTGGCATGATAATAAGGCTCTTGGAGTTCTTTCAGGGCAGGGTCTTCTTCTCCTTCCACCCAGATCAGCCCGATCGATTGAAGAGGCAAAAATATGGTTGAACGTGTTCCGACGACTATTGATGGGGTCTGTCCATGGCTCTGTTGCCATTGACACCATTCCGAAGATGGGTGCGCGAGAATAACCTGGAGGTTAGTGAGCCTTGAAAGCTGTTGTTTCAGCCACGATGCTCTCGCGATCTCGCCGGTGAGTACTATCGAGGATTTCTTCATGTCGTACGCTTGTTGGATGGCATCAGCCAGCCGGGTGAGTCGGTGTTCCCATGGAGCATGAAGCACCAGCTTCCTCATTTGATCGCTATGAAGACAGTCTGCGATATGCGCTTTCCATGATGAGTCGACCTCGGGAAGCGTTTCAGTGAATGGAATACCGCTCGCTGGATTTTGGCGATCATACTCATCTCCAGTGAGCCCCTTACGAGGGTTTTTGAAATCTATGTGGTCGTCGTTCATAGGCAGGAACGTTATCCATGACTGGTTGATGAGCGCGTCAATTTCCAGCCGGGTGTTCCCCCGCCGAGTTGATTGAAGTGTCGAGGACAGGATTCCTGGAGTTCGTCGGGCAATTCGACTGAGAGTGGGTTTCAGAGAGTCTGGGCAAAGGCCGGCTTCCAAGGCAGCGCGACCCTGTGCAGTGGCCACGTATCGTCCGGAAGAGGCTGTTCGACTTGCCATCGGGGGCAATATAAGCCGAAGGCACTGACCCCAGGGTGCGACATAATATTCTGCGATCTTCCGGGATAGTTCGAACAGCGATGCAGGCAGCTGCGCAGCTTGCCCGTCGCGGACTACAGAATGGATCTCTCTAAAGGAAACGGATGTTATTCCGATTGCGGGGCGGTTGCTCAGCGAGATGACGACCCCTTCAAGAATCAACGATCCAAACGGGACGAGCACGCGGTGCCCTATCGCTAGGGTCTGAGCTAAGGTGGAAGGGACTACATAGGTGAAAGCCTTCGCGATATGGCGCGGAACGATTACGTCTGCATAGACTAACTCCATGTGAGGAACAGTCGAGGACCCCTCTGAAGCCATGCCGCATTTTAACAGTCTGGAAATGCGAAGAACACCGATCACACGGGGGTTCTCGGCCTAGAGGGACCTGATTGGACAAGATCGCGAAGAGAGATCGACCTGACGGATGCTGCCCGTCAGTGTCCGATGCTATTCCGTCGGGGTTCCAGTGGGGGACTGCTGAGCTGGAGCATCCTGTTTGGTGGTGGACGTCGTGCCGCTTGTATCAGGATTACTGGTGGCACCCGATCCTTCCTTCACAGAAATCTGGGAAGAATCACCGGTAGACAAAGCCCCTCGGCTAGAGGAGCCAGCCGTGTCAGACGCAGCGGTCGGAAGGGCCGATTGATCATTGCTTTCACGTGCGCTTAAGCTTGAAGGGTTGTGTTCGAGTCTTTGTACCTGAGTCTGTACGTCAGGTTTAGGCGTTGGAGTATCACTTTCAGAAGTATAGAGGAGAATCTCTACGCGCCGATTCTTCGTGCGCCCCTCCTCCACTGCATTCGTGGCAGTTGGTTTGGTGTCACCGAGCCCCATCGCACTGATGCGTTCCGGTTCCATACCGCCCTTTTCTACGATATAGCGTAGGACACCGTTTGCGCGCACTTTGGACAATTCCCAATTGCTTGGATACCGCGACTTGAGCGAAGGGCCAATCTCCACGTTGTCAGTATGACCTTCGATTCGGATGAGCCTCATGTCGCCGCTGGTGCGCAGGTATTCAATCAACTGATCGAGGACTTTGTAATTGTCAGGCCTGATCGCCGCATCCCCAGAGTCGTAATGCAGGAGCTTTGCTAGGTCCCCGAGGTTGAGTCGGCTTTGTCCCGACGCATCCCGTATTTTCAGTTTGCTGGATACCAGATCGGCCGGGATCGTTTGATCGGCTTGAGTCGTAGTCGACTCCGGGATTGTTCCTAGAGACTGGGGGAGTGAGGCCGACCCAACGAGTTTGAATCGGTCTCCTTTGATGACTCGCGTGTTGGCCTTAAGGACAATGGCGGCTGCTGTGTGAGATTCCATCGACAGCACTTTGAGTTGGCCGATCTTTCGAGGAGGAAGTCCGGCGCTGTGACGGTGGATATCGAGGAGGTCTCCTGACTTTAGTCCGTCCTCCCTACCTCGATCCAAGTACACAACATTTGACTGTGACACCAGCGTCATCGTGCGGTCGGCCTGGAGCTCAATTATCATACCCTCGAGATCGGAGATGTTTACCCCGGGGCTTGTCTCCATGTCTGGAGCCTGAGCCACAAAACGCATGACAGGATCCCCAGGGGAAATCGGTCCGTAGCTGAGCATGGCCTCAACTGTCGTGAGGGCATGGTCGGCGGCAGTCACCTTTACAACGGCCGAACGATTCATGACAAAACCGAGATATTCCTTCGTCAAAGGATGGAATACTTTCCGAACCCGCCGGTAAACGGTGAAGAGATCGCCTACTGCTACATCAGCAGGATTGTTGAGTTTCAGGTAGAGTGAATCGCGCTTCCCGAGAAGCATTCGATTGCCGGTTGACTGGTTATCCCCTGTTATCAGGTTTACGATTCCATCGATCGGGGATGCTTTCTGGATGGCACCGCTGGAAAAGGCGAGGGCAGCTTCGGAAAAGCGAACGGAATCAATCCCTGGTTCCTGCGCCAGCGCTCCATCAGCTCCATCAAGTGAAACCCAAATTCCTGAACACAGGACGAAGACGAAGGGCACCAAAGTTTTCATAGGGTAGATTCCTTTTGAAGCTAGTGATACTTGGAAAAAGATACCAAAAGGCGCTGTATTGTCAAGAATTTGGACCGATTGAGGAGTCTGACGAGCCTTTCTTTCCAGTGGCAGCGTGATTTTGCTATGCTTTATCTGCCAAGAGGAGTGAGTGACCGATGAATAACGATGAAAAAGAATGGGTTCGTCTTTACAAGAAGTTGCCTGAGAAAGAACGAATCGATACGCAGATCCATCGGAGACGAAAGGTTAAGGCGTTTTCTCCTCTCGAATCGGAATGGGAGAGTTCGTTGGGGGGTCATTCTCATCCGGATGATGAACTAAGCGAAACAGATGAGGCACGTGATGCCTGATCGTGAGTTGCAATTGGAACTTAACCGTTCAATCCACTCTTCACTCTCAGACTTGCATACCTAGGGCTTTCGGGTCCCGCCGGAATTAGGTCCTTTGTTCGCTTGCTATCCCTGAGACCGGGGCACTAAGATTTCACGCATCAGATCTAGAATACCCTTTCCAGGTCAATGCTTTGTGAGAGAAAACTAAATGACTGGAACCGAAGTTCTTCTTGAATATCTGACGAAGTTTTTCCCGGTCTTTCTCTTTATCTTGGTAACGTTGGCCTTTGGGGTGGTGACCTTGCTCGTCAGTCATTTTGTACAGCCGAGGTACCCGGAACCAGAGAAATTGTCGACCTACGAATGTGGTGCCGAACCATTTTCTGACGCTCGGATGCCGTTCCCCGTCAGGTATTACATTTTTGCGATGTTGTTCGTCATCTTCGACATTGAAGTGATCTTTCTGTATCCCTGGGCCATCGTTTTCACCAAGATCGGGGTGATCGGGTTGATCGAAATGCTGATTTTTATAGGACTGTTCATCGTGGCCTACGTATATGCCTGGCGAAAGGGCGCCCTGGAGTGGGACTGAGGATGGTATGGGACTAATCCAGCTGGGACGGCATGAGAAAGACGGGGTCCCGGACGTCATCACGGGATCTCTTGAAAAAGCCGTGAACTGGGCCAGAAAAGGATCTCTCTGGCCGATGACCTTCGGGCTCGCCTGCTGCGCTATCGAGATGATGGCCGCTGTTTCTTCCCGGTACGATATGGATCGGTTTGGGGCGGGAGTGTTCCGTGGGTCGCCCAGGCAGTCGGACTTGATGATCGTCGCCGGAACCGTGTGCCGACGGATGGCGCCGGTAATTCGAAAGATCTACGACCAGATGCCGGAACCCAAATACGTGATTGCGATGGGCTCCTGTGCCACCTCCGGGAACATCTATGACAGTTACAGTGTCGTGCAGGGAGTCGACCGATTTGTTCCCGTTGATATTTATGTGCCCGGCTGTCCTCCGACTCCTGAAGCGCTCTTGGACGGCATTTTAAAACTGCAAGAGCGCATTATGCAAAAACGTGTGTTTGTGACTCAACCGGAGCAGGTCAAGGCCAGTCTGAAGGTCTGACGCTTCATCATGCACCCACTGATCCAGCGAATTCAGCAGACGTTTTCGATCGGAGTTACCGGTTTGGCCGAGTGGCGAGGCGATGCGGCAGTGACGGTCTCGCGGGACAAACTCCATGAAGTGGCTCAGTTTCTGCGCAGTGATCCGGGGATGGATTTTGACTATATCGTTCATGTGAGCTCCGTGGATTGGCCCGACGACGAGGAGCGATTCGAAGTTGTGTGGGAGCTCTATTCGATTCGCAAGCGGCATCGCCTCCGGCTCAAGACACGGGTGCCTGAGACGGATTGTGTCGTTGATTCCTTGACGGACCTTTGGAAAGGCGCCGATTTCATGGAGCGAGAAGTCTTCGATATGATGGGCATCCGGTTTCGAAATCATCCAGATCTTCGCCGGATTCTCATGCCCGATGACTATACCGAAGGTTATCCGTTGCGTAAGGATTTTCCGCTTCGTGGCAAAGGCTGGCGAGACACGTTTGATTTTCTGGACGAAGTTCCACGATAGGATTCGGCGCTGCCATGGCATTCGAAGATCAAAGAA
Organism: uncultured Nitrospira sp.; assembly: GCA_964587955.1. Taxonomy (GTDB): domain Bacteria; phylum Nitrospirota; class Nitrospiria; order Nitrospirales; family Nitrospiraceae; genus Nitrospira_D. The sequence goes on from CAZPNQ010000068.1 coordinate 20,602, forward strand.
CCACCGTTTATAAGATCAATCCCGAGCACCCGGAAAGCGAGACGCTTCCGACCTTGCGCACCGAGGAGCTTTTGCTCAACATGGGGCCTCAACACCCCAGTACGCACGGAGTTCTCAAGGTGATTCTAGAGTTGGAAGGCGAGCGGTTGGTGAAATCCACGCCGGTGATGGGGTACCTCCACCGGGGTGTAGAGAAGCTTGCAGAAGACGGCACGTATCACCAGTTCATTCCTCATACGGATCGGCTCGACTATGTCTGCGCGATGTACAACAACTTCGCCTACTGCCGTGCAGTTGAAAAACTCTTGAATTTGCAAGTCCCCGAGCGGGCGGAATACCTCCGGACAATCGTCGCGGAAGTTCAGCGCATCATTGGGCACCAGTAAAGGCTGAGTGCCCAGGCGCTTGACATAGGGGCTATGACCGACTTTTTTTACTGTATTCGAGATCGGGAAATCCTGCTTGATTGGTTCGATGAGTTGTGCGGAGCACGTTTGACGACCAGCTGGTATCGAATCGGCGGGGTCGAGCGCGACTTGACCCCGTCGTTGATCGACAAGCTCAAACAGTTCCTGGATTATTTCCCACCCAAAATCGATGAATATCAGGTGTTTCTCGAGAAAAATCGAATTTGGCTGGGGCGCACCAAAGGAGTCGCCGTAATCTCGGCCGAAGATGCGGTCAGTTTTGGGTTGAGTGGACCGGTTCTTCGTGGGTCC
>CAZPNQ010000069.1:0-21277 GCA_964587955.1 uncultured Nitrospira sp.
TGGGCAACATCGTCGTGACGGCCCTCGCGGTGTTTTTCTATCAACAGATGAAGTAGAGGACGGAACCGATATGACATCTACGGCGTCCAAGCGTGTGAACCTGCTCGAATGGTTCAAAACGATTACGTTCTACGAGATTCTCGTCGGCATGAAGGCGACGTTATCGCATCTGCTCAATTATCGTCCAGTGACCTTGCAATACCCTCACGAAAAACGCACACTGCCGGACAATTATCGCGGCATGCTCGCGCTGCTCCGCTACGACGATGGGACCGAGAAGTGCGTGGGATGCGATCTCTGTGAAGCAGCTTGTCCGTCGCGCGTCATCCGGGTCGTCAGCGCCGAAGTGCCGGATGAGCCGACGAAGCGCTACTCTAAAGAATATTATATGGACATGACCCGTTGCTTGTTTTGCGGGATGTGTGTGGATGCCTGCCCTGTCGATGCCCTTGGCATGACGAGAGAATTTGAGTGGGCGGTATACGACAAGCGCCAACTCCACCTGAACAAACAGCAATTGCTCGCAATCGGCGACCGCTCATTTCCAGTCCGCGAGAAACGCCTGGAACTGCAACATCCAAACGTCGCGTTTTTCAACGTGGCATTCAAGCACGTGCCGCCCAAACCGAACTGACCTCAAAGGATCACGCATCGAACGAGCGATGACTGCCACACCGTTGCGTTAGTGTTGCCCTGATCGACCGCTAACCCAGGAACCGTCTCATGTCGCAGCTGTTTTTCGGATACTTCGCCGGGATGATCGCCATCACTTCTATACTGGTGGTCGCGCTGAGAAACCCCGTTTACAGCGCACTTTCGCTCCTGGTCATGTTCTTCCATATTGCGGGACTCTTCGTTACACTCCATGCCGAATTTCTCGCAGCCGTGCAGATTATCGTGTATGCCGGGGCCATTCTCGTGCTGTATCTGTTCGTCGTCATGATACTCAACGTCAAGCAAGATGACCGTTATCATAGCCAATGGCGGCTCGCCGCATGTGTCTGCATCCCGTTGCTGATCGAATCCATCGTGCTACTATCCGGCGGAACGGGAGCAGCCAATCTGGACAGCCAATCGCTCCAATCCCAACCGCGCGATGCCATCGCCTCCGACAATACGTTGGCCATCGGTAAAACGCTTTTTTCAACCTACTTATTCCCCTTCGAGGTGGCCTCTTTGGTTCTTTTAGTGGCCATGATCGGCGCCATCGTCCTCGCGAAACGCGATATCGGGGGGAACGAAGCGTGAGGAGTCAGTGGTCACTAGTCATTGGAGGAGTGTCGGCTCCCTCTTCTGTCTAATGACGAATGACCGATAACTACTGACCAATGACCATTCCAATCTCCTACTATCTCATTTTGAGCGCCGTCGTCTTCCTGACAGGCGTCGTGGGCGTGCTCATACGGCGCAATATCATCGCCATTTTGCTCTCGGTGGAACTCATGCTGAACGCGACCAACATTAATTTTGTCGCGTTCTCCGACCACCTTCAAGATCTTGGTGGCCAAGTGTTCGTCTTTTTCGCGTTGACGGTGGCGGCTGCGGAGGTCGCCGTCGGGCTTGCGATCATCATCGCCCTCCACCGGTCCAGATCCACGATCAACGTGGAAGAGTTCAACTTGCTCAAATGGTAGCAAACTCGCAGATGGCTTATAGCGTATGGCGAATAGCAGAAGACCGGAGTTTGTGCTATCAGCCATCGGCCATCAGCTCTTGAATTTATGATCTACACCCTTATCCCACTCCTTCCTTTGGCCGCCTTTCTGGTCTTAGGATTAGGCGGCTGGCGCATCAAAGACCGCGCCCACCTTGTCGCAGTTCCGGCGGTCATGCTGTCGCTCGTCTTGTCGGTGGCGGCATTTTTAGAAGTGGCGGTGTCCGGGTCCGTCATTTCGGTTCCTCTGTATACCTGGCTGACATCCGGGCATCTTGACATTCACATCGGCCTCCATATCGATCGGCTGACCGCCGTCATGCTCTTGCTGGTCACCGGTGTCAGCTCGCTCGTGCACGTCTATACGATCGGCTATATGCACGGCGAGCCCGGCTATGCCCGTTTCTTCAGCTACATCGCCTTGTTCACCTTTTCCATGTTGATGTTGGTATTGGCCGACAATTTATTACAGCTCTTCGTGTTCTGGGAAGCCGTGGGGCTGTGCTCCTATCTGCTGATCGGCCATTGGTACGAGCGGGCCTCCGCCTGTGCAGCGGCCACCAAGGCTTTTTTGGTGAATCGCGTGGGCGATTTTGGGTTCATGCTGGGCATGCTGCTCGTCTGGTATCATTTTGGCTCGCTGAACTATCTCGACATTTTTCCTGCCCTCCATGAGGCGACTGATGTGACGATGAACCTCTTCGGCCCTTTCGGGGGAACGTGGGAGGTGTCGGTATTTACGCTGATCGGACTTCTCCTCTTCACCGGCGCAGTGGGCAAATCGGCACAAGTGCCGCTTCATGTTTGGCTGCCCGATGCGATGGAAGGACCCACGCCGATTTCGGCCCTCATTCACGCCGCCACGATGGTGACCGCCGGCGTCTTCATGGTGGCGCGTCTCGCCCCGATTTATAACCTTTCTCCAACCGCGATGAGCGTCGTCGCCATTACAGGCTCGGCGACGATGGTCCTCGGTGCCACGATTGCGTTGACTCAAACCGACATCAAACGTGTCGTCGCGTATTCGACGGTCAGCCAGCTCGGTTACATGATCATGGCCTGTGGACTCGGAGCCTACGCCTCCGGCATGTATCACTTATTGACACATGGCGCGTTCAAAGCCCTGCTGTTCCTGGGCTGTGGCTCGGTCATTATCGCGTTGCACCATGAACAGGACATGCGACACATGGGCGGCCTCAAAGACAAGTTACCGATCACCTACTGGACGTTTGTGGTCGGCTCGCTGGCGCTCGCCGGCTTCCCTCTGACGGCCGGATTTTTCAGCAAGGATGACATTCTCGTGTCCGCCTGGTCGTCCGGCGACCTCGGTCAGGTCCTGACGCTCTTGGGTCTGCTGACGGCTCTTCTGACGGCCTTCTACAGCTTCCGGCTCGTATTCGTGACCTTCTGGGGAACGTCACATGTCGATCCGCACCATGCGGAGCACCTCCACGAGCCCTCGCAGACGATCACCACACCGCTCATCATTCTGGCATTTTTCAGCATTGCGACCGGTTACCTCGGCATCCCAACCTTCCTCGAACCGGTGTTTTCAAGCGGACGCGACTCAGTCGTTCATCATGGTTCGGATGGGCTCATGATTATGGCTGCGGCCACAGCGATGGGTTTGATCGGCATTGCCGCTGCCTACTATGTCTACGTACTTAACCCTGATCTCCCTGAACGCTTGGCCCGGCAGTTGGGAAGCCTGTATCGCGGTTCGTTGAACAAATGGTATGTGGATGAAGCCTATGACCGTCTGTTTGTCAGGCCAACGTGCCTAGCCGCTTCAGCACTGTGGAAGGGAGTCGACGTCAATCTCATCGACGGCGCGGTCAACGGCATCGCGCGGGGTGTGGCGTGGGGTGGATGGTTGTTGAGACTGATCCAGAGTGGACAGGTCCAGCACTATGCGCTGGCCACCGCAGTAGGAATCGTTATTTTGACGGCGTACCTTCTTCTTTGAACGATTAGGAACGCCTCGGCCCAGGAGTGGCGGATATCGACATGGCATTATTCACTCGTAATTGTTCGCTGCGGGAACTTCGATGACCGGATTTCCTTGGCTTACGATGCTGGTTTTTCTCCCGCTGATCGGAGCGGCTGCGGTCTTTTTCGTGAAGGACGCCTCCGTTCGTTTTATAGCCCTCGCCGTCAGCGTGGCCGACCTTGTGATCTCCCTCCCGCTTTGGTGGTTGTTTGATACCTCCTCCGGCCACATGCAGTTCGTGGAATCAGCCGTGTGGATATCGTCGCCACTGGTTCATTATCGGCTGGGTCTCGACGGCATCAGTCTTCCGCTCGTCCTCATGACAACGGTTCTGATGCCGCTCTGCATCCTGATTTCCTGGCACTCCATCCAATCGAAAATACAAAGCTTCATGGCAATGTTGCTGATCATGGAAGGCGCCATGATCGGCGTATTTTTGGCATTGGATTTCGTGCTGTTCTACGTCTTTTGGGAAGCGATGCTGATCCCGATGTATCTTTTAATCGGTATCTGGGGAGGACCGAATCGGCTTTATGCCGCGATTAAATTCTTTCTCTACACCCTGGCCGGGAGCGTCTTGCTGCTGGTTGCGATTTTGGTGCTCTATTTCCAGGGCGGCCATACATTCGACATTGTTCAATTGAGCCAAGGCACCTATTCCAAGTCGCTGCAATTCTGGCTTTTCCTGGCATTCTTCGCCGCATTTGCCGTCAAGGTACCCATGTTCCCCTTCCATACCTGGCTGCCTGACGCGCACGTGGAAGCGCCGACGGCGGGCAGCGTGATTCTCGCCAGTGTCCTGCTCAAGATGGGCACCTATGGATTTTTGCGCTTCAGTTTGCCGATGTTGCCGGACGCATCTCAAGCGTTTACTCCTGCGATGGTCGTCCTCTCGATTGTCGCCATCATCTACGGCGCGTACATGGCGCTGGCTCAGGACGACTTAAAAAAACTCATCGCCTATTCGAGCGTGAGCCACATGGGATTCGTCACGCTCGGCCTGTTCATGTTCAATATTCAGGGGATCGAAGGCGCCGTGATGCAAATGGTGAATCATGGCATCACCACCGGCGGGCTCTTTCTCTGCGTCGGAATGATTTACGAACGAACCCATAGCCGACAGATCGCCGACAACGTCGGCCTCACAAAGCCGATGCCACGTTATGCGACCTTCCTCGTCATTTTCGCGCTCTCCTCACTCGGCCTTCCCGGCACCAACAGTTTTGTCGGAGAATTTATGGTTCTCGTAGGCACATTTCTTTGGAGTAAGATCGCCACAGCACTTGCCTCCTTAGGGATCATCCTGGCCGCCGCTTACTTGCTTTGGATGGTTCAACGAGTCGCGTTCGGTACCCCCTCTCCGCACGTTCTCCCAAAGCTTCGCGATGTCAACCTGCGCGAGATGGTCACCTTGGTTCCACTAACCGTATTGATCTTCTTAATCGGCCTGTTCCCGAACCCCATTCTGACCCGCATGCATCCCAGCGTGGAGAAAGTCATCGCGCGTGCCTTTCCGCCGGCTGCCGGGCAAGCGTCAGTTGCGCCTGGGGTTGACTCGTTCCCTTCATCTGTGGAGGACAACGCCTCTGCAACCGAACTTGCGTTCAGGGGAGAGACGAACAACGCTCGCCACGTCCGCGAAGCGGGCTTCACGAGTACCGAGGCGGAGGGCCGACCGCGATGAGCTTCTCGGCGGCTGATCTGTTCCTCATCTTGCCCGAATTGCTGGTCATCACTGCAGCCTGCATCGTGCTCGTGCTCGATCCGGTGCTACGAACATCCGACAAAGACAGCTTGGTTTGGCTGAGTTTGGGAACGCTCGCGATTTGCATGGGATTGACGGCTTCCCAGGTGAATGCTCCGACAGCAATCTTCAGCGGACTCGTCATTATTGATGCCTACGGAGCCTTCTGGAAACTGCTCCTCTACTTTGTGACCGGCCTGACCATCCTCCTTTCCTATACCTACTTGAAGGAAGAGCGGCTGTACTTCGGCGAGTACTACGGCTTCGTCTTGCTTTCGCTCTCCGGGATGATGGTCATGGTGTCGTCGGCCGATTTGTTGACGCTGTATCTCGGTACCGAATTGATGTCCCTCTCGCTGTACGTCATGGCGGGACTGAAGCGATCAGAACCTCGCTCTCTGGAGGCCTCAGCCAAGTACTTCGTGCTGGGAGCTTTCTCATCGGGTATCCTCCTCTACGGGATCTCGCTCCTGTACGGAGCGACCGGAAGCACCAGACTTCCTGAGATCGCCGCGGGGATCTCCGGGCGAAGCCTGGACGATCCATTATTATTGTTTGCCACGATCCTGCTCGCGGTTGGATTCGGGTTCAAGCTCGCTGTTGTGCCGTTTCACATGTGGACGCCGGACGTCTACCAAGGCGCTCCCACCTCGGTCACCGCCTTCATGGCCGTGGCCTCCAAAGCCGCAAGCTTCGGCGCATTCCTCAGAGTGTTTATTGAAGGGCTCGGTGGCTTGAAAACCAACTGGTCGGCGATCTTCCTCCTACTCTGTCTCGCCACCTTGGTCTTAGGAAATGTCGTCGCCTTGGTGCAGACGAATGTGAAGCGCATGCTGGCCTACTCGAGCATTGCTCACGCCGGGTATGCCTTGATCGGTGTGGTTGCGGCCGGACGAATAGAAAGCTCATCCGGTATCGCGAGCGTTTTACTCTATCTCGCGCTCTATGCGTTTATGACGTTCGGTGCGTTCGCCATTGTCGCCATGCTTCGCAAGGGCGGCGTCGAAGGTCAAGAAATCGAAGATTTCACCGGGCTGGCCAAGCGTCACCCCTTGGCTGCGCTGCTCATGCTGATTTTTATGGTCTCGCTGGCAGGCCTTCCGCCGACCGCAGGATTTATCGGAAAACTGTACGTCTTTATGTCGGCGGTAGAAGCCGGCATGACATGGCTGGCGGCTATTGCGCTCTTCTTTGCCGTCATTTCAGCTTATTATTACCTTCGACTGGTGATGGTCATGTACATGCGCGAGCCGAGTGACGTTTCAAGTGCCGCCCCTCACATGGTGATGTCGCCGACCCTCTCCATCGTGCTGGCCTGCGCGGTGGCAGGAGTGGTGATCTTCGGGGTCTACCCCAACCCACTCGTGAACTTCGCCATGCAGGCGGTATTGACGTTGAAATGACAATGCTGCAATAGCCTCGGCTTCGCTCTTGCGGAACACCGCCGGCTCACCCGCTTGCCAGCACACACCGACATGGTGTTGCTCTCTCCATTTCGCCGTGCACCTCACTACCGCCTTGCCAGTGGAACTTTTCAGCATTCTCAGGCATCGCCTGTGTTACGCTGGCGATTCGCACGTGGAGCCCCACGGCTTGATCCATCCTCAGTAACGGATTACTGCGGAGAGACAGGCAGCCGTGGTCCCTGTTAGTTCTTCGGCGACACCTCGCCGAAGTGTCTTCCTCTCCAAGGCTTCGGAGGACACTCGTTGTGCATCCTCCATGGTTCAACTACCGTGGCTTCCTGCATAGGCGGGTGAAGTATGATGAAAAGCTTCCGTTTTCTGATCGAGACGTTGAAAACATTCTTGCGTCAAGGCTGCCCGAGCCTGGCGGCAGCCTTGGCTTTTTTCTCGCTGCTCTCCTTGTTCCCTCTCGTATTTCTTCTCCTGTATGGAATCAGCTTTCTTGTCAACCAAAACATCATCGGCGAGCAATTCATGCTGAGCTTCCTTAAGGGTTTTCTACCTTCATTGGGGGAGCGTCTGGCTGAAGAACTCCATCGGATCAGTGCATTGGAGAGTGTGCGCTGGATCATATTTCTGTCGTTTTTCTGGTTCGGAGGGCTAGTCTTCTACGAGCTCGACTACGCGCTCAACGTGGTGTTCGAAAGCACCCAAAAGCGCCACCCGTTGATTTCTACCGCGATCTCCATAGGATTGCTCGGCTCGACAGGGCTTCTGCTTGTTATTTCCTATGCCGCCACGCAGACCATTACTTTTTTGACCGCGTATGCGCCCAGGCTTTGGGGGCTCGATCTCGTCGCTCTGGCAGCTCATGACTTTCACCTGACGTACACACTACCCTTTTCCCTCACATTCCTGGCCGTCAGCCTTTTATATCGTCTTGTCCCTCGACGTCGTCCACGATGGCGAGACGCAATGGCCGGCGCACTGATTTTCGGCCTGCTTTGGGTCGCCGCCAAGGTGCTATTCGTGACCTACAGCGACTATGCCACGGTGTACGTCCGGCTTTACGGATCGTTGCTGGAAGTCGTGCTCTTGCTACTATGGGTGTATTATTCCGCCGGACTGTTGCTTTTCGGTGGCATTATCGCCCACAAACTCGAACAGCGCGCCCGTCTTTCGCCGACGCTGCCAAGCGAGCGCACCTAGACCTTTCTTGCTCGACACATTCCGTTGCAGCCCCTCCCACGATCGAAGAGTATGGAAAAGATTCACGATGTTACATTTGCATAACCAACATGAATTCAATTGGTAAGTTGAGGATAAACTATTTGCTGGTCATCCTCAGTAGATGACAATGTATTCACCATCAGTTGCTCGTGCTGCCATTGGCAATTAGCCTCTAGTTTGGCATGAGTCGAACGGGGAATTGAATCTTACCACGTGGCGGCAGGCCCGCTGCTTCCCCTGACCCACGTGGAAGCAGTCTCATAAGCCAAGCCTGGTGTCACCGAATACCTACGGTTAATTCGTTATATAGTACGTCATAATATCCTACCTTATTATTAGTAATTATCTTTTAATACATTACGTAACCTAACTATTAGGTATAATACTTGCTCGTCTTTTGTGTATCACCCTGCAGGAGGTGATCACCACAATGACGGACCTGTCTAATCGAGAGCTGGAGGTGTTGAGGTGGATTTCAGAAGGCAAGACAAACTGGGAAATATCAAAAATTCTTTGCATTAGCGAACGAACGGTTAAATTTCACGTCCAGAATACTTTATGTAAATTAGGCACGACGAGAAGAGGTCAGGCAGTTGGGGTAGCAATGAGTCTGGGGTTGATGGGAAGAACGCCTAAAGAAGTAGACGTGTCTGAAGGCAAAGGTCTTCCGGCAAGTAGCCAAACTTAAGATAATGCCTTCGTAGGCTGCGACCAAGTGGCGACAATGAGATTGGCTCGCCCATTGGTAAGATCGTGAGGATCCTTCGTTGATGCTAGCACTTTCAGAACTGATCTGCTGTATCAGAAAAGATAGAGAACTGTATCTTTTGCGATTATTGAGAAAGACGCAAGGCCTTGTATGGCACTCCCAAAGAAGCAACCCAGGTGGCTTCATTTACAGGGCGTGCTGCATAATTAGAAGGTACAACGTACTTCAGCGAATGCGCTTGTCATGGGTTGCAATCGGCCAAAGAAAGAGTCTTTCTGCCCGTTAAATATGTCCCACCCCACAAACACTTTCCATGTATCTGTAAACGCATACGCGACAGAAGGTCTAAGGAAAAAGTCTTCGCGCGGCAGATTGAGTATCGCCAATACTTCCAAGTCGAGCGTTTTATTTAGCCAGCTTGCCCTAAATCTTCCGGTGAATCCTCCCTGAACCCGATCTAGCTGTTGATTCAACGTATCGTTCAGAACCGCGACAGATCGTACAGCGGGATCCTGTATCACAAAGGGATCATGAAAGTTAACGATGAATTTTTGGTAAAACTGGAGATTGAGATTGATATCCTCGGTAATATTTCGATCTGTACCGATCACATACATGAGAAATGGATTTTTGACAAGCGAGGAGCCGCCTGAAAAATCCTGAGTATGTACGTACGCGAGTTCACCTCTTACACCATAAGGTCCAAAGTTCTTCGAAAAATCAGTACCGAATACGTTTAGGCGATTGTGAACCAACTCAACATGCGAGGGCGAAATAGGACGACCGACCGGTAAGACATCAAGGCCATGATAATAACTGACCGACCAGTCAATCTCACCTCCAGTCTTATCCAGTTTAATCCCGAGGCCTTGATCGCTCCAACTCCCCTGTGAACGTTTATCTTCAGTTACCTGAATGCCCGCAGGAATCGCAATTGGAACCGTGCTGGGGTTAAATACGGGCAACCAGATTACTGAAACTGTGTATTGTCCGCTATAGTAGTTTGATTTTATGGCCACAGTTCCGGTTCGGCGCTCGTCTTCGTCTCGCGCAGACAGCAACGTAAAATCTTTGGGGGTTAAGACATCGTTTGGGCTAAGTGCATCAGCGCGGCCCCATACTATATTCTGTTTTCCAATTCTGAAATCCACAGACCCAAAATAGAGATTAATATATCCCTCCAACAAGCGGGCTTTCGCTGACTGTCGACCTCTTAAATCTTCTTGAGTCAAACGACCTTCGAATTTGGCATCAGCCCAGGATGCTAGCTTCATAGAGGCGGTAGGCTGGATGGTTAATCCAGGAAGACTATGGAGATTGTCCAGTCTTTTCGATGCAGAGTAGTAATCAAAACGTCCATGCCCACCGACATAAAGTAAATCGTGAATTTGCGTCAATCCTTGAGTGAAGCGGCGATTTGAGGGAATAGGGTCTGGAGTTTCCACATGTGTTTCAACAAGCACCGATTGCCCGGAAATGAATGAACAGCCAGAAGCAATCATAGGTGTGTCGTCAAGGGCAACGGGCAGACAGCAAACGGAGCAGGTCGCTGCATATGAAGGTCCCTCTAAAATGACTATCAGAAAATGTGCAGCAAGAGCTGCGGTCGTAATTTTTCCCAGGAGCAAGTCGTGTTTATAATCCTAAGCTTTGAAGGCTATATAAATTCTTTCAGTTGCGGTATGGTCCAGAACCTGAAATTGCCAGAATAGTTCGTTCAGATCAGGCCCTGGATTTCTTAAATACTTGAGAGGTCGAAGTGGTCATGGATTTGCAGACTCCGGACACTAGCTGCTTGTTGCACCAGGCACTCTCTGTGGAGGTGAGTTTGTCAATAATTCTTGTTGATAGCGAGCAGTTAGTTCCTCTGGCATACGAACCGGTCGTTGGGTTCTGAGGTTAATAAAAAGCCCGCGTTGCTCGGCTTCAGCAGCTATGCAACCTCTTTCAGCTATTGTGAACACGATTGCCACGTCCCAGGATGACCGTCCCAGATTCTTCAACCAGGCCTCACCTAATACTGTGTCAAAAAGGACAACAGGACTTTTGTAATGTATTTCCGTACTCATGATCATAGGCGCCATTTCATTTTCCATAAGATTTCGCAGAGGTAAATACTTGGCTAACATCGCTAAGCGCAGATCCTCCATCCATTTCACATAAACAATATTGCTCAGAACACCGCTGAAGTCGATCTCATACGTTTTGGGATTGAACTCCATCTGAATCTTCAAGGGTTTTACTATGGCATCAGTTTTGTCCATGTGTACTCTTTCTTTAGGTGATAAATCTTTCATATCTTCCCTTACTAATGATATTTCTACTATCTTTCTTTTGATCAAGAGAGCAATGCCCAGTCCCGCGGGAGGGAAAGGTGCTGACAATTGCTCTCTGAAGGATTGGATAACCTATGTGTGTGTCCAGCAACACTAGCCTCAGGTTCTCTCAGACCTGGACCAAGGCACGAGGACTAATCAGTGACACTTTGACTTCAGTATGCGAGTTGTCGCGTTGATAGGGTGACCCCGAAAAGCTCCTGCGCAGACACGTTTGTTATGGAAGACAACTTACGGCCACTCATCCATGGAAATTCGTGATGCGTCGCATGGTGAAAGGCAATGTTATAGGCATAGGGACCTATAGTCCATTTTGTTAGCATCGAGACTATTGGGAAACGCCCTACAAGGTTGTAAAAACCGCTTCTTTGACCTTGAATGTCAGTGTGCGCTTCGTATGAAAACACAAAAAAGCTTAGAGCAAACGCTATCTTAGAAGGCACCAAATATAGGAAAATGTAAGCCCATAAACCCAAAACTGAAATATAGAGCACCAAGGCAATAATTCGAAAAGCATAGAACACCCAAAATTTATCTCCTAAGAGGCGATTCCTCACAACATAGAAAAACCAGTACTCAGGAGCAAAGGCCAAAATGAAAAATGACGAAAGTGGCCCACCTTTCACCATAGGGAAATCAGGATCACCTTTCTGGTTGACATGTCGGTGGTGCAACAAATGCAGTTTTTGATAATCATCAAAGCCAACAGTAAACGGAGTATACACATGCAAATTTATTCTAAGGAGCCAGTTGAATCGAGTAGCTGCACGTGGTTCATGCAACAATTCATGCTGGAGAGCAACGATTTGTGTCGTGAGGGCCATATTAATTACAAAAATGACCCACCACGGTACTAAGCCCATGTTAGGCAATAGGCAAATACCGACTGAGACGATTGACAGAAATGGGATCAAGACATTGAAAAGCGTAACTTCCGTCTGACTCCTCTTGAACATCTGTGCCTTGCAACCTGTCATTATTTCGGTTTGTTCGGTTTGTGTGGACATGTGGCACCTCATTTTTCAGAATGGATTGTTATCTCTGCGGTGACAACGTAAATGGATCAGCAACACTTTTAAAAAGTGCCGACGCGCTGACATATACAATTCCAGTATCGTCAACAATTTCGCCGGATACTGAACAGGTTCCATCCAATTTATTGATAACACGGGCTGTAACTTGATAGGCTTTCTCCACCATCACTGGTCTCAGATATGTCAACTTCAATCTTTGCGTGATGCCGTGTTTGCCTTCATTGGCCAGGACGGCGTACCCCATTACCTCATCCAAGAAAGTGGCTGCTACGCCACCATGCACAACTCCTTCGTATCCTTGAAAGCTCTTTGGTACGCACATGGGTGCTGTAACACAATCCTTTTCCTTTTTTAGATTCAAATTCCAGCTACCCTCTTCTCTACTTGAGCACACGAAGCAATGATTCCGTGAATGCTGTCGTACATAATCAATGCGCTCCTGACTATTGTCATCCAACCCAATGCTTTCACTCATACATTCCTCATATTGGCGCCACCATAAGAACTCCCTATGATCTCCTTTTGTTGTGCTCAATATCATCGCTAGCCCAAGTAAATTCTGTCTTTGAGAAAGAATCAATCACGACCATCACCGAACAAATTCGCCCCTTGTTCACACCCAGGTACTCCAAACATAAATTAGGGTCAGGATTGAGAGTGCTTTTAAGCTTTAGTGCGCTTAGCCATCCCTTCAACCTCGCCCAAGGTCCACATTGGTATTGATCGAGCCATCCAGCCAACTCCACGGCTTTACAAGCCCAGCAATTGCTCATCGAAACAGAAAACGTTTTGTGATCGACCCTTTCCAGCCGAACCGGCGAGTGATGGGTCTGGTAAATGTCTATTGCCAAGGAGAACAACCGCAATAATTCATCAATGTTCTCGATGTTTGCGTTATGCTGCGAATGTCTAAGCAGATTCAGCATTTCGAACTGGCCTAGCGCTTCTGCAATAGCACGGTTTGCTTCGTTCACCCTGTTCATTCCCCAATGAGCGGCTACATACTGAAACCACATAGCATCGTGGCGTAACCAAGCCGCACGCAGTAATTGTTCTCGAGATTTACTATTGGCTAGGTCAGTGCTTGAGCTCATCGTCACACACAATGTGGCAGTGATGCCCTTCCCATCATCTTCTTGATGTCGGCGTCAAGGAGTTTCTATCTAGCGCTAGTGTGGCAGGAGGTTGCACCTGTCCATTCGGACAGGTGCAACCTTAAACTGACTTCAGTATTGATATAACCTTAAGATGAAGATTTATTCTAACTGCTTCCCGTTACCATAAAACGCTTGATCACAAGGAGACGCGTCATGACTACTCAAACACTTTCGCCGTCTGATATCACTCCCGCTACTGACCCTATTACTCATCATTTCGCCTTTATTGGAGCACCAAGAGAACTCAGTTCTTTGCGACTGGCCATTACCAAAGTGCCCTCACGCCATAAGAATGTCTCCATCGACACGGTGCCCACTCAGGAGTTTCGCGAATACCTGAATGGGCATGAAGCCATTATTGGGACATTCTTTGTTTCTCAAAGAAAGGAGATTCCAGAAGCGCTTAAACTTTTGCGTATGTTTCCCCAGCACAGTAAGACGAGAGTCTATATTCTGGTCTTGGACCGTCCTGCGTCCATGAAACTTGCACCCTACACCGAGGAATTGGATGTAGAGCACATTATTATCCAGGAACAGATTACTGACGATTTCATATTGCAGACCATTGACAATGCCATTAGAGCGCACAGAGCATTGAGTGGAAATATCAGCCATTCTCTGAACTATTTAGATTCGAAATACAATGAGGTATTCGACTGGTTCGAAACGACTAAGTGGGATTGGGGTGAAGTCGATCTCACCAAAATTGAGAAACACCTAGTAACTGATGCAGATATAACAATGTTGAGGGGAGCGGCGGTAATAGAGTTTGGGACGCTTCCCGGTGCGCACAACTTTCTGCGTGAATGGTCTGATGAATATAGCTTCTCCTCCTGGGCTCTTTCCTGGGGAGCAGAGGAAGCCCGCCACTCCCTTGTGCAATCCAGGTACCTTCGGCATTTGGGAATTGAGGTGAAGTCCAAGCTCGCGCTCTATAAGCGTGAGCCGTATCCCATCGGTTTCAATCGAGCTGGCACTCTTATGATGAACATCATTTCTGAAACACGAGCAGCCGAGTATTACCGAACCATCGCGAAGGCGACCAAAGAGCCAGTATTAAAGAAAATATGGGAATTACTCGGTCGAGATGAAGCCCGTCATGCCCGAGCCTTTTACACTTTCTGTAAAGAGCTTTGTGATAACAACCGAGAAAATACGATTGCCGCATTAGAGATGGCCTATGTTTGGCTAGCAGATAGGAGTCAGGGGGTAAAGCATCCAGCTGGCCACTTTTTTCCTCATGGCACATCGATCCAAGGATTACGAACTATTGAGCAAAGTCACCCAGAAATGACAGATGCTGCGGATGCGAATGTCTTATCTATGATTCGCAAAATTGTTGGCAACAACTCAGTTACCTCCGTTCACGAACTCAAGCGAGTCCTGAGGAGTAGCATAGCCTAAACCTACATGATGATAATTTGGGGAAAGAAGGAGACCATATGAGTGTTATATCGAGCGATGTGTTCAAAATCATGAGCGATTCGACCGGTATGCCTTTACAGGAGATTCACCATGATCTCGCAATACGAAGCATACCAGATATCGAGTCGATTAAGGTCCTTCGAGCCATTTTGCTCGTGGAGAAACAGTTCAACATAGAAATCCCCGACGACATCACTTTCAACGTCACAACTGTTGGACAGTTTATAAATGTGGTTGAAGATCTCTGTGCACGAAGGAATGACAAAGTTCATACTGCCTGAACAATCGGCATTTCTATGAAATAGTGAAACCGTTTTTTTAAAGACGTCTCATTACTATGGAAGTGCGATGCGGAGTCGATATTGAGCATGTGGCGAACGTACGACAACTCTTAGAGTGTTCGCCACACGCCCGGGAACGTTTGTGCACGGAATGCGAGCTGCAATATTGTAATCAGAGAGTGGATCCACTTAAGCATTTGACGGGACGATTCACCGCAAAAGAAGCTTTGTTTAAGGTCATCGGTAGGCCCTGGCTTGGAATGAATTGGAAACAGGCTGAGGTGCAAGTAGATGAACAAGGAAGCCCCTCGTTTAGGTTCGAAAAAGAATTAGCCACCGTCCTCCACGATATGGGATTTCTTTCACTTAGTCTTAGTATCTCCTATACACATGGTTTTGCATTGGCCTTCATTACTCTTTTGTCTGCGCCTCAGATCGCCAAAGAGGTTCACAAATGAAGTTGAGTTTCTCCAGCAAAGAGCCTCGTTACATTAACGATCAACTCTACGATAGCGATCTGGTCACGGTACTACGGCGCGCGTCGACGTTGGCTCCTACCAAAGGAATACATTTGTTCAGAGACGGACGACGGCACGAGGATTTAACCTATGATTCCCTTTATGCAAGCAGTGGGGGCATTGCGTGTTCCCTCATGAATTCCGTTAATAATATAGCCGGTGCGCGCATCGCACTATTCATGCCATTTGGAGCCGACTGTATTCGCGCATTTTTCGGTATTCTGGCGGCGGGTGCTGTTCCCGTACCGCTCCCGGGCCCACAGCATTTTACGCGACCTGATCGCTTCGCAGAGCGCATTCGAGGAGCATTACGACAATCTCAGGTAAAATACATCGTATCGGGTGACAAACTTCTCTCATTTCTTGAAAAGACGTTGTTGTCGTTGGAGCATCCGCCTCGGGTTTATTCCATAACCAGTTTGTTAAACCAGACCGCCTGTTGGAACACTCCAAGTTCAGGTGATATTGCACTGGTTCAATATACCTCCGGCAGCACGGCTTCGCCAAAAGGTGTGCTGCTTACCCACGCTCAGATCGTCGCTAATATCTCAGCGATTGCAAGGTGTATTGAGTTAGGGCCTGATGACGTCGGGTGCAGTTGGCTGCCGCTTTTCCATGATATGGGCCTAATTGGGTGCCTCCTAACAGCCACCTATAGCATGATTGATTTATTACTGATGGCGCCAGAAGAGTTTATGGTCAATCCATCTGCTTGGCTACAGCTCATAAGCAATCAAGGCGCTACGATTTGTACAGCACCCAGTTCTGCCTACGCTCTTTGCGCTCAGAAGGTCGACCCACTTAACACCACGCCTCTCAATCTGGAGGCATGGAGAGTGGCAATGAACGGATCCGAGATGATTAATGCGTCTAGCACAAGAATGTTCGTTAAGAAGTTTGGAATGGTAGGGTTTCGTAAAGAAGCCATGTTACCGGTCTATGGCTTAGCAGAAGCAAGTCTAGCAGTGACATTTTCACCTCTTGGAAGAGATATGAAGACTCTATCACTCGGTCGTAATTCTCTAAATCGTGGATTCGTCATGAGTGCCGACAAAGAGAACGCCGATCTACGAGAAGTGGTATCAGTGGGACGCCCCGTCATTAACACGGCCATCCGCATTTATGATGAGACCGGGCTTCAGCTGCCGGATCGAGTCGTAGGAGAAATTCATGTCCAAGGACAATCCGTCATGATGGGCTATGAAGGAGATAGAAGCGCAACTGATTCTGCCTTCCGAAGGAGAAATTGGCTGAGGACCGGTGACTTAGGTTTTATGGAAGACGGCGAACTATACGTAACAGGAAGATTGAAAGACGTACTAATCGTTCGTGGCAAAAATTACTACGCTCATGACGTCGAGATGTTGGTTTCTAGAATTGAAGGGGTTTGGATGCAAAACACGATGGCTATTAGTGTTCAAGCCGACTTGACGGAAGAGCTGGTTGTTATGGTGGAAAGTCGGCTAAGGACGGAGGATCAACATTGTGCAATGAAGGCCGCTATTCGTGAGAGCGTGTCCAACACGCTTGGTATTTCCCCGTCGGATATCGTCATAGTAAAACCCGGTGAGTTACCCCGCACATCAAGTGGCAAACTGGAGAGATTTAAAGCCAGTGCTCTGTATCGTTCTAGATGTTAGGCACGACTTTACAAGATTGCGTTAACGTAAAGCTGTTGCCGCGCTCACGTGTCTATTGAGCTAGACGCATCAAAATTCTGGAGGGATCCTGTGCAACGCTACCTTTCCATGATAGTCAGATACAACTGGTTGATTGTATTGCTGACGATCATCGTGACCTGTTTGCTGATGTCGCAGGTGAGGCATCTGCAAGTCATAATAGATCCTAACACGTTCCTCCCCCAAAAACACCCTTACGTTATCACGACGAATACGGTCGAGGAGATATTCGGTTCCAAGTATACAATTGTGATCGGTCTTATCCCCCGACAGGGAGATATCCTTCAACAACACGTCCTTGAAAAGATTCGTCGCATCACGAATGAGCTGTCAAAAACTCCCCGTGTCGTAAAAGAGAATCTGCTTAGTGTTTCTGCTCGCCGTGCGAAATCCATTAGTGGCGATACGGATGGGATGAAAGTTCAGCCATTGATGGCGCATGTACCAGAGACGGACGAGGAAAGAAAGCTTCTTCGACAGGCGATCGAAAGTAACCCCGTTTATCTCAATACAGTTGTATCCGATGATTTCCACACCGCAGCAGTTATGGTCGAGTTCCGTAACGGATCAGACGGGTATCGTGGAATGATCAATGCGGTCGAAGCCATAATCAAGAACGAGCGTGACGAGACGGTGGATATTATTTTGGGAGGCACACCCGTTTTCGTCTCCTATCTCGAGCGATATGCTGAAAGAATGGCAATACTGCTACCAATTGGACTATTGATAATCGGTTTCATCCAGTACTTAGCTTTTCGATCCATCCAAGGTCTTTTCCTTCCTTTACTGACAGCTATATTGGCGGTTGCGTGGGGACTGGGATTCATGGGTGCTACTGGCATTTCAATGGACGTCTTCAACTCCACTACACCTATTCTTATTTTGGCTATTTCTGCCGGACACGCTGTCCAAGTCTTAAAGCGGTACTATGAAGAATATTATAGAATCTTAGATGGCTCTCAATTAACTAAACGGGAGGCAAATAGCCAGGCAGTTGTAGCTTCCCTGACAAAGATTGCTACTGTAATGATTGCTGCATGCGGAGTAGCAGCGCTTGGGTTTTATTCGCTTGTCGTGTTTGAGTTAACATCCGTTCGAGTATTTGGAATACTCACCGGAACTGGCATTCTTAGCACTTTGATACTGGAGCTAACTTTTATTCCGGCTCTTAGGTCCCTCTTACCCCCACCAGGCGACAGGGAACGCGACGTACAGCTGCGACAATCTTTTTCACACCGGACCGTATCATGGATCGCTAATTGGATTACTGGATCAAAAAAGAGAGGCGTAGTCATTATCGGGGGACTCATTATTTTGATAGCAGCGGCTGGAATCCCCAAAGTTGTTGTCGAGAGTTCCACAAAAAGCTTCTTCTCGACGAATCTTGACTTCCGACAGCACGACCAGATTTTGAATAGTCAATTAGGCGGCACTAACACTGTTCATTTTGTGTTCCAAGGAACGAGTCAGGACGCGATCAAAGATCCTCGTCTATTGCAAACTATTGCGGATGCTCAGAAGTTTTTGGAAGCGCAGCCGTACGTTGGGAAAAGTCTCTCTATAGCCGACTTCGTGAAGCGTATGCATCAAGCAATGAGCCACAACAACCCAGAATTTTTTCGAATACCAGAGAGCCGGGAGCTTATTTCTCAGTATCTCTTACTCTATTCAATGTCCGGAGAACCTGGGGACTTCGATTCTTATGTCGATTATGACTATCGGGTCGCGGACCTAATCGTCTATCTTAAGACTGATAGTACTGTCGAATTCTTGAGCCTCTTGGGAAGATTTAACACCTTCATAGAGTCTCGCTTGCCAAATGGGGTGACGGTCAACATAGGAGGAAGCATTCCGAACAGTGCGGCCCTCGCAGAAGTCATAGTGAGAAATAAACTGCTCAATATTGCGCAAGTTGCCGTAGTAGTTTTAGCAGTTGCATCACTAGTTTTTCGATCTGTGCTTGCAGGCATACTGGTCCTAGTGCCTGTATTATTAGCAGTATTTGTAAACTTTGGATTAATGGGTTGGAGCGGAATACGACTCAATATCCCCAACTCCTTGAGCTCAGCGATGGCAGTAGGTATTGGTGCCGATTACGCGATATACCTTCTCTATCGGTTACGTGAAGAGTTACAAAACGGCTGTCCCTTGGACGTAGCTATTCGTCAGACATTACTAACCGCAGGCAAGGCATGTTTATTTGTGGCTTTTGCCATCGCCGGGGGATACAGCGTGTTATGGCTGTCGCCGGGTTTCTACGTTCATATGTGGCTCGCTACACTCATTGTATCTGCAATGTTAGTGAGTGCGCTCTCTGCTCTTACACTTGTGCCTCTGGCCATACTTATATTAAAGCCAAGATTTATTTTAGGTGATCGCGTTAGCTCGTCGCTTCTAACCCCTGTACGTGCTTGTTTGCTGCTCGGCGTTTTGTCCACCTTTATATTGAACTCGCATGCCAATGCCACTGATCTGTCACCCCAAGAGATCATGGAAAGAAACTTTGTAGTGACGAAGGTGACAGATTCTGTCTTTAACGCAACCTTCACTTTGACAAACAAAGGCGGTCAAGAGCGCACACGCAAAGTGTACGGAGTTACAAAACTAGAAACCAATCCAGTTAATACTATGCGGATGACCAGATTTCTTGAGCCAGGGGACATAAAAGGTACCGTTACGCTTCTAATTGAGCAAAGCGATCGCGATGATGACATGTGGGTATTCTTGCCGGCACTTAAGAAGGTGAGGCGGCTAGTTTCGAACAACAAGAAAGAAAGCTATATAGGCACTGATTTTTCCTATGGGGATGTGATAGGGCACAAGGTTCCTGAATGGGAGCACAAGTCGGTAGGAGAGGACAAAATTGACTCCTTAGCAGTTTACGTAATTGATTCAATTCCACGGAGTGAAGCTGTGCGGTCCGCCAGCGGGTACTCAAAACGAAAAAGTTGGATTCGCAAGGACAATTTCGTGAGTGTCCGACAAGAATTCTGGGATGAAACTGGGGATTTGACCAAGATTATTCTTGCAAATAATATTACCCATGTGGATCCTGATAGGAACAAATGGCAGCCAATGACTTTGAATGCTCAGAGTGTCCAGACAGGTCACAGCACCAAGATTGTGTACGACAGTTTTAAGGTAAATCAGGGAGTGCGAGATGAATACTTTTCTCCACGATATATGGAAAGGGAGCGCTAATTAGATTCCCACCACCTTACAGACGGAGAACTCCAACTGGATTAGAGCATGGCGCCTCCGGCTGGAGGATAGTCCGACATTTATGGTGCGGTATTAGGACGGCTTGTTATCGATAGCCCCACGCTGCTCAACGCGGCATGACTCTCAAGCAAAGTCAGCATGCTGACGTCAGTTCTTCCAAGACCTGCATTGGTGCTCGCCGTCGTGTACTTCACGGCCAGCCTGGCTCACTTTGGCCACAATGCCGAGTTCATCACCTTCTATCCCGGCATGCCTGGCTGGCTCACCCGTGAGAAGGTCTATCTGGCTTGGCTAGCAGTCACCGGACTCGGTATTCTTGCGGTGCTGTTTGCCAGGCTCGCGCTTCCGGCATTTGCTCTATTGTTCCTCGGCGCGTACGGTGCGTTCGGGCTTGATGGGTTGGCTCACTACACGCTTGGACCGTGTTCCGAACACACGCTTGTGTCTAACATCACCATCTGGTCTGAAGCTGTCACGGGTCTCGCCTTGCTGCTGGTTTCGAGTGTGCTCTTCTCTCGGCATCTCGTACCAGGACACAACCTTTCGCGTACACAGGTACGGGGACACCGATGAAGGCTTTATATCGCTACCTCAGACTCTACTATAATGAATGTGTGGCTACTGCCTGAAAGAACCTTTCAGTTGAAGAAAATGCACGATGGCTGAGTGAGTGACGAGTCCGACAATTTCCTCGTCCTGCATGACAACCAATCTATCCCATCCTTCGCGGGCCATACGTTCCATCGCATGAATCACAGGAATGTCCGGCTCAATCATTAACGATTCAGACAGTGGGCGCATCACCTGCTCCACTCTCCGCCAGGGCCACAGCGAGGGCGATACGTTCTGAATCTCAAGCACGGTAATAAGCCCTACCAAGCGCCCATCCTCT
>CAZPNQ010000070.1:0-20603 GCA_964587955.1 uncultured Nitrospira sp.
GATAATGCTCCAAGAGTCCCATCAGCGCGCTGATTTCTTGTGTCGGACGGTTCCAATTTTCTTGCGAAAACGCATAGATGGTCAAGGCATGGATGCCGAGTTCCAGACAGACCGTGATCATCTCCCTGACGGAATTGATGCCTTCCCGATGGCCGGCGATGCGAGGGAGGCCGCGGAGTTCCGCCCACCGGCCGTTGCCGTCCATGATAACCGCAACATGTTTCGGGAGCAATTCCGGCTCTAATTTGGCGGTCAACTCGCTCTCGGACAGATGGTCGAGACTGGAAGCAGGGTGATGTGCCATACGCGTCTAGAGTGAATTCCTCATGTCCACAGTAGCGGGAGCGAAGTGGAGAAAGTCTACTGTCGAGGGTACGGAATGTCAAACGATAACTCGGAAGCAACTTCAGCAACGGTCAGTGAGAAATCGTCGCATTGCGACGGCAGAAATGAATGGGCTATACTCGCCCGTCAGCCGACAGATGACGAGGAGGCAACGACACGTATGCTCGAGCCGGTTCAGCTAACTAAATTCGGTGTCACCGAAGGTGAAGCCCAGCACGCGCTCGATCGGCTGAACGTGAGGGACGTCGATTATGCCGATCTTTATTTCGAGTCCCGGACGTCAGAGTCGGTCTCGATGGAGGAAGGCATCGTTAAACGTGCTGCGAAAAGTGTGTCGCAAGGGGTTGGGGTCCGTGCAACCGCCGGCGAAAAAACAGGGTTTGCCTACTCGGATGAGCTCACCAAAAAGGATTTGGAGATTGCGGCCGATACGGCACGCTACATCGCCAATTCCCCCAAGGGAGATTCCCCCGTTCCGGTGCCAACCCAGCGTCGACCGACCAGAGATCTCTATCCGATCGAACGGGCGAAGGCCGAGGTCGCCACGGCCGATCGTGTGACGCTGTTGAATGAGATCGATGCTGAGGCTAGGCGGTACGACCCCCGCATCAAGAACGTGATGGCGTCCTTTAACACCGAATACAAAGTCGTGGCTGTCGCGACCTCTGATGGAACCCTGGTCAGTGATATCCAACCGTTGTCCCGTCTGCAGATCACGTGTATTGCAGAGGATGGTGAGAATCGACAGGTCGGGAGTTTCGGCGGCGGCGGCCGCGTGGGATTCGAATATTACCGTGAGGACAATCGGCACCTGAGTTATGCCCGAGAAGCCGCGAGAGAGGCGATCCTTAACTTGTCCGCAGTGGATGCTCCGGCCGGCGTCATGCCGGTTGTGCTAGCCGGGGGATGGCCCGGTATCTTGTTGCACGAAGCGATCGGACATGGATTGGAGGCAGACTTCAACCGGAAAAAAACATCGGCTTTCTCGAATCTCATCGGGAAACGGGTGGCGTCGGAGGTCTGCACCATCGTCGACGATGGAACCCTTCCGTTTCGCCGCGGCTCGTTGAACATGGATGATGAGGGAACGCCGACCAGCTGCACGACGCTGATTGAGAGGGGCATCCTCCGTCGCTATATCACCGATAAGCTCAACGCCCGGCTCATGGGGATTTCTCTGACCGGCAACGGCCGGCGGGAGAACTATCAAAGTGTCGTCCTTCCTCGGATGACGAATACGTTCATGTTGGCGGGTGAGTCGGATCCTCAGGACATCATTCGGTCGGTGAAGAAAGGCCTGTATG
This sequence comes from uncultured Nitrospira sp., assembly GCA_964587955.1. Taxonomy (GTDB): domain Bacteria; phylum Nitrospirota; class Nitrospiria; order Nitrospirales; family Nitrospiraceae; genus Nitrospira_D. Next base: position 1,650 of record CAZPNQ010000070.1, read on the forward strand.
CCGTCTCGTTCGGCGGCGGACAAGTCGATATTACAAACGGGAAGTTTGTATTTTCTGCCAGTGAAGCCTATCTCATCGAGGATGGTCAGATCACGAAACCGGTGAAGGGGGCCACCTTGATCGGGAATGGTCCGGAGATTCTCACTAAGGTATCGATGGTGGGGCATGATCTGAAACTCGATAATGGAATCGGTACCTGTGGCAAGGATGGTCAATCGGTGCCGGTCGGAGTCGGCTTGCCGACCATCAAGATCGAGGAAATTACGGTCGGTGGCACGCAAGGGTAGAAAGACGCACTCGCCAATGATCATTCGTCAAATCGGGGCCGGCCTGTGTTGACTCACAACTTATGACGGGTAACGGATCTAGTATGCTCAGTCAAAAAGAAACAGCTAACGGCAGCTACGCCCAGCTGGCTGCAGATGTTCTTGCGCGTGCGAAAGCCTGTGGCGCGACCGAGGCGGATATTGTGGTGGCCGATGGCGAAACCTTTTCGGTCCAAGTGCGGGTCGGGGCGGTCGATCGGTTGACAAAAGCGAGAGAGAAACGGCTGGGGCTGCGCGTCTTCATCGGAAAACGATCGGCAACGACCTCCACATCCGACTTCTCACAAGACTCTCTCGAACGGCTCGTTGCCGATACCTGCACCTTGGCCGGTGCTGTTGTCGAAGATGACGTATCGGGGTTGCCGGAAGCCACTGAGCTGTCGCGAGACCAACCGGATCTGGATCTCTATGATCAGACGGTTCTCGATACGGAGACCCAGATCGATTGGGCGAAGCGCGGAGAAGCGGCGGCGTTTGCGGCCGACCCGCGCGTGACGAACTCGGAAGGCGCGGAATTCGATTCGTCATCCGGGCGGGTGGTGCTCGCAAACAGCCATGGATTCGTCGGGTCGTACAAAAGTTCGAGCTTCTCGCTATCGGTGTCGCCGATTGCCACTGAATCGGGAACCGGTGCCATGCAGCGGGATGCCTGGTATGAGGTGCAGCGCAAGTTCGGACGGTTGGCGTCGGCGGAATCCATCGGGCAGGAGGCTGCAAGACGGGCTGTTCGCCGCCTCAATGCGCGTAAGGTGGCGACCAAGCGAGTGCCGGTCGTATTCGATCAAGAAACGGCGGGTAGCCTTCTTTCAAACCTGTGCGGTGCAGTCTCCGGGTACGGCCTCTACAAACGAGCCTCATTTCTTCTCGACAAACTGGGCCAGGTGGTTGCCTCCGATCTGATGACTCTGTACGACGACGGCCGTATGGTCGGAGGGCTTGGATCGCGTCCCTTCGACGGCGAAGGGTTAGCTACACGGAAGAATACGATCGTAGAACGTGGAGTGCTGAAGAGTTACCTCCTCGATACCTATTCAGGAAGGAAGCTGGGATTGCCGTCGACCGGCAATGCCTCACGGAGCGTGGGCGAGAGCCCTTCCGTCGGTCCGACGAATTTCTATCTCGTTCCCGGAGTGAAGAGTCCACAGGACATCATCGGCTCGGTCAAGGAAGGGCTCTATGTCACCGAGTTGATCGGATTTGGAATCAATATGGTCACCGGTGATTATTCACGTGGGGCCAGCGGATTTTGGATTGAACACGGCGAACTCGCCTACCCTGTCGAAGAAATCACGATCGCGGGGAATCTCAAGCAGATGTTCAAAGATATCGAAGTCATCGGAAATGACCTCGTGTTCCGTGGACGCATTACAAGCCCGACGCTCAAGATCTCCGAGATGATGGTGGCCGGCAATTAGGAGCCGATGGCGTATGGCCTATAGCCCAAAATAGAGAAGTTAAGTCGTGTTTGTGCCATCGGCTATGAGCCATAAGCTCTTAGCCCAAAAGGTGACCCATGGCTGAATCCATTCGAGAAACGACCGTTCAGTATTCGAGTGGGAAAGCGGTGACGATGCGGGCATTCGTGGCAGCGCCACAAGCCAAGGAGAAGCGACCTGCTGTCATCATCGTCCAGGAATGGTGGGGCCTTACGGATCACATGAGGGATATTGCGAGGCGGTATGCTGCAGAAGGCTACATCGCAATCGCTCCGGACCTTTACTCGCGCCTCGGACATCCGCTCACGACAGACGCGGGGGAAGCCGGCAAACTCATGAATACATTGAAACAGGAGGACGGGCTCAACGATCTGAACGCGACGGTGGATTACTTGAAGTCAGCTCCTGAGGTGGACGCAGCAAGGATCGGCGCGACTGGGTTTTGCATGGGAGGTTCCTATGCGTTGATGCTGCCCTGTGTCAATCCGGAGATCAAAGCTGCGGCGCCCTTCTACGGCCAAGTGCCGAATCCCGATACACCGATTCAGAAGCTTGCCTGTCCAATACTGTATTTCTACGGTGAAGATGACGGCTGGATTACCAAGACCGATGTTCAACGGTTGGCGGCGGCGTTGAAAAAATATGGGAAGGCGGGCGAGATCAAAACTTATCCCGGCGCTCCGCATGCGTTTTTCCGAGATCACGACCCATCTGTGTATCGCCCGGATGCCGCCAAGGACGCCTGGACGAGAACAAAGGCCTTTTTTAAACAACATCTCGGCTAGCTCGTTGTGAAGAAATGGAGACAAGACGAGAGCGAAGCCGGAGCGTGTGATCCTTGTGAGGGAGAGAGACGAAAAATGAGATCAACGTGGAGCATGATGCTCGCGATCGCGCTTCTTCCCGGCATCAGCGCCGCAGCTGATTTTCAGCTTTCCAGCCCGACCGTCAAGAACAAGGGCACCATCGGCAAGGCGCATGTCTTCAATGGGTTTGGATGTAGTGGCGACAACGTGTCACCTGAACTCCGCTGGACGAATGCTCCTAGGGACACCAAGAGTTTTGCGGTGACGGTGTATGACCCCGATGCTCCGACCGGCAGCGGCTGGTGGCATTGGGTCATCTTCAATATTCCCCCCGATATTACGGCACTCGCCGCGGATGCGGGAAAACCTAACGGTCCTAGCGCTCCGCAATTCAGCATACAGAGCATGACGGACTTCGGTCAGTCCGGGTACGGTGGACCCTGTCCTCCTCCCGGCCACAAGCCGCATCGCTACATCTTTACAGTGTTCGCATTGAAAGTGGACCAATTGCCTCTGAAGCCTGATGCATCCGGAGCGATGGCCGGGTACTACCTTAACCAGAACGTCTTAGCTAAGGCCTCGCTCACCGGCTTGTACAGCCGCAAGTAGGGCCGAGTCAAACCATATCATCATGCCGCTCGATGCAGAGTTGGGAAAGAGGATGTTGCAGCTGATCACGTCGCGCTACGACGATCGGCATTGGCGAAAACGAATCGAAAAGACCCTCAGCTTGCCCCAGTCCGGCGTCGCCGATCCGATCCAACAACAGATCTTTATGTATCTGAAACACGGCTTGAAGGCCTATAAATCTCGCCGAGCCGATCCCGATTCTTGGATTCTCGGCGGCTATGCCACGAAAGAAGTCATCAACCGCGCGAAGTTTCAGCCGCAGCTCGTCGGGTCGTCTATCACCAAAGACGATGTGGCCTTCCTGGGAGCCGATCCAGGAGATGAAGTGACCCAAGCCTGGTGGGAAGAGATGTTAGTCCAGTGGTTCGACGTGCCGGAAGAAGAGAAACCTGCCGAAGAAGAAAGTGGCGAAGCCGCAGAGTCTGATTCCTCCCCGACTATCAAATCGAAAGCATAACAAGTCTTGTAAGAGCGAGTGCCATCCGTTAGTCACCTAGATCCCAAGGTTCTTGCTGCGTCAGTTTGAGCAAATCTCGCGCACCATGCACGACTCGGAGAATCAAGACCACATCGTTCTGCACGAGATACACAATCCGATATCCCCGAAAAATGATCTCTCGAAGGTCTTGGCGATTGAACTCGGGAACAACACGTCCGATGTGAGGATTTTTGATGAGTAGTTCTGCAGATTCAACGATGCGATCAATGAAGGTGATTGCATGAAGGACGGAATCGCGCGAGATGAAGTCTTCGATCTCCTGAAGATCGGTGCTGGCGGTCAGCGACCAGCGGACTTGCGCCATTGAGCAATTCTTTCTCTCAGCTCTTGATGGGTGAGAACGCGCCCCTCAACGGCATCTTGAAGACCTTTTTCGATCTGCTGCTTAAAAAATAATTCCTCCATAATCGTGCCGGTAGTCACATCATCCGGCAACTGCTTAATCAGCTCTAACGCCTCGGCTTTGGCCTTTGCCATGAATGTCTCCCTTCTTTAGGCCCCCCCCCATTAACGTTAAGGCTATGCTTGGAAGTCGAAAAAAGCAAGTTAACCATGCGCCGTGAGTAATCGCTTTAAATAAATAATATAACCTAGTACATGTTATGGGTTTGCAACAGCGGCTGGAGGAGGTATTACATGGCGACCACTAAAATCCGTAATGGTGTGAGCGTTCGTACGGCAGAAGAACTGGGGTGGGCCTTGGGACAGTCCACTGCAGACACTGCTGAAATGGAGTTTCGTTCGGAACTGACCGTAGCACTGACCAAAATTATTCAGGCAGGACGACTGACTCACGCTGAAATTGCCAAGCGCGCTGGAACCTCAAGAACCCGAGTCACTGCCATTGCGAATGGAAATACCCAGGGCGTATCAACTGATGTACTGATCAGAGTACTTGCAGCGACAGGCTACCGCACCGAACTTCGGCTGAAAAAGACGGCAGCGTAATCCATTGCATCTGGGTGAGGTTTGAGATGCTTGAAGAGGAGAAATCTGGTGAACAGGAAAATAGTCACTCCTGCTGATCAGAACCCTCATCGATCATCATAAATTTCGCCGTCCTGGGTGTCTTTCTGCTGCGCCTTCGTGTCCGGACCTATCGAATTATCTACAGTATTACCGATGGCGATTCTTGTCTTGATATCGTCATTGTGGGGCTATGGTCCAGTGTGTATGAAGAACTAAGGTCGTTGCTGCTCTCAGGGGAGGAGAACTGAAACGTATCTTGACAGACGGAGGCCCGGAGCGATGGGTTAGCCGAACAAATCCATCTGCGCAGGCTGGGGAGATTCGATATTCAGGACCGGTGCGGTTGAGGTAGGAGTTGCGGTGGTGGGCTCAGCCGGTTTGGTATTTCGATCCAGAAATTCTTTCAGCTTCTTGAAGTCTTCTTTTAGCGTGGGAAGTAGGTTGCCTTGGTGGAGAGCGGCTGCCGGGTGCAGCAAGGGAAAGAGCACGAAATCCTTCATGTAAAAGGCTTGGGCTTTGACTTTTGTGATGCCGACTTTGCGTTCCAGTAACGTCTGTGTGGCCCAGTTGCCTAAGGTGCAAACGAGTTTCGGGCGAATCAACTGGATTTGTTGCATCAGGAACGGCTTGCAGGTTTCCACTTCGTCCGGTTCCGGGTCGCGATTGTTCGGCGGCCGGCACTTGATTACGTTCGCGATGTAGATGTGGTCGCGTGAGAGCCCTGCCGAGGCCAGGAGGTCGTTCAAAAGCTTTCCTGCCGCTCCTACAAATGGCTCGCCCTTTTGATCTTCATTGAATCCTGGCGCTTCCCCGACAAACATGATACTGGCATGAGGATTACCGACGCCGAATACAACTTGGCTGCGCCCCAATTTGGCCAGCTTGCAGCGCTCGCAGTTGACGAGAGATTGAGCGAGGTTCTGGAGAGGAGTGAGTGTCATGATCGTGAACCGGAACGTCGTGACGTATCTTAGAAACGGCGAGTGGGTATGTCAATCCAGATAATGAGGTGAGAAAAATGGCCATGAAGCTCATCAACATGGGAAGTTTAGTGCTGACCATGGTCCCAGCGCTGGCCGCCGCGGCTTCAGTGGAATTGGTGGCGTTCTCGGATAAACCGTTTTGTGAAAAAGCGGCGGCGTTGTTTGGCGAGCGGCTGGACCTCAATGCTGAGCTCTCGAAGACTGTGCAGTGGGAGCCGATTCGGTTGAAAGGGCAGGGGCCGCCGACGCGGCGTTGTTCAAGTTTGGATCGGACAAGTATGGACCTCGACAACGATGGGCAAGAAGATCTGGTCGTGAAAGCAACGTTTTGTCCGAAAGGTGGCCCGAGCGATAGCCTCTATGTGTTTCCAGCCGACAGCACGGTTCTAGAGCAAGCAAGCTGGCAAGACCTGAGTCCACTGGTGTCAACACCCGATAAGTTCGAACGAACGGGTGGAACCTATCCTCTTACGATGCTCCGTACTGATAAGGTCTCAACACCTCCAATGCTGACCACGTTATTTACTCTTCAACCCGTTGTCCTTGATGGGCGGTCCTTCATTGGGATGACAGATGCCAAGCAGGAGTGGATGGTCATTGCAAAGTATCGAGGTGGCGAACAGTTCGAGGATCTGTGTTATTTGCGCGGTAGAAAATTCTAGTTATTCTGCCGACGTCAAGCTGTATGGCCGGCGACGAGCTCGGCACAGCGGCGGGCGCTGACGAGTGCGCTCTCAAGATTGGCCGGCCATCCGGTGTCGGTCCATGCTCCAGTGACGAGCAAATTTTTGATGGGACTCTGCTGAAGCGGCCTTAATTGCGCAGCACCCGGTGCAAGCAGAAGGGCGGCATGATTTTCGCGAAAGACCGATCGAGTGATCACGTCCCCTCTGGCAGTCCCGGGAAACAATTCGCACATCTCAGTCTGCGCGGCATCGGCCAACTGGTCGTCATTCAACTCGCTGAGCGAGTTTCCGACGGCAGACAGCTGGTAGTCGATCTCGTCAGATCTGAACGAAGTGCTGGTGAGCTGGTGGAACGGCCGGCCCGGCAGGAGGAGCAGCCGAGGAGTCTGATTCGCGGACGGACCGGTCAATTGGACAACCACCTCACCCAAACTTTTGATCTCGGTGATATGCGCGAAGTACGCGTAGCGTGTCAACAGCCGATCCGGCAGCAGCTGCAATAGCTCCTGATAAGATAGAGCAAGGATGTAATGGTTCGCCCGCAAGCTGATGTCATCGTGAAGCCGGACTTCACTCACGCCAGTCTGTCCAAACCGAAGAATAGGTCGATGCGTCAGGGAGACAATCCGCACGGTGTCCTGTTGAAGCGTCTGTTTTATCGGTGCGATGAATCGCTGGGTGACGGATCCTGCCAGGTGTGTGAGTCTCGCGTCCGATGCGTCGCGAAGAAACACGGTTGAAAGCAGTTGGACGAAGATGGAGGCGGAGAGATGTGCCAGCGCGTTGCCCGTCAACCAGTGAGCGAGTGGACCCCAAATCCGTTCCCTGGCCTCGGGACTTTGCCCAGTCGTCGTGAGCCATTCATTCGCCGTCCGATTCTCCAAATCTGCCGGGAGGGTTTGGGCCTGTTCCCAAATTTGCTCGACGTGGGAGAAGAGTCTCCATCGATCCTGCCAGGAAAGTCCATGGAAACTGAAGAGGCTCATCATCCACTGAAAAGCTCCTGGAAGGCGGGTCGATCGATAGGGGGCAATTCGTCCATCAGGTAGCCGAAATTCGAGAGAAATCCCCTGATCGGCTTTCGAGTGCCTCTCTCGGTCGAGTGCATGAAGAACTCGCCGTGTCTCATGATGGCATCCCAGCACAATCCGTGCTGGTTCGGCCGCATCGGTTCGGAATCCATCGAGCCAGTCAGGATGATCGAGCAGGGTGATGTGGTAACCCAGCTGATGAAGGTGGTACGCGGTGGTCAGGCCGGTGAGTCCGGCGCCCAGTACGAGGACGGAACGTGGGAGCGGAGCGGTCACGAGAATCGAGAACGGAGCCAAATGCGTAAGGCAATTACTACCCGTTGGGTGGTGCTGAGACTGATGCGTGATCCGAAGACCTGATAGTTCGATTGCTCGATCCGCTCCAAGATTCGGCTGTAAATGCCTCGCATGATCTCGGCCACCGTCAGCGCGCGGCGTTCTCGAGGCGGCAATCCTTTGAGGGCCGCATCGGCGCGTTTATAGTAGTGGTGCGCTCGTGACGCTTCGTATTCCATCAACGCTCGAAATTCAGCTGAATAACTCCGATTGAGCATAGCTTTTTCGGGATAGTTCCATTTATGCAGGTCGTCCAGCGGCAGATAGATTCGTCGGTCGGCGGCGTCCGTTCCGACATCGCGGAGAATATTCGTCAGTTGGAAGGCCATGCCGAGGGCCACCGCATAATCCTGAGCGCGGGCCGAGGTGACACCGAATATATGCAAACAGATGAGTCCGACAACCGAGGCGACGCGATAGCAATACAGTGACAGCTCATCGAACGTGACATACCGGTTGTTGAACAAATCCATCTCGACGCCTTTGATCAATTCCTCAAAGTACGCCTTAGGAATACTCAAGGTCTTCACATGGTGGGCGAGGCTCACCATGATGGGAGTCGTAGGGGTGCCGGAATACACGGCGTCCAGCTCCTCGCGCCAACGTTTCAATTCGTCCTTCGGGTTGCTCCCGGCGACCGGCTCGTCCACGGCGCTGTCGACAGCCTTGCAGAAAGCATAGACCGTGTACATAGCGTCTCGTTTGGCTTTGGGAAGAAACAAGAATGAATAATAAAAATTGCTGCCGCTTTTCTTTGTGTAGGCCGTGCAATAGGCTTGCGCTTCGGAGGTCTTCATGACTAGCAGCCTGCGGTGAGCATAGTGGTCTCAAGCTTGATCGCTTTAGCCGGGTCGATAGAATGGCCAGGAGTTGAATGCAAAATGTCGGCGAGCAACTCCACGCCGTCGACAAGTCGAGGGCCGGGGCGGCTGAAGAAGGATGACGCATCGACGACGTACAGATCAGCCTGCTGTTCGCAAGCCCGTCGCCATGCTGCGCCGGCTGGTCCGTCTCGTCTCAGCTCGTCGATTGTGCGGTCGACGGAATATCCGCAGGGCATCACACAGATGACATCCGGCTGAGCGGCTTCCACGGCTTGCCACGTCGTTTCATACGATGGGGTATCCCGAGATCCCAGGACATTGTGTCCTCCCGCCAGCTCAACCATTTCCGGAACCCAATGGCCTGCAACATAAAGGGGATCCAGCCATTCAAGACACACCACTCGGGGCCGCGAGGGCGCGTGACTGGTTTTTGCCCGCACGTGTTCTATCCGACGATAGAGTTCCTTCGCAAGCGCCTGTCCCTTCGCCGGTGCGCCTGCCGCTTCAGCGATACGCTCGATATCCTTGATCACGCCGTCTAGCGTTGTTGGGCTGAGCGAGAGCACCTTGGGTGGACGGTGAAGTAATCCGATGGCGCGCGTGAGTTGATCCGGTGTGATTGAGCAGACGTGACACAGGTCTTGCGTCAGGATAAGGTTCGGACTGGCTCGGCGAAAGGCATCCTCATTCAGTCGGTAGAGCCGTTGTCCTGACGCAACCAGTTCTCTGACCTGCCGGTCGATTTCACTGCCGGAGATTCCGTCTTTTCCCACCAGAGGTTCGATCATGACGGGAAGGTGTCGAACCGAGGCTGGAAAGTCGCATTCGTGACTGACGCCGACCAGTTGGTCGGCCAAATCGAGCGCGGCAACCACTTCCGTTGCTCCGGGGATGAGTGAGCAGATTCTCATCATGATAGCGAGTTCATGTCGGCCACAAGCGGGCGCGCACATCATCAAGTCGCGTTTGGCTTAAACTGAAGCTGATGGCATCAGCTTCATGCAGATCTTGTACGGTGTGCGTATTGGTTACCGCCAAGACCTTCATTCCCGCCGATCGTGCGGCTTGGATGCCAGGACGGGAATCTTCGATAACCAGGCAGGCATCCGGCGGGATCGAAGCAGCAGAATGCTGGCGGTTCAATCCGGCAAGGGCCTGCAGGAACGGTTCCGGATTCGGTTTGCCGCAGGTCACATCTTCCGCGCTGGTAATATGACGAAATGCTTTTCGGATCCCGATTTGCTCCAGCACTAACTCGATCTCGGCGCGCAAGGCACCCGAGGCGATTGCAATCGGGTAGGTCGCCGCGGCATGTTCGATGAATTCTCGGACGCCTGGAAAAATCACGAGGTGATCTTTGATCGAGATCAAATAAGCGGCGGCCTTTTTGGCCATCAATTCTTCGACGAGCGAGGACGCGATCGGGCGTCGGTTGATTCGTAGTGCCTCCAGAATACATCCGCGATCGTCGAAGCCAAGATAGTCGGCGAAATAGTCTTTTTCGGTCAGCACGATCTCCATGTCTGCCAGTGTCCGGCGCAGACTTTCAAAGTGCAGTGGCTCGGTGTCGGCAATGACACCGTCGAAATCGAAGATCACGGCGCGCATGGATTCTTGGCTTGTGACGTCTCACCTATAGGTAGAAGTGCGAACGGGCGGTATTATAGCACAGAGAGCGCTGATGCGATCACCGCTCTCTGTACTCGGAGAGTGTGGGACAAACAAGCGATCAGGGTTTCACTTTAAGCTGCTTCTCAGTCAGCCAGCCTTTCGTCCCGAAGTCACTGCGAACGGAATAGACCCATCCGCTTGCCTGCAGATCGCCGTCGAGAATTGTGAGAGCAGTTCCAGGCGGAATGGCTGGTCCCGGACTTGTCCCTTCTGCATTCTGAGCCAGAGCTACTTTTGCTCCGGGATTCAGTGGATCCGCGACGACACTGACGCGCTGTCCTTCACTGAAGAGCGGAATCGGTGAAGCAGTGACGGATGCGGCAGGAGCCGGTGCTGGTGCCGATGTGGTTTGCATCGGAGCTGAGTCCGGCGGCATCGGTTGAGCGGATGAAGGCGCGGGAACGACAGGTGTTGACGGCGCTGCAGTCTGCGGTACCTCGACTGGTGCTGCGGGAGATGGAGCCGGAGCGGCGGCTTGAGGCGGAGTGGCCGGGACAGGCGGTATCGGCTTCGGTGACGCTGGTTTTCGAGCGACCGGCGGTTGAGGTTGCGGGGCCGGCGATTCACCGAGAAGCGGCCCGACATAGTCCATGAACATTTCCGGCTCCATTGCGACATAGGCGCCGGCGCCGATCAGGAGGAACACAAGTACCCACAGAAGAGGACGCCCACCCGATTTTTTGGGCGGCTTGACGGGAGAAGGTGATCGAATCGTGGTTGTCTGTTCCAGCTCCTCTTCCGTGAATTCCAGGTCTGGTTCCGGCTGACGAGCAAAAAACAGACCCGAATTCAGAGGACTGCCCACGAACGATGGGCCTCCAGCGATAGCAAACATCGAGCACCTCCCTAGCGTACAAAATCATAGGATCTGAAAAAGTACTTATCACCAAGGCAAGGGACTGTCAATTTTGTACGAGTTTTTGACAGGGTGTATTCGATGCGGATGGGCACTCAACAGGATTGCACAAGGGGATGGCGGGACGCAACTTGATGGTCTCAACCGAGACGATAGGAGGGTCAACCGTTTGCATCGAGCTCATAGGCAATACAAAAGGCGGCGGCGTTCTTAGCCTCTGCGGGGGGTGGCACGTGAATTGGTTTCAACCGCCTGTTGTCGCTGTGGCGCTGGAAGTGAAACATGAAAGCAAATGGTTCTTGAGCCTCTTGCATGTCCGTCGAGGCGGCAGGCACAATGCTGCGGTCGACGATTATGAAGTCCTACCGCGAAGAACTCTGGTTTGAGGCAAAGACCAGGCGCGCCTACATCAATATCACGCCCCACGTCGAGGCAGTGGTAAAGAAAAGCAGGATACGGGAAGGACTCGTCTTGGTGAATGCGATGCATATCACGGCCAGTGTGTACATCAACGATGATGAGCCAGGCCTGTTGCAAGACTACGACGATTTCTTGGAGCGGCTCGCGCCTCACGAAGCGGTGTATCGACATAACGACACAGGCGAGGACAACGGCGATGCTCATGTCAAGCGGCAAGTGATGGGGCGTGAAGTTGTTGTCGCCCTGACGGAGGGAAAGCTCGACTTCGGTCCGTGGGAGCAAATCTTTTACGGTGAGTTCGACGGACGTCGTCGTAAGCGAGTCCTGGTGAAGATTATCGGTGAGTAGAGGCGTGCGAGATTATCGGCATGGCGGGTTGTGAGTAATATCCTGACGCTTGCATGGGTAGGAAAAGTTTGGCAACATGCATTTGAGTGCTAGAGATATTGATTTGTACCGTAGGGAGCCTCGATGCTAGGTTGGTCTCGCCCCGATCCACTCACACGGGATCTCATTCATCTCATCAACGCCCGTCGCCACGATCATGGCGATACGGATGATGCGATCGATACGCTGCAGGCGTTTCTTGAACAGGGACGGGAGCACGACTTACTGACCGTCCTGGCGGCGCTCGATGAAGAAATGGCCGAATGGCTCTTCGATCTGGTCGCCGAGGCGAGCTGCACGTTGCTGTTGGACGGACCGAACGATGAAAAGCCCGCCTATGGCACGATGGCGGCTTTGGAACTGCCCCTGCAGGCGAACTTAACCGCTCCACTCAAGCTCAAGATCGATCCGATTGCAACGGCCGATCTCTTGCACAAGTATCTCGAGCTCCCTGCTGGAACGGTTGTTCGTGTCGAGTCCCGTCTTTTGACTGATGCCACCTTGGAGATGTTGAATCTTCAGTTGTTCCATGACCACCTGGTGACGGTCACAGATTCGAGGCGTGTCCAATCCGTCGCGGCGCGGTTGCTTCCTCCGGTAGAAAACACCGCATTCCTCCTGTTCGAACTGATCGGTGCTCCGGATCCTGGATTGCCCGATGCCTGGGAGGATCGACAGCGTCGGGAGATTCTCGAAGGGTTGGTGAAGCAATGTCCGGAGCTGGCATGTGCGCCGGACACGATTGAGGCGCCGGTGTATGCTGCGTATGCCATGTTCGACGCGCAGAATGCGGTACGTCTCCATCACCTGGCCGATGAGACCGCCGCGGTGTGGAGGGAGCTGGATCCGCTGGTGAGGTCCCGTACCATCGTGCATCTTCATACGCAATGCGGAAATGGAGTGTACATGCCTGTGTGGACAGATCTGTTCGATCCGGAGCTTCCGGACGAACACGGCCCTGTCTGGACCTCACCCGACGTCTGGGTTTTCACCGCCGACCTGCCGATTGAATGGCCGGGTGAGATGTTGACCAATCGGCTATTGGCGGAAGGTTGTACCAGGTTCGAGAATCACATCGTCGAAACTCCGGACAGCTAGTTCTACCCATTCTGATCCGCCCGTTTTCGTGGGTCCTTCGCATCCGCCTGTTTCGTCGAAGACATGGTTGTGCAAGAAATTTCTGTTTCGATGATTTTCCCGCAACTTTATTTTATCCTCATCGGTGATGAAGACCGCCAACACCGAGGAGCGATCCGGAAGAGCGAGCACCAACGCCATTTCGGTCGCGGGACTGATCTTGGTTTGGACTATTATCTGGGCGAATTTCCCATCTAAAGAAGAGCTCTTTTCTGCTCAATCGGCCGCATCGATCGCTGAAGCGCAGCGCGTTCCTGAACTTGATCTGACGATTCCCGTGGGAACATCCGGTCAATCGAGCGAACGGTTGGAAGGAACCGGAGAAGCAGCCTCTGTGACGATTCGTGGTGGCTCGGCCATTCCTGGAAACAGTCGAACCAGGCAAATCGCAGAAGTAAAGTGTGAGGCAGAAGTTCAACAGTACTGTCCGGATTCCCTTACGGGCGACGCCCGGCGACGTTGTGTGGCCCAGAGCATCAAGCGATTGAATCCTGCCTGTCAACAGATTGTTCGGCAACGGCTGGTTCGCTGGAGGGAGGCTGAAGGATATAGACTTGCCTGCGTGGAAGATGTGAAGCGGGTCTGCCTGACAATAGAGCCGGGTGATGGCCGTATCCTGCAATGTTTGCAGGAACACGAACAGGATCTTTCGGAAGAGTGCTACCAAAGTCTACCGAAGGGGCGCCTCCACATACGAAATTGAAGCTTTTGTCACACCTGACTTGACATGCTCGTTTCTCAACTTCGCGTGTGTCGTTCGACCTCACGTCATTCATAACGACGATCGGGAAAAGTCGGCTGAAAACCGAAACCCTCCTGGAAGATCGAGAACCGGTATGAGGGAATATTTACGCAGCTAACCCTTCGAGGCAAGAGCGGAGTTCCATGGCGAACTCACCGGCGCGGCGGTACCGGTGGACCGGGTCTTTTTGCAGCGCTCGATCCAGGATGTTCTTTACGATGGGAGGGAGATCCGGTCTGACTGCTTTTGCACTGAGATGCGGTGTGTGCGCGATGGCAAACAGCAATGCCGAGACGTTATCCGCAGTAAACGGCGGACGACCGGTTAGGAGTTCGAACATCACGACGGCGAGCGAAAAAATATCGGATCGACCATCCACTTTTTTTCCTGCGATCTGTTCGGGGGACATGTACATGGGAGTTCCCAACACGATGTCCGTCTGAGTTTTCGATGAGGTCGCCATCTTGGCGATGCCGAAGTCCATGACCTTCACGGCTTCTTCCGTGGTCAACATGATGTTCGCCGGTTTGATGTCGCGATGCACGACGCCTTGCTGATGAGCATAATCCATCGCATCAGCGACGGTGGCCAGTATTGGGATCAATTTTTCGAGCGGCAAGAGATGGGGTTTCCGCGACCACTGCTTGAGCGTTGTGCCCTGAATCATCTCCATCGCGATGTAGCCGAGCTCGTCTTCTTCCCCGGCGTCGAAGATCGTGACGATATTGGGGTGAGACAATCGTCCGGTGGATTCGGCTTCTCGAAAAAAACGGGCCTTCACTTCCTGGAGTTTATCGCCGTCGTCGATCTCGTCGAGCCGCATAGTTTTGATCGCGACGAATCGCTGGATCGTCGGATCTTTTCCAAGGTACACCACCCCCATCGAGCCGCGTCCCAATTCTTTTAACACCTTGTACCGACCGAGTGTGCTCGGTGGACCGCCTTGCGCGGTCGCTTCAGGTTCGCCGCGCTCTTCTTTCGGGTCGATTTCTTCGGTGTTTTCGGTTTGCGTCCGAGGCTCTTTGCGTCGAATCGACGGCGTAGGTTTCACAAAGGAACGGTGAAGGGCGTCGAGATGCAGGAGCCACGAAACGGTAATCCAGAGTCCGATCAGCGTCAATGCCGACGCATAGACCAGGGTATAGTGCATGGGTATCAGACGTTCGACCGATAGCCCTGCAACGCGGAGGGTCTTATCTGTCACGATCACAATGAACAACGTCGTGACAGGAAGAATCAGCTGTCGCAAAAATGAGAAACCTCGGCCGTTATCCGGCATCCGCCGGAATGCGCGGAGCGAAAGAAGGCAAAGGGCAATGAGCCCCGTTCCTTCCGCGATCAGTCGAACCGTCTGGGAACCGGTCAAGCCGAACAGCATGAGAGGAAACGACTGTGTTGCCGGCAGCTTGGTCAGTACGGGACCGGCAAAGAGCGCCATCACTGCGGCGAGCACATATTGAAGAGTCCAGCCTGCGGCGTTGGTCATGAGTGAGATCTGAAGACAATCAGAGTCTAGCGAATACCGAAGAGGAGTCAATGGATTGGAGAAAATATGCGGAGGATACGGCGTTAAAGCTGCCCGGCGGCTTCCTTCATCTTGGGAAGCAGTGAGGTCGGAATGTGTAGCGTGCCTTTGCCGATGCCGACTTCGATATCGGGTTTCGTGAGGCCATGAAAGTCGCTTCCGCCGGTGACCAATAGGCCGAGTTGTTGCGCGAGGCTCAGGTATTCTCGAGTCTGTCGCGCCGCATGCGTACTATAGTAGACCTCTACGCCGTCGAGGCCGGCGGCCTTGAGCTGTCGAACCAGATCGATCAGCGGTTGCTCTGCGACCTTGACCCACGTCGGATGTGCCAGGACGGCCAGCCCGTGAGCCGACTTGATCCAGTGAATGGCTTCGGCAGGGCTCGGAAGCTCGCGGGGAACGTAGGCTGGCTTACCCTCGGCAAGAAAACGATCGAAGGCTTCTTTAGCGGAAGCGACGACGTGTTTGTCCATTAAAACTCGGGCGATGTGCGGTCTGCCGATCGAGCCGTCGCCCGCGAGCGCGCGAACTTCGTCGTAGGTAATGTCGATTCCCAAAGTCTGCAATCGCTCGATAATTTGTGGATTTCGGCGATGGCGACCGTCTCGCAAGGTCTTCAGGTGGGCAAGCAAGTCGGGATCCTGCCGATCCAAAAAATACCCGAGAATGTGTATCTCGGAGTTGCCGGCGAGCGAGCTGATTTCCACGCCGGATATGATCTCGATTCCATACTGAAGTCCGGCTGCCATGGCGTCGGGAACACCCGTCATGATGTCGTGATCGGTGATCGCCAAAGCCGTCACTCCTGCCCGGTGTGCCATGGTCACCACCTCAGTGGGAGTGAAACTCCCATCTGAGTGCGTCGTATGCAGATGAAGATCCAGGCGGCTCATGTTCGTGGTCCCACAACTGAGGATTTCTGCATGTCGTGATCGGTGATCGCCCAGGCTGTCATTCTTGCCCGGTGTGCCATGGTCACCACCTCAGTGGGAGTGAAACTCCCATCTGAGTGCGTCGTATGCAGATGAAGATCCAGACGGCTCATGTCGATGGTGCTGAATCGAAGGATTTCTGTGCCACAAATTGAGCTGTGTAGACGGTCTCTAACTCTCGCGTTCCTTCGTGGAGTCCGTCGTCATAATGGAGAATGCGAAGGCCGGGTGTGAGACCGAAGAGTTCACTGTGCTCAAGGCAAAACTCTCGGCGCTTCGGATGCCGGTGCTGAATGTGATTATCGACAGTAAAAGTTTCATACAGCAATATACCACCGGGCTTTAGTGCCTTGATGAGATAGGGAAAAAGCGGGCGGTACAGGTAAAAGAAGATGAGAATGGCATCGTACACGTCATGCCCGAGATTCGGTTCGTGCGACGGCTGCTCCAGATCAAGTATTCGAGAACTGATACCGGTAAGGCCTCGTACTCGGGCGCTGGCAGAAAGCTTCGCGAGGGCCTGTTCATCTCGATCGACGGCATCGACCTGGTAGCCCAGAGAGGCGAGGAACAGCGCGTGACGTCCGCTGCCGGAGGCCATGTCGAGGACCTTGCCTTTGGGAAGGCGATGAAGCTGTCGGACGAGAAACTGAGCCGGGGACGGATCTATGCCGAGAACTTGCTGTGCGAGTCTTGTACGCTCAACATTGATCCCAACGGAGCGGGTCACCATGGATATCGGAGGGTGCAGTTTTCGCAACCACAGCTTGATGCGTTCGATCGGGAACTCATCAAACAGGGCTGTCAGGATTCGTTCCGCCAGTGTTTCCAGCAGATGGGATTCCTGAACGGTTCCGATATCGATGACCCGTTGAGCCACTTTCGCATAGTCGATTGTGCGAGCGAGATCGTCGGATATCCCCGCCGCCTTCAGTCGACAGTCCAATTCCAAATCGACGGCGAGGGGTTGCGGACGAGCGCGTTCTTCGGGTGTGACGCCGCAGCGGCCGCGGAATTCCAATTGCTCGATGACGATATCTCCACTCATGGAGGCATTGTCGAAGATCGTCTTTCAGGCTGTCAAGGGAGGAAAAAATGGTCAGGGGAGAGGGTGTATTGCTTACAGCGTCTAGACGAAGTAACGGCTCGTATCGAATTTGTGTTCCGTGTTGTCGACCAGCCGAATGATACTGTGGCGGTACTCGCCGACATCATCTTTTTCGGTCAGGTCCAGCTCGGGACCGTTATCGATGGGAGTGCCTTGAGCATCGGTAATGACTTTGACGATTGGCCGCTCGCTCTCGGTTTTATCGACGGCAGGCCTGAGCACGACGGCGAATGCATCGGAGTCGAGGACCACCAGGCTTCCGATCGGAATGATGCCTACGCAATTGACGAAGAGCTTAAGTAAAGTTGCGTCAAAACTTTTTCCAGATTTTCCCAGCATCAAATTCAACACTTTCGAGGGCGACATCGGCTCGCGCCGGTAGACGCGGGAAGACGTCATGGCATCATAGCAATCGGCGATCGTGAGAATGCGACCTGTCAGAGACAGCTTCCACGGTGTTTGCAATTTAGGATAGCCGGAATAGTCCAGGTTCATATGGTGTTCGAACGATGCGGCGGCCATGCGTGCCGGCAGGTTCGTGATGCCGCGCAACTGCGTGAGACTCAAGACCCCTTCCGTGGGATGGTTGCGCATCATCGTCCACTCGTCTTCGGTAAATTCGCCCGGCTTATTCAAGACTTCAAGTGGAATGGTTGATTTGCCCATATCGTGAAACAAGGCGGCCAAGCCGAGATCGGCCAATTCGACTTTCGGATAGCCGGCTCTGTTCGCGAGGGCGATGGAGAGCAGTGAGACGTTGACAGAATGGTTATGAGTATATTGATCGTGACAGCGAAGGGTAGTGAGTCCCAGCAAAATCGGCTCGTCCTGCATCATCAAATCGACGATATTTTGAATGGCGCGTTTGGCCTGTTTAAAGTTGAGTGCTTTGCCGTCGCGGGAGGACTGAGTCAGATGGCCGACCGCGTCGGCGGCCTTACCATACGCGGCTTTCGAGTGTACTTTGTGCCGAGCTTTCGAATTGCCTTCTTCGGCAAGGTTGTCCTTCAGGTTGAGGACTCGAGGGTCGTTTAGTTCGATGCCGGCTACGGCTAGATTTGTCAGTTCCTGACGAAATCCTTCGATCGACTTGGTGGCAGGGTCAAGACTGACGAAGAGGTGGGCGAACTCACGAAGATCTTTGGAGGAAACCGACGAGGAAAACGTCAACCCGCCGATCCCCCACCTTTTCAAGGCGTCAAGGATGCTTGAGACGACCAGCATTTGCTGCGCTGTCACTTTCAGATGATTGTCGCCAAGAAAGAGGAAATCGTCCTGAACCCATAAGGTCACGGGCTGGTCATGAGCCAGGGTTTCAATGAGGGTCAACATCGTTTCGACGGGTTTGTCGAGAGCGGCGTTGGCGCGGCCATGGATCTTCGAAGTCTTGATCAACGTATTCAACTGAGTGATGAGCTGGAATCCCAGCATGACCAGCTGTTGATCGAGAATATCTCCGGCTTCCGATCCTTGGCCGATCTTCTGCGACAACGACTTTTCGTGAGTGAGGATCGGCTGGATCGTGTCTTCACCGGGTGAGTTTCGCTGCGGCATTGACTGGCGTTCCTTCACGATCTTGCTTCCGAGGGTGATGCACCCGTGGAGGATGTGCCGCGCTGGAGCCGTTGAGCTTGCGACAATGCCGCGACA
>CAZPNQ010000071.1:0-20342 GCA_964587955.1 uncultured Nitrospira sp.
ACCCCGAAAACGTCATGTTGTCGAGATGGTAGTCCGCAATGATCAGCGATGGCGAGCTTCGGCGAGCGGCCTCAAGAGCGGCCGGTCCGTCTTGAAACCCAACGACCTCAAACCCTTCCGAGATTGAGATCTGTTCCACCATCCGCCTTACCGCGGGGCTGCTGTCTACCACAAAGATCGGCGAGGCCATGAAAAACTCTCCCTACTTTTTACTTTCTTCGAAGCTAGCAAGGGGGGTATTCTTTGTCAAGAAAACCATCGATAGGTGATTGGATTCACGATGTATTTCGGCACGATCGATTTTTGAACAGGAGCACGATAGATCCGTCATGAGTTCGCCGATACGAGTTGTTTTTTTCGATGCAGCCGATACCCTCTTTCACGTGCACGGGTCGGTCGCTGAGATTTATCTTCGACATGCGGTTGAATATGGCTTTTCACAGAAACCGGATTCGGTGGTCGCGATTCGACACGCGTTCAGCCGAGCGTTCCGCGAAGCTCCGCCGCCGGTCTTTGCCGCCGCTGAACCGGCACGAATCAAACAGAGTGAACGGCTCTGGTGGTTCGATATCGTTCATCATGTCTTTTATCGAGTGGGCATGTTCGAGCGATTCGATGAGTTCTTCGATCGCGTGTTTCGTGTCTTTGAGGATCATCGATCATGGCGCGTGTTTCCTGAAACGGCGTCCACCTTGACTCGGCTCAAAGCCTTGGATCTGGAGCTTGGGATTATTTCGAATTTCGATTCTCGTCTATTTATGGTCATGCGCGGACTCGGAATCGAAGATGCATTCGACACCGTGACCATTTCGAGTTTAGCGCACGCGGCAAAGCCCGCACCGCAGATCTTTCAGGCCGCGTTGGAGAAGCATGCCGTCGATCCGGAAGAGGCCATCCATATCGGAGATAGTCTGCGAGAGGACGTGGAAGGTGCGAGGAAAGCCGGACTACATGCCGTTCTGTTGGACCGAGAAGGCAGCCAGCAGCGTCATGGGATCCGATCGATTCGTGCGTTGGACGAGTTGCCGGCGCTCATAGGGCAAATCGAAAGCTAAGGCTGAGGTCAAGGTTGAGGCTGAGGAAGTGTTCGATCTCTTTCTTTTACCTTGCCCTTAACCTCGACCTTAACCTTCCTCAATCCTTTGACACCAACAGCGGCACGAGATCTTTTGCCCGGCCATGCAGTGAGACGTCGACTAGCGCTGACTGGGGGGTGGGATCGAGGTTGATTTCAGCCACGAATGCCCCGGTTTCTTTAGCCACGGATGCAAACCCCGCAGCCGGATAGACGACGCCCGATGTGCCGATGATAAGCAACACATCGCAGCTTCGAAGCGCCGTGGCGCATTGCTGAAGGTCTTCGGAAAACAAGGATTCGCCGAACCACACGATGTGTGGACGGAGCAACGACTGGCAATGCCGACACATAGGCAGGATGGCAATCGGTACGTCGCGGTTATCGTCTACCACGCCACAGCCGGTGCAGCGAACTTTCCAGATGTTGCCGTGAATCTCCGAGAGTTTCTTTGAACCGGCGTCTCGATGCAGTCCATCCACGTTTTGAGTGATCAGCCAAAAGTTCGGACGGCGGCGTTCGAGCTCGACGACGGCCTTGTGAGCGTCGTTGGGCAGTTTTGTGGCGATCAGCTCGCGCCGCCAGTTGTACCATTCCCAGACGAGCCGAGGATCACGTGCAAACGCTTCCGGCGTTGCAAGATCTTCTGCGCGAAAATTTCGCCATAGACCGTCTGCGCCACGAAAGGTCGGCACGCCGCTGTCGGCTGAAATGCCGGCGCCGGTGAGTACCGTGATGGCTCCGGCGTCGGCGAGCTTGTTCTTGAGAATGGCGAGATCGGAACCACGCGTCATAGAGTTTGAGAGCCTGGTAGGGACACCGCTGCGTCGGCTCGTGGACGCATGCTATAGTACCGCCGATTATGACGCAACCTGTGGCGCGAGCGGAGATGAATATGAAAGAGATCCTCGTAGTCGGTGCCGGATCGGTCGGCGGGTTCTTTGGGGCGCATCTGGCAAAAAATAATCCCCGTGTCTCATTCCTTCTCAGACCGAACACTCTTGCTGCCGTCAGGCAAAACGGGTTGACGATTCGCAGTGCGAGCGGAGCCTTTACCGTACGACCTCACGCGGCGTCGGATGCGCGGCAACTCCCGAGGCCTGACCTCATTATTCTTGGGGTGAAAGTGTATGATCTCGATGAGGTTATGGCTCAAATTGAGCCGGTACTCTCGGAGCAGACGGTGGTCCTCACGCTGCAGAATGGGATCGACACCGAAGATCGGCTGATTGCCCGATGCCAACGTGACTGTGTCGTGGGTGGTGTGGCGTACATCTATTCCAAAATTGCCGAGCCTGGAATCATTGACCATTATAAGAAGGGCGCCGTCGCAATCGGCGAACTGATGGGTTTTGAGAGCGATCGGCTTCTCAAGATCCAAGCGCTCTTCACCGCAGCAGGCATTCCTTGCCAGCTTTCCAAAGATATTCGCCGAAGCAAATGGGAGAAGATGTGTTGGAACTGCGTGTTCAATCCCATCACCGTCCTCATCAACGACTGCGTCGCCAAAGCGCTGGACCATCCGGAAATGGTCGGTGTGATCAAACAAATCGTGGGTGAAGTCACCGCGATCTCAGCGACTCTCAAAGTGCCATTGCCGCCGGATATGCCGGAGCGGGTCATCAAGGCCACACGAGAGATTCGCGATATCCATACCTCGATGTATGACGATTGGAAAGCAGGGCGTCCGACGGAAATCGATTCCTTGAACGGCTATATCGCGAAAAAAGGGCGGGAGCTCGGCATTCATACGCCGGTCAATGAAGCACTCACAGCCATGATCAAGGCGATGACGGAAAAGGAAAAGACCGGTCCCGGCATCGTGAGGATCGACGGAGCGGTCGTGCAACCTCTCTCGTTCGATCGTAAGACATTGCGACAATTGCCCGAGGAACATCATATTGCCGACGTCGGGATCGTGATGCCGGGCATGCAGGGGCGCGCGATCCACCTGAAAGGTTTGTTGGAAGTTCCGGCTCTGAGCATTGATGCCGATCATGTGACGGTCCATTCCCTGGACGCCAAGTATGCCGCGACACTGACGCTTCAGCAGGCCCGCGATTTCGGGCTGCTTTTATACGAGCTCGATGGTGAGCCTTTGCCGGATGAAAAGGGCGGGCCATTTCGGCTTATCACCCCGGGATTGGGTGATCTTTGCGCGAATGTGAAGGGAGTCGGACGGATCGAGATTACCAAAGGGCCAGGACGAGACACCAGACAAACTACCTGTCCGCCTGCCGCACGGCCTGACTGAAAAGAACAAGGGAGAGATTCATAGAGCGCAGGCACTGGCCTGCTAGTTTGGGGGATGAATTGGCCGATACCACGTTTCACTATTCCGTGTTGGTAAAGCGAGCGATCACAGGGATCATTCTTGGTGCAATCGCCGGAGCGATCCAGGTCTGGTTTTTCAAGCGTGACCTCATGCATCTCTGGGCAGCGATTGCCGCAGGGACGGTGTATATGACCACATGGGTGGTCTTCACGGATTGGCTCAAACTTGCAGGCGGCAAGATTCTCCTTGGTGGAGTATCGGGTCTTCTCGCAGCCATTGTCTGGTGGTCTATTGCCGTTTATGCTGACGATGCATTCATCCAGGCAGCGGTGGCCGGTCTCTGTTTTGGCGCAGCCTATGCGTGGTCTGATCAACGGATGGCGGCGAAGTAGCATGGGCCGCAAGACTTCCGCGCGATTCCCTACAAAGGAGCAGGGTGTATGGACTATCCGATTCTTCGTCGTAGCATCCTCTTTGAGGCTCACTTCGCGTTCGGTTGCACCACCGTTGTCACACCTGTGCCGTCTTCGGAAGTCGCGACCGCGGATTACTCGTCGGCGCTATCATTTGACTTACGCAGGCAAATCTCAGCCGGCTGATTTCAAGTGGTCCAGTGAGATGAAATGGTGGGTTGAAGAACAGACGAACGGATCGCGCATTTTGATCAGCCATCTTCCTCTTGATGGCCCAGCGTCATCGTTTTAAGCACATGCTGCTTGAAACCACCGTTGGCCTGACCAGAGCATTGAGTCGTCAACATCGTCCCATAAAGTTTTGGCGATGATTGCGAGCAATATTTGAATGAGGCGACGATTAGCTCTCTTGCAAAGGAAAACCTGTGAACATTGAGAATTTCCCCAGCTGTATTTAAGCGCGCATCACAGGATTGATCGGTGTGTCGGCGAAATAGTGCGGCTCGACAAGACTTCGCCGATCGCTCCAACACATGACAGGTTGTCCATGGTATGGTATAAACACATATGATTTGGACGAGCCCAAACCCAACCCGCGCTTCTTCCAAAATAACGGGTTTGGCATGTGTGGTTGCATTGCTCTGTGTCTGTGTCATCGCACAGATGCTCGGCGCGCCGTTCACGCTTCCTAGTTTAATGGATTCGGATATTCTCGCCGAATCGGAGCCCCTTTCTGAGGACTCCTATGCCCTTTCACCGTCCCCTGAACCGGATAAGCTTCTTCTTTCGCATGTGCTCACCGAGTTCCAATCAGTTCGTCATCTTCCTGAAGTCCTCACTTCTGTGTTCCGTCCGCCTTCTGCATAGTCTGATCCTCTCAGCGGTACCACCCCACGAAGTGGCTTCTGGTCTCTGCGTGGGATGTTCAGCAAGGCTGTATCTGATCGATGCAACAAACTCTAGCGAATGTCTCGGCGAACGCCTGCTTGTTCGTTGATGCCATGATTAACGTCGATGTCATTAAGGAGAGGGGGTTATGAACTATCCAATTCTTCATCGCAGCATGGTTCTTCTAGGCCTCATGGTTTCGGCTCATTTCGCGCTCGGTTGCACCAGTGTCGTCGCGCCTGTGTCGCATTCGGAGCTCGCAACAACAGATAAGAATCAGGGATTACTCGTCGGGACTATTCATTTGACTCACGCGAGAAAATCTCAGCCGCCTGATTCCAAGTGGTCGGGGGAGATGAAATGGTGGGTTGAAGAGCAGACGAGCGGATCGCGCATTTTGATCAAACATCTTCCTCTCAATGGCCCATTTGTATTGAAGCTTCCTCCTGGGTCGTATCAAGTTACGGACATCATGCTCACGAGCGTTCGGGGACTCTGGCATACCGTACTTCCGACGACATTTAATATTCAGCCACACTCGTGTACCGCCCTAGGAACATGGGAACTTGAGATGCAAACAGGCTTCTTCACGGGCTGGATGACGCGGCATGTTTCTCATGATGAAAGGATTACCCACGATGCGATTGAAAGGACTTTTGGGGCAGAGGGGTGTCCCACCCTCGTTGCTCCGCTTGAATCGCCTGTGAAAAGTTTGGTTAAGCTCAACTTTCGTACACGAGGCTCTTATCCACACTGAAGACAGCCGAGGCGTCAGTGAAAACGTCTTACGGGTTGTCAAAGAGATACACGGGCAGAGTGGAACACTCGACTGCCTGGTTCGAGAACGACGTATCGCGATAGTTGTATGATTTACGGCGTAGTCACTGCCGATATCGAGTTTTTGGTTCAAGATGGACTAGACCGGACGGCACAGTCGCATGCGGGTATAGGACGTCGTGCGGGCTCTTGCGTGTGCGGAGAACTAACGTTATATTGAATTTGTGATGTTCAGACGCATGAATATGACGAAGTTTTCGCATCGAATGATGACTTCGACGTGTGTGGTCCTCTTTCTCTGTATCTGTGTATTGGCGCAGATGATCGGGATGCCTATCACATTATTCAGTCTGCTCGCATCGTCCGATGTATTCGTGGAATCTGTGTCAGAAGACTTTTCTTTCCCCACAACGCTGTCCAAACCGAGGGCGTCACACGTACGGAGTCCTCATACTGACTTTCAATCCTTGCCCAATCTCCCTGTCTTTGCGACTTCGGTCTTTCATCCTCCCCAGGCATAGCGTCCGTTCGCTTCTAATGCACCGATGTGCGTCCTGCTCGCACCTCCTGCGGAAGGCTGCTAAGCCGCCACACGTCGTGCACTGGAATATCCGATGACATCTCGAGAACTGATTGACGCGTGTCGCGGCACGCTCAATTCTGGAAAGGAAAGGGAAACATGACAATGATACGAGTGTTGACAAAGGGGTTACTATCCATCGCGGCGGCGATCGGGTTGTTCGCCGCATCGAACGCATTCGCAGATGCTGATCTCATGACTGACCAAGATAAGAGCGGCATGGTCATGGAGGTGTCGGGCGATCAGAGAATAATGGAGATCGCCGAGACGGATTCGTTGTCAATCTGTGTCGCAAATTCAATGGTGTCAGGCGATCAGAGAAGGCCGGATCGGCACATCGGAGGTTTTGATGGAACCTCGACAGAATGGGACAGATGTCCTGCACATGACTACATGATGCCGATGAACCGGTAACGCTACTCAGAGACCCGGAGGAGAGTACGTTCTCCTCCGGGTCATTTCACAGATGGCGGACGAGTCGCAAAGCGCCGCCGAATTCGAAAGTGAAGTGTGCCCGCAGATTGTGTCGCGAATATCTTTCCAGAGACCTACCGGCAAGGAGGTGAATAGCAATGCCTGGCATGAACGATGCGCTCTCTTATATCTTTTTGGGTATTTTTGTGTTCGCGATTATCGTGTTCGCTTTATTCAGTGCGGGTTGAGCAGTTACAGCATCTCTGCGGAAATGGGATTTCGGCGGTGCTATGCGCTTTAAGAGCGTCGAAACATTCAGAGATCCGTTGTGATTGAGGGATTGCAAATTACAAGCTGTCGAGTGAGGCGTCGCGGCCTTTGTTTGCCATGAATGAGATAACTTTCAAAAAAGCCTGCTTTCGATACGGTGCAACAGGTGGACTATGCCTCGTGATGCTGCTCTGTGCCTGCGTCGTTGTACAGATGCTCGGAGCTCCGTTCACGCTCCTTGGTCTCATGAATTCGGATATATTCACGGAATCGGAACCTGTTTCAGAGGACGTTACCGCGCTTTCATCGTCGCCTGAGCCGGAACGATCTCATCAGTTCCACTTGTTCATGGAGTTTCGCTCCGTTCTTCATCTGCCCGTAATATTGACATCTGTGTTTCGGCCTCCTCTTCCGTAGCGGACTTTTCTGCGCCATTGTAGCAACAGCCATCCTGCCTAAAGGCACCTTCTGTCTTCCAGGCAGTGCGGGGTTTACTGGCTGCAGGGTGTAAAGGATCTGAGCACAAACTTAACTTGCACGCTACATCAGGGAGGAGTTGTATGAATTGGCCAATCGTTCGTCATAATCTCGTTTGCGCGGGCATTCTTTTTCTAAGTGTGTCAGCAGGTGGTTGCGCTACAGTCGTCGCGCCCATACCGGTTTCAGATTCAGTCTCAAGCACGGTGCGGACGGATGACAGCCACGGATTGTTATTCGGAAACATGCGGCTTACGTGGCATAGCACCGCCGATCGTTCGGAGGGAATCAAGCTGCCGCAGGGCATGCGATGGACGTTGGAGGAAGAGGCGAAGGGCAAGCGATTCGTCATCGCCGATCTTCCTACTGACGGCCCATTTGTCGTGAAGCTGCCTGCCGGCTCCTACCGTGTCAAAGGCATCAGCTTCGACAGTTTATGGGGAATATGGCACACCGTACTTCCCACCACATTTCAGATCCAACCGCGAGGATGTACATCGCTAGGAACATGGGAGCTTCAAAGGGAGACAGAATTTAATGTGGGGTGGATAACGGGGCAAGTCCTCGAGGACATCGAGCCAGCAGAGGGTGAACTTGAACAGGTTCTTGTGAGACGAGAGTGCCCAAATTTGGCCGCCCCGCTGGACCCGTCTATGAGAAGCAAGTTGGCTTTTCAGAATAGATTGTCAGGACTGAATTATTCTGACTGAGCGAATCTTCAAAGCAGAGTACGTTGTCACGCGACAACATGTGCCAGGGGGGTGGATGTCGTTGATCCACCCCCATTTCCAAAAACGTGAAAAAGCCGAAGGAGTGTATCTTGTTCCAGAAGCTTGTGTGCTGAGAAACTGCTTATGAAAGAACCCGAACCTATTATGTCTTCGACGAATGGCATCTCCATAGCCGTGGCAGATATCAAGGCCGGTCTCGTCGTGTTTTTCGTGGCGTTGCCCTTATGCCTGGGGATCGCCCTGGCTTCGGGTGCACCGCTGCTGTCCGGATTGCTGGCCGGAATTGTCGGCGGCATCGTGGTGGGTCTTTTCAGCGGATCACACACCAGCGTCAGCGGACCGGCCGCCGGTTTGACGTCGATCGTCGCATCGCTCATTCTTTCCCTTGGGTCGTTTTCAGTTTTTATCACGGCCGTGATTCTTGCTGGGCTGATTCAAATCGTTCTGGGCGTCGTCAAGGGAGGATTCATCGCCGCGTTCGTTCCGTCCAGCGTGATCAAAGGGTTATTGGCTGCGATCGGTATCATCATTGTCTTGAAGCAGATACCGCATCTCTTCGGGCATGATCCTGACCCTGAGGGAGAAATGTCCTTCTCCCAACCGGACTTCGAAACGACGTTTTCTGAATTGATCGCCATGTTCGGAGACTTTCAAGTAGGGTCTTCGATTATCGGTCTGGTATCTATCGCCCTGCTCGCCCTCTGGGATAATTGGAAACCTCTGAAAACGTCTCTCTTCCCGGCTCCCGTAGCGATAGTGCTGTTTGGTATCGGGGCGGGTCTGTGGTTCGAGCAACTCGGCGATCCCTGGCTCATCAAGCCGAGCCATTTGGTTCAGGTGCCGATCGCGAGCGACTTCGGCGAGCTCTTCGGGATTCTTCCGCGGCCCGACTTCTCTCAGTGGGCGAATCCTGCGATCTATACGGCGGGTATGACGATTGCCATCGTCGCTTCCCTAGAAACCTTGCTGAATCTACAGGCAGTCGATCGGCTCGATTCGCAACAACGAACCTCGCCGCCGAGCCGGGAGCTATTGGCTCAAGGCATCGGAAACGTGGTGTGTGGATTGATCGGCGGCCTTCCGGTCACGTCAGTCGTCATCCGCGGCTCCGTCAACGTCAACTCCGGCGGAAAAACGAAACT
Organism: uncultured Nitrospira sp.; assembly: GCA_964587955.1. Classification (GTDB taxonomy): domain Bacteria; phylum Nitrospirota; class Nitrospiria; order Nitrospirales; family Nitrospiraceae; genus Nitrospira_D. Next base: position 9,043 of record CAZPNQ010000071.1, read on the forward strand.
GGCTACCATCGTTCACGGCATGTTGCTGTTGGTCAGTGTTCCGTTCATACCGACCTGGCTGAATACGATTCCATTGTCCTCACTGGCGGCGATTTTGATCGTGACCGGTATCAAACTGGCCAGTCCGACTCTGGTTAAGCACATGTGGAATCAAGGTCGCTATCAGTTCATCCCGTTTGCGGCGACCGTGACGGCTATCGTCTTCACCGATCTCTTGATCGGTATCGTGCTCGGGCTTGTCGTGGCTATCGGTTTCATCCTGAACAGCAATATGCGTCGGCCGGTACGCCGCTTTGTGGAAAAGCATTTGGGTGGTGATGTGATCCACATCGAATTAGCCAATCAGGCGAGCTTCCTGAATCGTGCCGCCCTTTCAAAAGTGTTGGATGAAGTGCCCCGCAATGGTCGTGTCCTGCTTGACGCACGAAACACGGACTACATCGATCCGGACGTGCTGGACTTGATTCGGGACTTTAAGGAACAAGCCGGGCCGGCCCATGGTGTGGAAGTGAGCTTAGTGGGATTTCGGAGCGAGTACAACTTTGAGGACGAAATTCAATATGTGGATTATTCGACCCGCGAACTCCAAGACGCCAGCACTCCAAGCCAAGTTCTGCAAATTTTGAAAGATGGCCATGAAAGGGCCCGTACTGGGCGGCGCCTCACCCGAGACTTCAATCGTCAAGTCCGCGCCACGGCGGAGGCACAGCATCCCTTGGCCGTCGCGCTCAGCTGCATCGATTCACGCACTCCTGTGGAATTGATCTTCGACCTCGGCCTGGGAGACATCTTCAGTATCCGTGTGGCTGGGAACATCGTCAGTCGGCAGGTCTTGGCCAGTGCGGAATATGGGTGTGCCGTAGCAGGAGCGAAGCTCATTCTCGTCATCGGACATACCAGATGTGGCGCCGTGTCCGCCGCGATAAAATTTCTCGATTCGCCTCGAACAGCTGCTGAAGCGACAGGTTGTCAACATCTCGACTCTATCGTCAATGAAATCCAGCGCTCGGCTGATGGGATGTCACGTCAGGCTGTCGGTGAACCGCTCCCGTCCGACACAGCCTCCATCGTGGATGCGGTGGCGAGACACAACGTGTTGCGGGTCGTCAAAGAGATGCGAGAGCGGAGCCGAACGCTCGACAACTTGGTCCGCGAACAACGCATTGCCATGGTCGGCATCATGTACGATGTCACCACCGGGGCCGTTGAATTTTTAGCGGAAGATGGTCTAAGCCAGAAAACGTTGAAAGAAATTGCCTGATCTCTTTGTCTAGCCCGCATTATTCACGCGACTGCGCGATTTCGCCACGAACCGTCATGGATAATGCGGGCTATCGAATCACCTGGATCTGCCGCCACCGTTCCGATTGATACCGCCAGAGTAGCAACCCCATCCGCACCGTCCAGTCCGCAATCATCGCGAGCCAAATATAAAAGACCGACTGACGCATCCAGAGGGCGGCAGCCAGCGCCAGCGGCACTCGGACCCCCCACATGCCGATCATCGTGGCACCCATGATGAACCGCGTATCGCCTGCTCCGCGTAACGATCCCGCCAAGACCATGGTGAGCGCCAGCGGCACTTGTAACAAGGCGACGATCTTTAAGAACATGGTTCCCAGCTCGATCACCGCCTCATCTCTCGTGAAGGCCCGAAGCAGCGTGTCGGGAAAGAAGAAAAAGAGGAGGCCCATACCGGCCATCATCCCTATGGCGAGCCGATTGGCCTCCCAGTTTTCGAGTTTTGCTCTGGTATACTTTCCGGCTCCGATGCTTTGTCCCACCATGGTGGCGGCAGCGATGGCAAGTCCATAGCCGGGCAGGAAGGAGAACGATTCAATCGACAATCCGACTTGATGCGCGGCGTAGGCCACGGTGCCATACAGGAGGACGAGCTTGGTGTAAATAAAGATGCCGGCCTGTTGAACGATGCGTTCACCAGACACCGACGCTCCCACTTGCCAGATGGATCGAATCAAGTCCAGGCGGAGTGTGGACGATGCTTTCAAGATGGGGCGGCAACGCAGCAAGAGGTAGAGCATTCCTGTCGTTTCGGCAAAGCCGACGGCGATCGCCGCGCCCATAAGACCTAACCGTGGCGCTCCCCAGTGTCCGTAAATGAGGGGGTACGCAAGGAATACATGGAGGAGGTTGACGCCGATCAGACCGTACATGGGGGTCTTTGTATCGCCTGTGCCTTGAAGGATGGACGACAGTACTTGGATGAGTACGGTACAAGGAATCACGAGGAAGATGACGGTCGAATAGGGCAGGGCCAGATCAATAACGGCAGGTTCCGCACCGAGTTGCTGCATGACGAATCGATTGCCGGCTATCCCAAGGCTTGCCAACACGAGGGAGACACCGATTGAAAGCCAAAGGAAATGACGGGCTGCTTCTCCCGCGTCTTGTCGGCGCTTTGCTCCCCATAATTGGGCGACGATCACGTTCGTCCCAACCGATATTCCGGAGACTAAGGTCGTTGCCACGAAAGCCAGAAGCTGCCCCAACCCGACTGCAGCTATCGAAGTGGCTCCGAGGCCGCCGACCAAGAGAATGGCGACAATGCCTTCGGCCCGCTGGAGAAATGTGGTGAGAGTGACCGGGAGTGCCAAGATCATCACGGACCGTCTGATCTGGGTGACAGCGTTGCCCATGGGGCGCTATCCTAACAGAGTTCTTCTTCGTACCAGGTGAGAAATCGTGCCCGTACGGTAGACTGTATGACGATAGCCGACGTTCACAACGGATCTCCTTCGGCGTTTGCACCCCCCCGCCTATCGAAATCGAAATTTCTCTCGGGATTGCAATGTCACCGGCGGCTCTATCTGGAAATTCATCAGCCCACCCTCGCAACCCCACCGGATGCATCGACGCGGGCGATCTTGGATATGGGAACTGAGATCGGCATTCTGGCGCAGCAACGCTTTAGCGGGGGTGCATTGGTCAAAGCGGGCTTCCGTCAGCGAGAGGCGGCAATCGCAGAGACCACCGCGTTACTACAAGATCCCAGAATTCCTGCCATCTTCGAAGCAGCCTTCGAGTACGAAGGCTTCATTGCTCGCGTCGATATTTTAGAGCGTGTACAGAATAGTGAGGGGGGACCATCCTCCTGGCGTTTGATCGAGGTGAAGTCATCGACTAGAGTGAAAGATATTCACCTTGATGATCTCGCTGTTCAAAGTCACGTCGTGCAGGGGGCCGGGTTGAACCTTGATGCGACCTGTCTCATGCACATCGACACGGGGTATCTCTATCAAGGCGGGGAGGTTGATCTGCAGGCACTCTTCTCGATTGAAAACGTATCGGAGGTTGTGGCAGATCGTCGAGGGCGAGTGCCGGAACGATTGGTTGCTATGAAAGCAATGTTGCTGAATTCTGAGTCACCGGTGATCGAGCCTGGTCAACATTGCCATTCACCGTACGAATGTCCATTCTGGGCTCATTGCACGAAGGAAAAACCGCAGCGCTGGATCTATTACCTGCCGGGCAAGAAAGAGATCGTCAGTCAGCTTGTCGGACAGGGCATCGTCACGATCGACGAAATCCCGGCTGCAACGACACTGTCGGATATACAACGAAAGGTCAAAAACAATGTCGAGTGGATTTCGCCGGGATTGGGTTCGACTCTTCGTTCTGTAAGCTATCCTATACACCATCTCGATGCGGAAACCGTCATGTTGGCGCTGCCGCGTTTTCCTTCCACTCGACCCTATCAGTCTCTTCCCGTTCAGTGGTCCAACCATATTGAACTGGAATCCGGCGAAGTGTCGCACCAAGAGTTTCTTCACCATGAGGCGTCGGAACCGCGTAGGCGCTGGGCCGAGGCCTTGATCGAGTCTCTCGGCGAAAAAGGTAGCATCGTCGTCTATTCAGCGTACGAGGAAGCTCTGTTGCGCCAGCTTGCGGAGACGTTCCCAGAGTTTAAATCGGCGTTCAGTGCGATTGTGAAGCGGTTGTGGGATCTCCTCCCTGTTATCAAAAGCCACTATTATCATCCGGCCTTCAATGGATCGTATTCGATCAAGTCTGTGTTGCCGGCAGTGGTGCCATCGCTGGGATATGGCGATCTCGTGATTCAAGACGGAGGGCAGGCGGCGGCAGAATACTATCGGATGGTCTTTCTGGAAAGCGATTGGGTGGAACGAGATTCCATACGGGAGGCGCTGCTACGCTATTGCGCACGAGATACGTTGGCGATGGTTGAACTGCGGAGGGTATTGGGACAGAAAACTACGCGTCATGCCTGAGCATCAAGTGACGAGTGCTTGGCAAAAGAGAAAAACCATCGGAGGGGCTTATAAGGTCGCGATAATCGCGCGAACTTATTTAACCACTTTTTTGCGGCTGGCCAACAATGAGGGCAACCTGGCCAACAACACGGCCGACGCTTTCCTTTTCGGAGGTCTTCACAAAAACGCTTCAAGTGTTCTTGCCGTGTCTCATCTTTCTTTACGATAGTCACCCAACAAACCCACTCATTGCGAGCTAAAGGCGTAAGCCCGTTCCATAGTTCCAATACATCATGATTGGCTTTTAGTATTTCCTTCAGATCCTTCGGTACTTTGTGGAAGAAGCTTGTGCTGATTATTTGAGTAGGCATAATCTAAATTATACAGAATCCATGAACGTCTTTCCCCGCGGACCCTCATGTTCCAATCTCCCCCCCTCTCTGTCTTCTTAGGGCAATGGCTTTCGAATCGGTTTGGAAAAGTTGAGCAGGCACGGCTGCTGGCATGGCGGAGAGGGTGGGATTCGAACCCACGGTCGAGTTACCCCGACAGCAGTTTTCGAGACTGCCCGATTCGGCCGCTCTCGCACCTCTCCGTTTTTGCAGATCGTCGGCGGGTTAGAGATCGAGCAGATAAAGATAACATGCTCGATGGGTGTGCCGAGCTTACCGTGGTCGATGCAGTTTTGCAATGGCTTCAGGCGACTCACGATCCTCCACTCTGACATAGAAATGTATGGGTTACGCAGTTGAGCGGGGAAACGACAACGTGGTCAATTCGGCACTCTCCGCCCCTCGTTTTATCAAGGTGGCGATGTCGAGCAGGCGTTCGATTTTTATCACATCGTCAAGGCGAGTTTTCGTACTTGGATGGGGAGGCACAAATAGCTTGCAACAATCCTGGTCCGGTTCTATCGACGTCTCGTACGTGCCGAGTCGTCTGGCTTCGTCGATGATCTCGCGTTTGTCCATGCCGATCAGCGGACGGAGAATCGGCAGCTCCGCTGCTTCTTCTATCGCACACAAGTTCTGAGGGGTTTGGGAAGCCACCTGACCCAGGCTGTCACCGGTCACGAACGCCCAACACTGCTCTTTTCTCGCCAATTCCTCGGCGATTCGGACCATCATCCGTCTGTAGAGTACGATGCGAAACGGAGCAGGTGTGCTCAGGATAATGTCACGCTGGATTTCTCCAAAAGGAATCACGTAGAGACGTGAATCGTATTGAAAGGCAGTGAGATGCCGTACGAGTTCGTGGACTTTTTCCTCCGAAGCTCGGGTAACCAACGGCCGCCCAGAAAAGTGAATGAACACAGCGATGCAGCCGCGTTTCACCATGCGATAGGCGGCCACCGGTGAGTCGATTCCCCCCGAAATCAGACAGGCGACCTTTCCGCTCACGCCGACCGGCATGCCGCCGGGACCTTCGATCTTTTCCGCCGAGCAAAACGCCTCCTTCGACAGGAGTTCGACATGAATGGTCAATTCGGGATTCTTCAAACTGACTTTTCCCCCGGTTCTGTCGCACACCGCCGCGCCGAGCGATTTTTCTACGTCCATCGAAGTCAATGTCAGACGCTTGTCGGCTCGTCTGGCCGTGATTCTGAACGTGGCGAAGGATCGCGATGCAATCTCTTCGAGGACGGCGGTGGTGAGCGCATCCAGGTCAGGATGAGTCAATTGGAGCGGAACTGCTCGGCCAGGCAAAAAGTTGGCAATTCCGCACACGCGCATGAGGCGGTTTCGAACCACTTCGAGAGACGCTTCCTGCGGGAGCCAGATGCGGATTCGACTGTGAAGGTTCTCGACTCGTCGGACGCCGAGATCTGATAGCGCGATCCGAATGTTCTTAATGAGGCATTGCTCGAAGTAGTCTCGATTGTGCCCCTTCAGCGCGAGCTCATGGTAATGGGCGATGATAATTCTCATCGTGAAAAGTGAAAGGTGAGAAGTGAGAAGAAGTTAAATCGCACGCGTCACTTTCCGGCGCGCAGATGACGGATAAGTCCACTGATGAGGCGATCAACGTGCATAAGCTTGTCATTCATCGTGTGCCACTCCGACGGGCTTAAGTAACCGAGCAGACGAGCTAACTCGAACTGGGTATCAAGTTCGCTCAGGGAACCTTTGGCGATATGAAGAAACTTGACAAACTCTTTCTTAGACTGGCGAGCTGCCCCTTCTGCGATATTGCTGGGGATGCTGATTGCAGCGCGGCGAACTTGAACGCAAAGACCGTATTGCTCTTTAGGCGGAAACGCCTCAGCCAGTTTGTACACGAAAAGAACTGCATCGATGGCTGTTTTCCACGCTTCTAGCTTCTTATGCGGCTTTTCCACCGCATTCACCTTTCACTTCTGACCTTTTACTTTTCACTGGCTTCCAGGAATCGTTCGGCGTCGATCGCAGCCATGCAGCCGGTACCGGCGGCTGTGATGGCTTGGCGATAATGGGAGTCTTGCACGTCTCCGGCCGCAAACACGCCCGGAATATTGGTAGCTGTTCCATGATTCGTCTGGATGTAACCCGCTCCGTCCATCTTCAGTTGGCCGGTGAAAAGCGCGGTGTTGGGACGATGACCGATCGCCAGAAAAAACCCGGCACAAGGCAACTCCGAGGTTTTGCCGGTAACGACATTTCTGATGCGGACACCGGTCACGACATCTTGTCCGAGAACATCTTCGACGACGCTGTTCCACACGAAGGAAATTTTCTCGTTCTTCATGGCCCGGTCTTGCATGATTTTGGAAGCCCGAAGCTTGTCACGTCGGTGAATCACCGACACTTTGGTGGCGAACTTGGTGAGAAAGGTCGCTTCTTCCATCGCACTGTCTCCGCCACCTACGACAACGAGTTCTTTACCTTTGAAGAAAAACCCGTCGCATGTCGCGCAGCTCGACACACCATGGCCCCATAATCGTTGCTCGTTGGCGAGACCGAGCGTAATCGGAGAGGCGCCGGTCGAGATGATCACCGTTTTGGTTTCAAAAGTTTCCTCACCATCCACGACGATTCTAAAAGGCTGAGCTTGGAGATCGACCGATGTGACGTCGCCGGTTTTAAAGACTGATCCGAACCGCTCTGCTTGAGATCGCAACTCTTTCATGAGCTCCGGCCCCATAATGCCCTTGGCGAAACCAGGGTAATTTTCGACTTCCGTGGTCGTCGTGAGCTGGCCGCCTGCCTGCCAGCCTTCGATGAGTAGGGGCGTGAGATTTGCTCGGGCCGCATAGATGGCGGCAGTGAGCCCGGCAGGACCGGAGCCGATGATCACGAGGTCGTGCATAGCGGTGACTCTATCACAGCGCGGGAACCGGAAGGTAGGAGGATATTACTCTGTTCCCGTCACGGTTCTCTCAAGAAAGGAAATGAGCGGGTATGGTGATCGGAGGTCTTTATAAATCTTGGAGACGTCCTTTTTGAGGCGTCTCTTGTCTTTCGCTCCGTCAAGAACAAAGTCTGCGCGTCTGCATTTTCTACTCATCGGCATCTGGCTCCTGATCCGTTGAAGCGCTTCGGATCGTGAGAGCCCGTTCCGCTTGCTGATGCGGGCGATTTGAGTTTCACGATCGGCGGTCACGACAACGATCTTGCCGACACGTTTATCGATACCGGCTTCAAACAGAAGGGGAACGTCATAGATCACGACGGCGTCCGAATCTTTCCTGGCAGCCTGTCTCGTCAGTCGCTGCTGTTCACGAGCCACGCGAGGATGGATGATACGCTCGAGCCGACGCCGTTTCGCGGGCTGACTGAATACGATCGAGCCGAGAGCTCGGCGGTTGATCGTACGATCGGAATTGAGGAGTCCGGTCCCAAATGTCTGGACAATGTCCCGCCATGCAGGTTTGCCCGGCTGGACCACCTCACGCGCCAATACATCGGCATCGATCACAACAGCGCCGCATTTCTTGAACATCTTTGCCACCGTGCTTTTTCCGGTGGCGACGCCTCCGGTCAGTCCGATCAGAATCATGGCGGGGGAGCTTATCATGCGCTCAGCTCTACATGAAACTGAGATTGACATCGCCGGTTTCCCGCTTGTAAGAAATTCAGCATGCGATACGTTGTTCTTATAGCGATAATCTGCGGGGTCATGAATGCCGTGGGCGAGGTTGCGCGAGCCGAAAGCGCACCGTCTAGTCCGCGGACGATCACGGTGGCACTTGACGGCTCGGGGGATTTCTCTTCGATTCAAGAGGCGGTCGATAGTGCCGGAAAAGGTGACACGGTGTTGATCAAGGCCGGTTCCTACGCGCAGGATGTGACCATCCATAGCAAAGAGAAGGTCAAGATCATCGGCGCGGGGGTTGATAAAGTCGTTCTAGTGGGACGAGGTCAGATGGTCGGTGTGCTGCACGTGGGCAAGTGGCCGTACGGAGCGACGGATATTGAGATCAGTGGTCTCACGATCAACGACCATGGAGGACATGCGGTCGGCATTTTCAACGGGAACCGGATCACGCTGCGTCAGGTTCACGTGAATGGGATGGTCTTTGGCCAGCAGGTACAAGATGTTCGAATCGAAGATTGTGTCATCGGGGGAAGCGAGACGACCGGCGTACACTTTTCTGACTCCCAGGCTCTGTTGATTGGAAACGTCATCCATGACAACGATCACGGTCTGAATGTGACCGGCAAGTCATCGGTTCGGCTTGAGCGCAATATCATCACCAGAAATTTGTTCGAGGCGGTGGTAGTGAGTGACCAGGCACAAGCGGTCTTGATCAATAATACCCTGGCCAAGAACGGGGGGGGAGCGGCATTCCTAGGTTTGTCGACAATCGAGGCTTCGGGGAATATTGTGAGTTTCAATAAAGTCGGTTTTCTCATTGCCATGTCGAGTCAGGCCAAGATCTCGTATAACGGGTTGTTCAATAATGAGATGAACTATATGAGAGCTGGATCCCCGAACGTTCATGCACCGGAGCTTCAGACCGAGTCGGACATGACGGTCGATCCACACTTTGTCGATGCTGAGCACGACGATTTTCGGCTGAAACCCGACACGGCTCTGCTGAATCGCGGAGCGTTCCGTTACCTTGGAGCGCTTCCTCCGCTTCCGTTGCCCGCGCAAAATCGCTGACAACCTCCGTGGAAACAATGAGATAGAGGATACCCCTAATGTGGGGAATGCGTATGGTATGCTTTTTATCTGGCACATGTAGGACCAGATTATTCTTGAACTAAAGAAACACCGCTGGGGCGCCGAGAAAGATTCAACCAGGAGGTTCCCCTTGGCTAGCTTTCGCAGTAATCTTGAAAAACCATCAGGTGAAGACATCCCATCGCTCATGGATATGGAAGCCGGCAAGTTGGTTGGGGCCGTGCTTCCGATGTCTGAGCAGGCTCAGATCCAGATGCGGAATAGTATCGAAGTCATCGACTATCTGTTAAACCAGGAGCGAGTGATCTGGAGTTAAGATCGATCGGCTCCGCTCACGGTTTTTCGAGAGCAATCCCAAACAATATTCGATACTTCCTCCTGGCCTTCACGATACATAGAAGGCCACCGCTTCTTCTCGACTCACGACTACTTCGTTCTTCAAGTAAATAAACGAGAGACCGAAAAAGGAAGTGGATTCAGGTCCTCAGCAAACCCATGCTTGATTCTTGTCAACAGGGGGAGCATCGTACCCCTCGTTCCGCCCCTAACTCGTACTCAGGGTAAAAGAGGTCCCATGGAGAAATCGGACCGGACGTTTCAAGCTTCTTCGGACGCCGAGCGGCAACGGCTTGGCGAAGATGCGGCCCGTAGGCAGCACTGGAAGCGATGGGGACCCTACTTGAGCGAACGTGCCTGGGGAACGGTACGCGAGGATTACAGTCCACATGGAACGGCCTGGGAAGCCTTTCCTCATGATCACGCCCGCTCACGCGCCTACCGGTGGAATGAAGACGGAATTGCCGGGATTTCAGATCGTCACCAATACATCTGTTTTGCCTTCGCTCTTTGGAATGGACGCGATCCCATTCTGAAGGAGCGGGTGTTTGGATTGACAGGTAACGAAGGGAATCATGGGGAAGATGTAAAGGAATATTATTTCTATTTAGATTCAACGCCGACGCATTCATACATGAAGTATCTCTATAAGTATCCGCAACCTGCGTTTCCTTACGACGCGCTTGTAGAGGAAAATCGCCGACGCGGGCGTGGAGCGTCGGAATATGAGTTGGTTGACACCGGAGTTTTTGATGAAAACCGCTACTTCGATGTCGTCGTGGAATATGCGAAGGCAACGCCGGAGGAGCTTCTCATCCGTATTGAAATCACGAACCGAGGGCCGGATCGTGCCGAATTGACACTTTTGCCTACTCTCTGGTTCCGCAATACGTGGTCGTGGGGAATCGATGCACGCCGGCCGAGAATGCGTGAAGGAAAAGCTGTCGGCGGGATGAGCGTGATTGAATTGGATCACGAATATTATGGTGAACGTCGACTATGGTGTGAAGGGAAACCCCCGCTGCTCTTTACTGAGAACGAGACGAATTCCCGCCGATTATATGGCGACCGGGATGGCGCCCAATATGTGAAAGATAGTTTTCATGACTACATCGTCCACAATCGAACAGATGCGGTCAATCCTGAGAAGGTCGGCTCAAAGGCAGCCGCCCACTATCGACTATCATTGCCGCCAGGTGCATCGGAGATCGTTCGCCTTCGTTTGAGCAATAGAGTTGAGGTTGCATGGCCTGAAGTTAAACTGTTCGATGAACTCTTCACGCAACGTATTCGTGAAGCCGATGAGTTTTATGACGAGCTGGCTCCGGCTGATCTCTCCGAGGATGCGAGACTGGTACAACGGCAGGCGTTCGCTGGCTTACTGTGGAGCAAGCAGTTCTACTATTATGACATGAAACGCTGGCTCGTCGGTGATCCGGGGATGCCGGATCCTCCTCATGAACGCCTCCATGGACGGAACTCGGACTGGACACACCTGTACAATGCCGATGTTATTTCGATGCCGGACAAATGGGAGTATCCCTGGTATGCCGCCTGGGATTTGGCATTTCACTGCATCCCACTCGCCCTTGTCGACTCAACCTTCGCCAAGGAACAGCTCGTTCT
>CAZPNQ010000072.1:0-20144 GCA_964587955.1 uncultured Nitrospira sp.
GGGTGAGAAAGGTTACGCCTCGCCCAAGACACTGGGCGCTCACCGGCTCGCTCGCTTCGCGGCGAAGCCGAGGGCGCCCGTCCGCAAACATGACGCTCCTTCTTCGCTGCGTCGCGGACCTCGCTGCGGCCTTGCCGGACAGCCTTTTTGAGCATTCTGAAGTGATTCTGGTGTTTGCACCGAACTGAAACTTCCAACCATATTTTTTGTATCAACTTAGTTTTTCCACACCCTGCTAGCCTTTACATACGAAGGGCATACTTAAGCTCATCGCTTTTTGCAACTCCGGCTTTCCGAATGAACCCGGATTCCGCCTGTATGACATACCGAACCGCTTCAGGCGGTGGCCCCAAAAGGGGGCAAGGATCTTGTGCACATGGCGCTGCATGTTCAAGCATATGCACCACATGATGACTTTCGTCCACCCACAGAATGTCGACGGGGAATCGATATTCCTTAGTTGTCGTGCGATGCATCCCGTTTTGCTCAAAGATATAAAGCATACCGCCATTCGGAGGCAATGCCTCGCGAAAGGCGAGTCCAAAGAGCAGCTTCTCCGGCGTGTCCGCCACCTCGGCCTCCAGCTCAATACCGCTCGGGAACGTGATGACGATGATACTTGATTCCTTGCGTTCGACGAGAAAAACCGAAGCGCTCATCAGGAGAAGGGCGAGCAGAATCATCATGATGATCCGCTTTTTCCGCTGCTCTCGATCGCTCGTTGGAACTTGATCAGAGGCCATTGACGATGACCGACGTGTTCTCTTTCTGCTGGGCCCAATGCCCTATACGAAATAACGACCTAGGTCTTCTGATCGGATTCCATTCAGTTGACTTGGAAAAGAATCACAGAATAAAATGATTTTCTGCGTGTCTATTCACCATAAGTCGATGGAAGCACTATGGTGTGAGGCGCGTGAGCTTGTCAATGTTCTAGTCTTTTGGAGTGAGAAGGAGGCTTGAGTCATGGCATTATTGATTACCGACGAATGCATCTCCTGTGGAGCATGTCTTCCGGAATGTCCAAATGAAGCGATTTTCGAAACCAGGAGCGACGCCGAGACCAAGGGCAATCACGTCGGCGACGGCCAAGGTGTAGGCGATAATATTTATGTCATCGCGCATGATCGCTGCACCGAATGTGTCGGACACTTCGATGAACCTCAGTGTGCCGCGGTTTGCCCCGTTGATAATTGCTGTATTTCAGACCCTCTCTATCCTGAAGCGACGGATATGCTTCTGGAAAGGGCGAAGACGTTAAATCCCGATAAAGCGATCGATCCTGCCAAAGTGTGGAGCGGCGTAAGAAACTAACACGTTACGAGTGATTGTTTGGAGGGCCCTGGTTCCAGACGGAACCAGGGCCCTTAGTTTTTGGCTATTGAAAGGGAAAAATGAAAGGCCTCGGTGAAGTCCACCGAGGCCTTTTTCACTGTTGGAACCGAAACTGGGTTATTTCAGCATCACCAACTTGCCTCCGACGTGGGCCGGATGCAAATGGCATCGATACTCAAGAACGCTTCCCGCTGCATAAAACAAATCGCTGGTGGGGACACCGATGTAACGCGTTTCCCCCGGCTTGAGCACGATCTTAGTTTCTAAGGAAAATGGTCCCGATTGGTTGGCCACAGCGCTGAGATGAAATCCATGTTCGGCAGCCGCATTATTCGTTACTTTTAGCAGAACCGGAGCGCCTGGGCGCGACTTAAAATCAATGACGGTCGTAGGAGGGTACCACGTCTTCATGTTGCCGATTTCGATAGCGAAGAACGACGCATCCACACTCAGCTCCTTGAACGGCTGGCCGACGACAGAACCCGTTTCCAAATCGCCGGTTTCAACACCACCTGCTTGAAGCGCATACGAACCCGAAGCCCCAGCCACTACCATTCCAAGGCCGAGGAAGACCGCCAATATTGTCTTGCCCATGACTACCCCCCTTGCGAGAAAGAAGAGATAAAATAGAGGCTTGTGAATTTATATTGCCAAACCTTGGAAGATTGCAGACTTTTGGTAAGGCGCCTTTCGCTACGTCTTATTTGTGGAATATTGTCTGGATGCCGGTCGTCAACACGTATCGCACCACACCGCAATCCTTATAGCATATGGCTCAAAACGGAAGCAACCGATTTGGAATGGTTGCGATTGCAAGAACCGTAATATTGCACGATAAATCCAGCTTTTCCGTTGAAACGATTTCCCCCAAAAACCGCTGATGTCATCTATACATGCATCGACGCTATCTGAGGGCTGGACGATATCGATGGTGGAAGTGAGCCACGTTCTCTCTCGTCGGTTGAAGGCTCTCCTGGCAATGCCTAGCTTAAGTATTTCCCGAATATTCCGATACAACAGTTGAGGAGCTAAAGGAGCATGGCCATCATTCTGGCAGTCAATGGAATCGTGGAGACGTATCCGGTCAAGCCGGTCGGCCCACTGAATGGAGAGCGTGATCATCACGACCAACACCCTTCATTGGATCGCTCAGCCTTGGCAGCGCAAACGGCTTATCAACGGCAGAGTCTCGAACGTCCGCATCCGAAACCTGCGATCCTCGCGCGCGACTTGATGAGTACTCCGGTTTTTTCTCTTCCATCCGATAGCTCCCTGCTTGACGCCTGGGCGAGTATGTCACACAAGGGATTCCACCATATTCCCGTTACGTCGATGCACGATACCCTCGTCGGGATGGTCTCGTACCGTGACCTCCTTCATCATGTTCCAGAACTTATCACGGCGGCCGATAAGCGACAGGCCTCCAGGCGCCGATTGGCTGAAATCATGACTTCCCGAGTTATTTCTGCAACGCCCGTGACAGAAATTCGTGAAGTGGCGCATGTCATGCTGGAAGAACGGATTCATGCTGTTCCGATCTTAGATCACAATCGCCGTCTCGTAGGGATTCTTGCCACCCGAGATCTGCTGCGGGCTATCGCGAACCACGGCCCCCTCGAACTCTGGACCTGATCACCCACCTTCCCAAACGCTCCGATTCAAGCTCTCGAAGAAATCGTTCATTTCCCTAGTTAGGGGTCGAGACTATATCTTCAAACGACATCGGACCATCGTGAAAACGTCGCGGCTTGCCCCAGAGGATTTCCGACGGGATCGATCACATTCCAAATCAGGGCCTGTTCGACAAGAAATCGTTTTCCTGTTGAAGAGATCCGCACGCCCCGATACCCATCGAAGTAGCCGTTGAGCTTTGCTCGTTCCAACATACTTTCCCGCTCAGCACGGTCATCGGCCTCAGCCGTAAGCCGCGACGGTGTCGTAATGAATCGATCCCAGGACAGTTCCCACAGGTTCAAGGCCGTCTGATTGCCATAGTTCAAAATCGGGTCCGGCTCCTCACCGTGCGACACGACGACAACGGATGCTTCGAACAACAGCCGTGCCTGCTGTTCTACATTGAGTGTCCGCCCGATCAGATCCTTCCCTACCCAATGACGATAGCTGTTCAGCAACAACTGACTCCACTCTACAATGCGTGGCTCGTTCCAGGGCGCAGTTTTCACGAGCATGGTGGTAACACGACTAGTCAGGCTGGGCAAGCCTCACCCGTTCCGCAGTGACCGTGGTGTACGCCTTGGCGAAATCAAACGGTCTTTAGCGACGTGTCGACGAAGACTTCAAGAAGTCGCATAGAGACCTTGTCAAGACCATGGGACTCTTCTGTATAATACGGCTTCTCTCTTAACGAAGCAGGAGTACGGATGGCGGGCAAGACTTTATTCGATAAAATTTGGGATTCGCATGTCGTACGGTCCGAACCTGACGGGACGACGTTGCTGTACATAGACCGCCAGTTGGTTCATGAAGTGACATCACCTCAGGCCTTCGAAGGATTGAAGCTTGCAGGGCGCCGCCCTCGACGACCTACCGCAACACTGGCCGTTCCGGATCATAATGTTCCTACCACAGACCGGAAGTTGGGGATCGCCGATCAAGTGAGCGCTCTTCAAATTCAGACACTCGAGGACAACTGCAAGGATTTCGGCATTACTCTTTTCAACATGAGCGACATCCGTCAAGGAATTGTGCACGTGATCGGCCCCGAACAGGGATTCACTCTCCCCGGTACCACGATCGTCTGTGGCGACTCCCACACGTCTACCCACGGAGCATTCGGCGCGCTGGCGTTCGGCATCGGCACGAGCGAAGTGGAGCACGTATTGGCCACGCAATGTTTGGTGCAGAAGCGGCCCATGACGATGGAAATACGCGTCGATGGAACTCTTTCCGACCGCTGTTCGGCCAAGGACATTATTCTCGCGATCATTGGGAAGATCGGCACTGCCGGAGGAACCGGATACGTGATTGAATATACCGGCTCCGCCATTCGCGCCTTGAGCATGGAGGGCCGCATGACCCTCTGCAACATGTCGATCGAGGGCGGAGCTCGCGCCGGCATGGTCGCTCCCGATGACAAGACGATTGCCTATATCAAGGGGCGTCCGCTGGCGCCGAAGGGGAATCTTTTCGAACAGGCTGTGACGGCATGGCGGCAATTCAAGACTGATACGGACGCCAAATACGATAGGACCATAACCTTGGAAGCGGAACGCATCGCCCCACAAGTCAGCTGGGGGACCAGTCCCGGCATGGTACTCGGCGTGGACCAGAATATTCCGGATCCCCAAGCGATCGCTGACGAGAAAACGAAGAGCGCCACCGAACGAGCATTGGCCTATATGGGGCTGTCCCCCAATATGCCGATTACCGACATCAAAATCGACAAAGTGTTCATCGGCTCCTGCACGAACTCGCGGATTGAAGACCTTCGCCTCGCCGCCGGTTTCGCGAAGGGCAAAAAGGTCGCGAAGACCGTACACGCGATGGTGGTTCCAGGATCCGGGCTCATCAAGCAACAGGCGGAGTCCGAAGGACTGGACCGGGTGTTCCGCGAGGCAGGGTTCGAGTGGCGGGAAGCGGGGTGCAGCATGTGCCTGGCAATGAACGCCGACGTGCTGAAGCCCGGTGAGCGCTGTGCCTCTACGAGCAACCGGAATTTCGAGGGACGCCAGGGAGCCGGAGGCCGAACCCATCTGGTGTCGCCGGCCATGGCAGTCGCCGCGGCCATTGAAGGACATTTTGTCGATATCAGACACTGGAGCTGACAACACGATGGAACCTTTCACAACGCTCACTGGTCTCGTCGCCCCCCTGGATCGCGTGAACGTCGACACCGACCAAGTGATTCCGAAACAGTTTCTGAAAACGATCAAACGCACGGGGCTGCGCGAAGGTTTGTTCTTTGATTGGCGGAAACAAAAAGACGGTTCGCCTGATCCATCGTTTTTTTTAAATCAGCCTCGGTATCAGGGCGCAACTATTCTCTTAACCCGCGACAATTTCGGCTGCGGCTCCTCCCGTGAACATGCGCCTTGGGCGTTACTGGACCAGGGATTCCGTTGCATCATTGCGCCGAGTTTTGCGGACATTTTCTATAACAACTGTTTTCAGAACGGAATTCTCCCGGTGGTGTTGAAATCAGAGGACGTGCTGTCCCTCATGAACGACGTGCTCAGCATCGAGGGTTACCGGCTCACGGTCGATCTGGGCCTCCAAGCGGTGACGACACCGAAGGGAGCGACCTATCGGTTCGATATCGATCCGTTCCGTAAGGATTGCCTCTATCGCGGACTTGATGCGATCGGCCTCACACTCGAGCATGAGCCGCAGATCACGGCCTATGAATCTCGGCGAAAAACTGAGGCTCCGTGGCTATTCAACGACGTCCATCCCTAACTGAGGAGATATGGTGAAACTGGCTGTGATGCTTCTCGTTTTTGTCGGTGCCGCCTACCTGACCGTCGTGTTCAATTGGTCTTATTCCGATGGAAATCGAGCCGGATACATCCAAAAATTTTCCACCAAAGGCTGGATGTGTAAGACGCATGAAGGAGAGTTGGCGATGACGACCGTGCCGGGAACGGCGCCTGTTCTCTGGGATTTCACGATCTGGGACGATAAGGTCGCGACCCAATTATCAGCGGTGATGGGGAAACGGGTGATCTTGCATTACAAAGAGTACCGCTATATTCCAACCACCTGCTTCGGTGAGACCACTTATTTCGTGGATAAAGTGGAAGTTCAAGAATAGTTGCATCTCACCCAGCCCATCCCGCGTTGATGCCGCCTCCCCAGGCGCGCCTGTTCTATCCTGCGCTTCACGCTCGCTCGCCTCGCGGCGAAGCCGAGGGCCTCGCAGACATCATTGATGTGGGCTGAGTCGGCCCGCGTCGATGAGGCCGCGCGGGCTTCACGAGATACGCTTCACGTGTCTCAAGAGACTTGAGAAGAAGCCGGAAGGCTTTCGACATCCTGCTACAGCCAGTTCTTTCGGCGAAACCCGATCAGCATCACGGCCGCCTCAGCTCCCATGATGCCCAACGCCATCGGATAGCCCCAGGGCCATTTCAGCTCCGGCATATGCTCGAAATTCATGCCGTAGATGCCGGCGATAAAGGTGAGCGGCATGAAAATCGTCGTGATGACCGTCAGCACTCGCATGACGGCGTTGAGCCGATAGCTCACGCTCGAAAGATAAATGTCGAGACTGGCCGAAACCATTTCACGCAATGTCTCGATGGTGTCGACGATCTGCACCACATGGTCGTAGACGTCTCGAAAAAAGACCTTTGTTGGTTCATGAAAAAACGGACATTCCGAACGAGACAGGTTATTGATCGCTTCCCGCAACGGCCACACGGCTCGCCGCACGAACAACATCTGCTGCTTGAGCGCGTGAATGTCTTTGAGGATATCCGGTTTCGGATCAGCGATGACCCGCTCTTGCAGGGATTCGATCCGTTCGCCGAGCATTTCCAGTACCGAAAAATATTGGTCGACCACGGCATCGATGAGCGCATACAGCAAATAGTCCGACCCATTCTGCCGAAGACGTCCCTTGCCGCCTCTGAGGCGATCCCGCACCGATTGAAAGACATCGGACCCGTTTTCTTGAAATGAAAGAACATAGTTGCGTCCAAGCACGAAACTGACCTGTTCGACCTCAATGTCCCCTCGTTTAGAGGTGGTCAGCATTTTCATGACGAGAAAGAAATAGGTCTCATAGTCGTCGAGCTTCGGGCGTTGGTCCGTATTGGCAATATCTTCCAGCAGAAGGGGATGAAGCCCAAAATGTTTTCCAATGGTTTCCAGCACGTCGACCTTATGGACCCCGCCGATATTCACCCACGTGACGGTTTCGTCGGCCGTCGGGTGAAGTTCAGTGATGTCTTCGACGAGGCGCTCATCGCACCGCGAACCGGCATAATTGAAGCGGGTGATCGTCACAGCCTCGGTCCGCTGTTCACCGATGTGAATCAGCGTTCCGGGCGAAAGTCCCGTCTTCTTCGAACGTTTCTGAACCAGTTTCATCGTAGCGTGCTTGTACGCAGATTCGAGCGCTAGGTCAAGCCTGCACACGTTCTTTTCATCTGTCTCCAAGCCTGTTACTCTCCCCATTATGGCATGGGACTACGAACAGCAGGTTCTCATCGATGCGGTGCGGAAGGCCGGAGCGGAAGCCTTACGGTTTGCAGCCGATGGATATGAGACGATTCAGAAGCCGGACCGGTCGCCGGTAACTTCGGCGGACCTGGCAGTGAACCGGACGCTCCAATCCTGTCTGATGTCGGCGTTTCCTCAGGATGGATGGCTCTCTGAAGAATCGCCTGACGGTCCGGATCGACTTCAGAGGAAACGAGTCTGGGTGGTTGACCCCATAGATGGGACGAAGGCATTCATCAGTGGTGAACCTGAGTTTTGCATTTCCGTCGCCCTCATTGAGCAGGGTCAGCCCGTCGTGGCAAGCATCTTCAACCCTTCCACGGAGGAATTATTCACCGCTACCCGAGGTGGAGGTCTCCGTCTCAATGAAAAGTCCGTTGCCCCATCAACCGCGTTGAGCGGTCGGCTTCCGGTCATCGCCTTGAATTCTTGGGAGCAACAGATCGGCCGCTTCACATCCGTGGAGCCGTCGGTCAGCACCCGTCCTATCCGTTCAATTGCGTGGGTACTCGCACTCGCCGCTACGGGCCGAATCGAAGCGGTGGCGACATTAGAATCTGAAAACGAATGGGACGTTGCAGCGGGGACTCTTCTCGTCGCGGAAGCAGGAGGAACCATCTCTGACGGACGAGGACAGGATCTGAGCTTTAACCAACGTAAGCCGCGCTATCGTGGAATCATCGCCACCAGCGCGCATTGTCCCGATGCTGTTATGCGCCAGCTCAAACAGCTAACGCAAATGGTCGACAGCGATGGTAAATAGACGTTCATCTGGAATGCCAGCAGATTGTTGCAGCGCTTTCTCAACATCCTGCTAGAGGTTGGCTTGGATCAAGCGCCGACAAGCCTCATCGAGATCGGGGTCCGTCTTGGCATAACTGAACCGAATGAAGCTGGCTCCTGCCGCACCGGAGAAAAAGGCCTCTCCCGGTACACCAGCCACACCGGTTTTCTCCAACAGATACATGGCGCGCGCTTTTCCCGTGTCGCCTGGAAGCCGGGACACATCCGCCAACACGTAATAGGCTCCCTCCGGAATCGAGGGGGGAAGTCCGGCCTGGGCGAGAGCGCTGCAAAACCTGTCGCGCTTGCGCCGATAGTCTTGCGCCTGGCTTTGATAGAAATCGTCGGGCAACTCTTTGATGCCGCGAGCCACGCCCATTTGAAGCGGTGCCGGAGCACAGACGTAGAGGAGATCGTTCATCGCACCGATGGCTTTGGTCCATGACTGCGCAGCCACACTGTATCCGATCCGCCACCCCGTCACGCTGAATGTCTTGGAGTACCCTCCGATGGTCACCGTCCGTTCTTTCATATTCGGCAAGGAAGCCATGCTCACATGCTGCCGACCGTCATAGAGAAAGTACTCATAGATTTCGTCCGTGAACACGAAAAGATCGTGCCGGCATGCAAATTCTGCCAGTGCCTCAAGCTCCGTTCGGCTGAATACCTTGCCCGATGGGTTGCCGGGCGAATTGACAACGATGGCCTTGGTCTTAGGCGTGACCATTTCTTCGAGCTGAGCCGGATCGAACATCCATTTCGGGGCCTTCATCTTCACAATCACCGCCACTGCCTCGACGGCGCGTAAGGCACTGACGTGGTACTGGTAGTATGGTTCGAAGAGGATGACTTCGTCACCCGGATCGAGCAACGCTTCACACGCGCAGTGAAAGGCGCCGGTTGCCCCGGCGCTGACGGTGATCTGCGTTTCTGGATCTGCTTCAACACCGTTATAGTGCGCGAGCTTGTCGGCGATAGCCTGACGCAATTCAGGCACGCCGTCGAAACGAGTATAGACATTGTGCCCATCCCTGATAGCCTGCTCTGCCCCTTCGAGAACGATCGGCGGCACCGGCGTGTCACAAACACCCTGAGCCATATTAAGGCCCTTCATGCTCGCGCAAGCCTGTGTCATCGCCCGAATTTCCGATTGGGCAAGATCCACCATCCGCCGACTGACCGTTCGCATTACTGGACTCCTTGCTTTATTACCACTGGCCGGTGTCATTTGTGGCAGAGGATTGGGCTGGCGGTCAAGTATGGGTCAGAATTTTGAGCACGACAGATGGATGCTAGACGCACACCTAGGTAGAATATGAATTATCCTTGCCGACGTCATCTCCATGTGTACACTAAGGATTGCTGGACAACCCTTTCATCGAAAAGATCATTCCGTGGCATCAAACATACCTCAAGAACCCGGTCAGACCGATTCGAGTCTACAAGATAGACGTGGCAGAAGAATTGCCCTCTCTTGCCGACTGTTTTTCTTTGGAGACGATGACTTTGAAGGTGAGGCCACTGTGCTGGATGTGTCAACGAACGGGTGTAGCGCTGAATCATCGGTCGAACTGAAGATTGGAATGATTCTGAAGCTATCCCTGTTTTTAGCCGATTTCAAATGGCCCCTATCGCTAGGGTCAAGTCTTGCAATCATGCATCCGTTGCTCCGCTTGCTTGAGGCGACAGGGTCCACAAGTAGGGGTCAGGTCTTGTAATCACACTGCATTGCTTTCCTCGGCCCGCTTGAGCTGACGACTGACAGTCGCATAGTGAACTCCCAGATGCATCGCAATCTCGGCCAGCCGATAGCCATGTTGGCGATAGGCTTCGTGAATCAGCTGGGGGAGCCCGCGCTGCTTCTGAAACAGCACTCGAAGGGAGGGACGATGAGTCTGTGTCTGTCTACGCGGAATCTCCTGAATCACTCGATTTGGCTGATGCTGGGCAACAAACTCGTCCGAGCCTAAATAGATTTGCCCCGTGAGCTGCTCCCAGGGACGCGGCCCGTCCCGTCCTTCGGCGACAAAGGTTCGGTACTTCTCTTGCGCAGATCTCACTCGCTGACTGAACTGTCCTAGGATCCAATCTGTGGTCACCCAGGTGGGTACGCCGCTCTCCCCTCCCGTCACCCGATAACTACTCCAGCTCCAGAGCCGTGGGTGCTTCACCAGCTTGGCTCGGACAGGATTGAGGACGACGTAGCGACAAAGTTCCAGCAGGTGTGCCTCTTTTTCCACGAGAATGGCCGTAAACCGTCCTTGGAAAAGATGCCCCACTCGGTCATGCCGCCGGTTGAACGTTTGGGTATACCGCCCATTCAATTGACGCATGCCCCTTGAAAGATTCGGCTGTGGGGTTTCAATCAGAAGGTGATAGTGATTGTCCATCAGGCAATAGGCATGGCAGTGCCACCCAAACCGATCGACGACATGCGCCAGGAGGGCAAGAAATTGTGACCGGTCGCGGTCATCAACCACCATGTCCTGGCGGGCATTGCCGCGACTCGTGACATGATAGACGGCCCCAGGATATTCGATTCGTAACGGGCGAGCCATGCAAAAAATATAGCCGTCTTGTTGCCGTATTGCAAGACCTGACCCCATTTATAAAATCATAGTGATTGTCCATCAGGCAATAGGCATGGCAGTGCCACCCAAACCGATCGACGACATGCGCCAGGAGGGCGAGAAATTGAGACCGATCATGATCATCCATCGCAATGTCCTGTCGGGCATTGCCACGACTCGTCACATGGTAGATGGCACCGGGATATTCAATTCGTAAGGGGCGCGCCATGCGGAAAATATAGCCGTCTTGTTGCCGTATTGCAAGACCTGACCCCATTTTATGGGCGCGCATTGTCGTACGTGTAGGTGACTTGCGGCTGACCTGCCACTGTCATGGTGGCACGACGTGAGGCACTGTCATAGGTGTAATCAATCTGGCCTTGTGGTGTCACTTCCTGTGTGAGTCGGTCGCGACCATCATAAGTTCTGGTGATCGTGTCCGTAACAGCTAATCCTCAGGGTCGGAGGAAACGGCAGACGAACTATTCAGGTTGGGCTTCTTACGTGTAGTAATAATTAAAACCCAGCCTGAGATACCCAATACCACACACCATCCAACTAAGTCGGCCATCGCACGAATCTCAAGATGCCGAATCATCCCAACTGCACTTGAATAGATACCCTCAATACTTGATTTCCGCTGAGCCAGCCTTTGAGCGATTTCTGGATTTGATTCACCTCCCGCCTGTCCAATCGTCGAAATAAAGGATTCTTCTGACGTTTGGCGAGCCAACACCATCACTTCTTCCGATTGCAGAATGAAGTACTGCTGACTGGCGGCTAGTGCTGCCAGCCCAGAGAGTGCAACTAAGAAAATCATCAAACGATGTGTCGTAGAACGAGCGCTTGTGGACATAAGGAACCTTGCGTATTAGGGTGTGGGTAACATGTATATTAATCCACAAAGTCCTTCCCAGACCATTCCTTCCGCAAGCTGATACAACCCTGACATTGTTACATCTGCGGCATGAGTTAGGAGCAACTGATCCAGTTGAAGTTGTAGT
This sequence comes from uncultured Nitrospira sp., assembly GCA_964587955.1. GTDB lineage: Bacteria > Nitrospirota > Nitrospiria > Nitrospirales > Nitrospiraceae > Nitrospira_D. The sequence continues at coordinate 11,876 of CAZPNQ010000072.1, forward strand.
TGATCTCGCACATTGCCCAGTACCACCAGTCGTTCCGTGTCTTTTGACGGACATGCAGCAATCTCTGATTGCACTCTCGTCAGCATGTCCTGTGTCAATCTGGTATTTTCATTTAAAAGGTCCAGGTAACGACGAATGTCGTTGGCTTGCTTACCAACATTTACAGTAGTACATACCCAGAAACCAATCGGACCATGTCCTATAGGATCAGTCCAGCGGGTCGGATTGTTGCGCACGTAACGATACAAATTGATTCCACCTCTGAACCCGATTGGATCTTCCGCGATAAACCGCTGGAGCCTCGGCTCGTAGTACCGTGCCCGGTAGTAGATCAGCCCCGTACCATCGTCTTCACGGCCCGTAAACTTGTAGCTATTTGTGCTCGCCAGCCCGGTTTGGGTTGTAACCCCGAATGGCTCATAGGTGTACTGCGTCTGAAGCGTGCCGGTCCCATCGCCTAAAGCAACGGTCGAGCCGAGGGCATCGGTGAGCAATGCTCGGCTGCCAACTCCGTCAGTCCTAGTGAAGAATTCATCGATCCCCAAACCCGTCAGCAGATTAGCTGTGACGGTTCCGCCGTTCTTTTCCTGAACGGGGTTCAAGCCGTCGTACAGGAAGTTCGTCGTGGTCCCCTGAATCGTTTTTCCTGTCCTGCGCCCGAAGCTATCGTACGTAAAGGAGGCAGTGAAGCCCGTTTTGCTAATGCCTGTGAGTTGATTCCTCACGTTCCAGGTGTGGGTCGTGGTCACCCCAGCATCGGTAGTTGTTGCCAAGTTGCCGTTGAGATCAAATGTCTCTGTGCTCGTACCGAACGCAGTCTGTTGGTTGTTCGCGTTGCAGCTGGTGGTCATCAGGACCGGTGGCAGATTACTGCGAGCAAGGTGCTCCCAGCTTTGAGCGGTTGATCGCATCCGTTAACTGAATGGTGCCCATTCCTCAATCGTAAGCGACCTTTTTTCATTATGGTAGTTAATGATAAAGCCATCGGCGTGCATGCGTCCGATGCCCAACACGCCTGGCTTGTAGACTTGAACAACGATCCGATGATCTTGTGAGGGAAGTAGGTCATGCCATACTGACAAAGTGAGTTTGGTTCCTTGCAGAACGATTTCTTCGCTGGTTTGGCTTGGAATTTCTCTGAGCTCCACTAACTCCTTGGACGACAGAACATTGAGTCGTTCACGAACGATCGCCTTTATCGCATTGCTTAGATCGGAAGAATCGTTACCCATAATGTTTCCTCAATCAATACCGCGAACTCTGAGATCGATATGCGGATTCCCTGGTCCTTGGCCTATCGATACTCTTGACGCATTGGTGGATGCTGGAAGTGGACCATTCGCGGGCATTCTGCCAGGTCCGATCCGTAAATATCGATTGCTGTTTAAAAAACTCCCCAAGCGTGTTCCACCAAGTGCGGCAGCGCCTCGTAACCCAAGACCTAAACCACCTAATGCATAACCAACATATCTTCCATTCCTATATGCATTTGAGCACTTATCAACGACATTGTTTATGTCCGTTGCATCCCGCATCAAGTCTGTTAACCCTAGAGAAAGTACATCACCAATTCCTGCCGATATATCTACGACTTCTTGCGGTAACAACGGCAACTCGAAAAGTCCATATGGATCTCTGTACAACATCGGATTGCCACTGACATAACCATAGAGATTTGCGTCTCCGATCAGGAACTTAAACGGATCCTCGGCAACAAACCGCTGGAACCTTGGCTGATGGTACCGTGCTCGGTAGTACATGAGCCCAGTTCCGTCATCTTCACGGCCTGTGTATTTATAGCTATTGGTGCTGGCTGACCCTGTCTGTGTTGTAAATCCATATGGTTCATAGGTGTACTGAGTCTGCAATGCCCCTGTTCCATCGGCGAGTGCAATCGTTGAGCCGAGGGCGTCAGACAATAGAGTACGGACACCGACGCCATCCGTTCTCGTGAAGAACTCGTCGATCCCCAATCCTGTGAGAAGATTTGCGGTAACTGTGGCCCCGTTCTTTTCCTGTACTGGATTGAGTCCGTCATACACATAATTGGTTACAGTCCCGTTCACTGTCCGGCCCGTTCTACGACCAAAGCTGTCATAGGCAAAGCTTGCAGAGAAGCCGGTCTTGCTAATGCCAGTCAACTGGTTCCTTGCATTCCACGTATATGTCGTCGTTACTCCGCCATCGGTAGTTGTTGCCAAGTTGCCGTTGAGATCAAATGTCTCTGTGCTCGTACCAAATGTCGTCTGCTGATTATTGGCGTTGTAAGTGGTGGTGGTCAGTGTCGGTGGCAGATTGGTTCGCGCAAAGGTTCCACCGGTCTTAATTCTGTTCCCCGCTGCGTCATACGTGTAAGTCAGATCGCCGAGGGTTGTTGCCCCTTGTTTATACGTTAGGCTGGTCAACTCGGATGCCGCGTTGTAGGCATAGGTGATGCTATTCGTATTCGGATAGGTGACGCTCGTGCGGCGATCGGCATCATCATACCCAACAGTCACAGTGCTCGCATTCTGCGTGATCGTCGTCAACCGATTGGCATTGTCGTACGTGTAGGTGACCTGCGGCTGGCCCGCGACTGTCATGGTCGCTCTCCGGCTTGCATTGTCATAGGTGTAATCAATCTGGCCCTGTGGAGTCACTTCTTGTGTCAGTCGGTCTAAGCCGTCGTAGGTTCGGGTGATCGTGGCCGTGACGGTCCCACCGGAATTCTTCTCTTGCACCTGCGTGATTCGATTGCCCGCGTCATAGGTGTAGTTCGTGGATGTGTTGTCCTGAAAGGTCGTCTTGGTTCTGCGATCCAACGGATCGTAGGTATACGTCGTCGTCTGACTCTTCCGATCAAGGACCGTCGAGAGATTGCCGTTGTTGTCGTACGTGTAGGTTTCAGTATTCAGGAGCGGGTCTTTTCTGGTGCTCGTCCGATTCATATTGCTGTACGTGTAGACCGTCTGCTGAGACTTCGCATCGGTGACAGTCAGGAGATTACTGTTTGGATCGTAGCCGAATTGGGTGACCCCGTTGATCGCAGCGGTCAGTAGGGTGATTCGATCGAGCGCATCAGGAGTGTAGACGGTTTTTTGTCCAAGCGGTATCTCATTTTTTGGCGAGCGCTGACCTGTTGCCCTTCTTAATCAGAGCGCGAATGCGAGACAAGCTGCTGAAGTGTTTCACATAGGATAGAAAGCACCCACCCACTCTCACCGGCGGATCAAACGCTTCCCGGGCTTCCGCAAACCCGCAAAAGTGGAGAGCCTCTGAAGCTGCTCGATCAGAAGACATTCTTAGAAGACGCTGAGTCGTCGTTCTCTTGGCAGCGATCTCTTTTGCCATTTCAATGAGCTTTTTCCCGCACGCTCCGCTCACGAGGAACCATACTTCGATGGTGCGGCGATCTCTCCTTATAACAGCTGGAGCAGATAAGAGGTAAACAGCTTTAAACATAGTCCGTACGCCCTCTCGATGTCGTCCTATCTACCATAGCAGCCAGAAGTCTATGGTCTGAAAGAACCTGTCGCTCGGCTACTGGTCTCGTTTTTCGACTCCAATAACTTGATCGTCCAAGAATGGCACCACTCCGTAGAGGCCCTTTTACACCATAGACATCGTACAAACCGATAAACGTGCACGATCCGTTCTTTTCAGAACAGAAATGAGGTGCCTCCGCACGTCCAAGTTCCATGGCCTTCTTTTTGAGTTGAGCGCGGTTCCGAGCTTGGACAACATAGCTGTTTAATATACCTAAGTATTTGTTTTGTGAGCGGCAACCAAATAAGAGCGTAACGCCCATTCTCATATCGTACTAGCTCACTTATCTTATGGCCTACGTTTGTTTTCAATGACGGCCGCATATGCCATACGTCAACCTTCATGTCACTCCAGCTTCAAGTTCGCGGTGTACGATGGGGAATCACGTACAAACATTCCAGCATCACCTGAATAGTGAATTCTTACGTGATTACTCTACGCTATTTATTATTGTGCACAACCCACGAAGATGGCCCTAGCGGTAGAGCATGTAGAATAGGGCCGAAACATCCACGCTGTCAGAATGGTCCATGCCCATCACCGGCTGATGACCGCAAAGTTAATGTTAAGTAAAAGTGTTACTTACTCGACTAATGCAGGCAGGTCTTGAGTTGCGGAACTCACAACACGATCACGTATTTTCTTCGGAACTTCCTCAATCTACGGCTTCCCCCATAAGGCTTCCAACCGCTGGGCTCGGCCGCAACTGTATTTGTAATACTTATACCGGAGCGGGTTCTTCTTGTAATAATCCTGATGATATTCTTCGGCCGGGTAAAATGTTGAGGCTTTGTCCAGCTGCGTCACGATGGGTGCAGGAAGCCGCTTGGACTGTTCGATCTTACTTTTCGATTCTTCCGTGAGCTGCTTTTCCTCGTCAGTCGTATAGAAGACAGCCGACCGGTATTGATTGCCATGGTCGCAGAATTGCGCGTTGGAGGTGACGGGATCGACGTTTCGCCAAAACGCATCCAAGAGTTTCCGGTACGTGACTTTGGTTGGATCATAGGTCACCTCGATGGACTCGGCGTGGCCCGTCTGTCCGGCGGACACTTGTTCATAGGTGGGATCGGCCACCGTGCCTCCCATGTAACCGGATACGACCGCGATGACGCCATCTACTTTTTCGAAGGCTTCTTCCATGCACCAGAAGCAACCGCCGGCAAAGTAAGCTTTGGCAGTCGTCGGCGCGCTGTGAACCTCTTTGGATGGCCAGGACGTGAGGGTTACGCCGATCACGAAGGTCATGGCCATGATCGTCAAACGTTGCAGAGTCGTCATAGAGTTTCCTCCTTCTCCATCGACTGATGCCGTATGACAGTTCTTACATCTTACTACGAAGTCATAGGGAGAGATGCCGGTTGGTCGGAGAGGAGAACGATTTCGTCAGATTACCCCGTTACAGGCCGTGAGCGTCAGATCGGACGGTAATCGTAAGTATGCCGCTCAGAACGGCGTGCCCGTCGTTGGGGGCCGTCCATGAGTTTCATGATCAGCTCGATAGCTTCTTCCGGTGAGCCGGCGGCGTTGACCAATCGCTGGTCGAGTTTGCGGAAGAAGGCCACATCCGCTGGAGAGGCTTCAACAAGAATGACCGGTTTCCCCGCCTTCACCGCCAGGGCGACCTCCGACACCGTACCCGATCCGCTCAATCCGCACACCACCACGACGTGGCTGGTCAGGACATTGATGTTATTGCGGCCACTCCCCATTTCCGTGATGATCGGAACATCCACATGACGAGAGACCTTGTCTTTGGCCGTCGGCAAGATCCCGATGGTTAAGCTCCCGCCGACCCGTTTAGCGCCTTCACAGGCGGCATCCATCACCCCGACGGCACGCCCACCCGTCAAAACGACCCAGCCACGCCGTGCGATGAATTCCCCAAGGACACGCGCATTATCGAGATCTCTTTTCGTCGCTTTCGCCGGCCCCATCACTCCAACTACAAATCGCATCTCTCTCTCCTCTAGTTTCGCTTCCGCTCTTTCAAAACCGAGAGGCCGCGAGGGTCACATCCGCATGCTCCCATGCCTGTTTCCATTGTTCTTCCACGGTGTCGGCTTCACGGCCTTTCCGCTGAGCCCGAAGGCTTTGCATGAGCCCAAACTGAGCCCACCCGTTTCGCGGATTCTTTTCCAGATCCGCTCGATAGACCGTTTCCGCCTTGCCGGGTTGGCCCGCGGTCAGCAGGGCTGCGCCGAGATAGTGGCGAATCGGGATCGGCCAGAACGGAGGTTCGGTGTACGGAAGCGCTTCCTCCAGCTTGATGGCATCGGTGAACGATTGAATCGTCTCTTCATATTTATGGTGGCGCATCGCGAGGTCACCGGCCAGCAGCCGTTCCGCAATCTTGAGGAGAACCCGTTCGGTTTTCTCTTCCGAAGTCCGATCGCGACCAAGGCGCTTGACCATGCCGGCCAACACGACGTGCTCGCCTTCGGCTCCAGGCAGGCGGCCTGACGCCGATAGCGCCATTCCCCTTCCCAGTCGCCACATCCCCTGTTGCAGACGCAGCGGTTTGGGAGGCGGCGGCTCGCGGAGCAGTTCGTCCCATTGTCCGAACCTGATCATCGACCATACAGGGGTAGGAAGGTACAACTCCTTCCATTTATCTTTTCGCGCTTCGCCTTCCGTGATCGTTCCCGTCAGTTGGCGCGCCGCCTTCAAGGCCTCAGTCCTTCGGCCCTCCATCACTAAGGTCGTCCAAAGGAAATGCAGATTGTGGGTGTAGTAGCCGTCGGCATAGTCGCCGCTCAGCTTTCGGCCGGCCAGATAATTGCGATCGACGTCGGCGGCGCGGGCATTTCGCTCAGCCGCTTCATGGTAACGGCCCAATCGCATGTAGATGTGGGCCGGCATGTGAACCAAGTGGCCGGCACCCGGCATCAGCGCGGGCAATCGTTCCGCACAGCTCACGGCTCGGTCCGGAGTCGGAGAAGCTTCCATGCTATGGATGTAGTAATGGCAGGCCCCCGGATGATCCGGGAAACGTGCCAGAAGGGATTCCAATGTGGACACCAACTCCTCGGTGCCGGGCTTTGGCCGTCCGGCCGGCGTCCATAAGTCCCAAGGGCGCAGATCCATCAAGGCTTCTGCGAACAACACACCGGCGTCCGGATCGTTCGGAAACTCCCGCCACACTCCACGCATCGCGTCCGCGTACGCTTTATCCAGAGCCGATCGAGTGTGCACATTGAGATGGTATCGCTTGCCGATCGCGTCAATGTACGCCTGTTCGGATGCGCTTGCACGGGCACGATGCAACCGAGCTTTTTGTACGGCGTCCCATGCTCGTCGTTCCGCCGCTTTATCCATCGTCGAATTGATGTTCGGACCGGATGCGAGCGCCACACCCCAATACGCCATCGCCGCAGAAGGATCCAGACGCGCGGCTTCCTCGAAGGCCACGATCGCCTCTTCATGGTTGAAGGCGTACACGAATCGCAAGCCTTGATCAAAGTATCGTTGAGCTTCGTTGGAACTCGTCGTGATGGGATGATGAAGGGCGCCGAGATTGTCGTAGAGGGGTGGCCGGGGAAGATGGCGTTCAGCGGCCTCACCTGGATCGATTGCCACTAGTCCTACCCACGATGCGCTCCACAATAGAATATGCAAGATGCTCATTGATGGGTTTTTAGCAGACCTGACCCACACCTGGCTAGCAGGACGTTGATTTCGGCAGGCACGACATCGCGAAGTCCGCGAGGCGACGAGTTACATCTGTGCGCCGACGCGCCGATCAGTCGACCGTATTTTGTGGAAACATCACTGGCGATTCTTCACCGGCTTGCTAGTGGACGGGCGTGCGTGTTGAAGAGGCCACAATGCTGAAGAAGTATTGAGAGAGCCACTGCGATGTTGGCGGAACGGGCCAACCTACAAATTGAGCGATGAACCTTCGCTTTTCTGAGGAGAAAACGAATGTTCATTTTCCTGAGGGGGATTTGGCGTCTCGTTGTCAGCCGATTTCCTTCGACCGACACGGCTTCGCTTGACAGAGGCAGCGGCCGTGCCACTCGGCGTCGTCGAAAATGCGCCGGCTTCCAACTCTTTACCGAGATGAACGAGGACCTGTTGCTGAGAGGTCACCAAGGAGGTAAGCTCTTGAATGTGGGACGAAAGCCTGGCAATCTCGTCCTGCTGGCCAACCAGATAGGCTCGGAGTTCAGCGACTTCTTCCGTCTGAACCGGAGCAGGCCCTAGGGTCGGCTTATGTAGAATAGTGACATTTCCAGCCGACGGATTCTCTCCTTCCTGCGTTCCCTTCCCCGACACGTCCGGCTGCATCTGATCCTGTTTAACCGCGTGGCGTTGCATCGTCCAGTCGGGTAGCGCGAGCGGTTTACGACTCCGCGGAGAGCCCTCGTCCTCATACCGCGTCACATACGCAAAGAGATCAACCATTTTGCGCCAACAAGCAGCTCCGGCATTCAGCAGCATCTGCCCGTAAGGAGGCGCTGCCGGACGAGCTTCATCGATCTGCTTCTGAGATGGAATGCGATGAATCAGGTTGATTGGTTCTTTGTTGAATCGTGGGGCCATCTGGCCGATCCCCTACATTTGGACCTATTTGCTATGTCTATTATGTACCTACTCCTCGCGAAGTGAAGAGTCAACCCTTTTATTCGATAAAGAGGGCTGCAGATGCTAGTCCTCACCAGCCCACCCCGGCGCGCCCGCTTCGCATGCCTCGCGAAGCCGCTCCGGCAAGGCGGGGAACGCCGCTGGCGGACTTTTTCAG
>CAZPNQ010000073.1:0-20123 GCA_964587955.1 uncultured Nitrospira sp.
GTTATGACGAAGGACGATGCCTTTTACATCACCACTCCGATTTACTACGTCAACGATGTTCCGCATATCGGCCATGCCTATACGACGATAGCGGCGGACGTGCTGGCGCGCTACTGGCGACTGCGTGGACGCGAGGTATTTTTTCTCACCGGCCTCGATGAACATGGCCAGAAAGTGCAACAGGCGGCGGCCAAGGTCGGCATCGATCCACAAGTCCACTGCGACAAGCTGGCGCCGCAATTCGAGACGCTGTGGAAGAAACTCAATGTCTCCAATAACGCCTTCATCCGGACGACGGATCCCGAGCACAAATCCATCGTCCGACGATATCTTCAGCAGCTCTTCGACAAGAAGCTGATTTACAAGGATTCATACACCGGATGGTATTGCACGTTCGATGAACGGTTCTGGACCGAGAAAGACGTGCAATCCGGACTCTGTCCGGACTGTAAGCGTCCCGTCGAGCAACTCAGTGAACACAACTACTTCTTTAAGATGGGTCAGTATCAGGACCGGCTCCTGGACCACATCAAGCAGCACCCCTCTTTCATCAGACCGGAGTCACGCCGAAACGAAGTCCTCGGCTTCTTGCAAACCCAGAAACTTGGAGATCTGTCGATTTCCCGCCCAAAGTCCAGACTCTCCTGGGGAATCGAACTGCCATTCGATAAGGACTACGTCACCTACGTCTGGTTCGATGCCCTAGTCAATTACATGTCTGCCTTGGAGTACCTCCCCCGGGAAAAACCAGCGGGCGACCGATTCTGGCCGGCCAACGTGCATCTCGTCGGCAAGGATATTCTCACGACACATGCCGTCTATTGGTCCACGATGCTGATGGCGTTGAATCTTCCGTTCCCTGAAACCATCTTTGCCCATGGATGGTGGACGGTGGATGGCGAGAAGATGTCCAAGAGCCGCGGGAACGTCGTCGATCCTAATACGATGGCCGACGAATTCGGCACAGACGCGTTTCGGTATTTCTTATTGAGAGAGGTACCCTTCGGGCAAGATGGAGATTTCTCGCTTCCCGGGATGATCGCACGAATCAATAGCGATCTTGCCAATGGTCTGGGCAATCTTTTGAGCCGGACGCTGACCCTCATCGAACGGACGCAGGGAGGGCTGCTGCCCGCACCTGGGCCGATCAGACCGATCGAGCGAGAGCTGGAACAAGCCACGGTGACCCTCTTGAACGAAGTGTTGCCGCACCACCTCGAACAGTTGGAGTTTAATCGGGCACTCGAAGCCATTTGGCACGTCGTCCAACTTGCCAATCAGTATGTCGATAAGACGTCGCCATGGACACTGGCCAAGAGTGCGAGCGACGCTGAGCAGCTTCGGACGGTCCTCTACACCATGGCAGAAACCCTCCGCTGCCTCAGCTTTGCCACGTATCCTATTCTCCCGAACAGTGCGCAGTCGATCGCTGCTCAACTAGGCATCTCCGCTGAATTCACACGCTCTTTGCTGAAAGACAACGTCGAATGGGGCGGCCTGAAGCCTGGCAATCTCATTCGTAAAGGACCGTCGCTTTTCCCCCGTATCGAATCAAAACCAGGAGCAAGACCAGTGACCGAATCATCCGTTCCTTCACAACCAATCGGTACAACGCCAACATCGACTGCCACCCCAACACCTCCGGTTCCGCCGCAAATCACGATCGATGAATTCATGAAGATACAACTCAGGACGGCCAAGGTGCTGTCGGCGGAGCGGGTTCCGAAATCGGAGAAGTTGATCAAACTCCAAGTATCCCTTGGTACCGAGCAACGCCAGATCGTGGCTGGCATCGGCAAGAAATACGAGCCGGACATGCTTGTCGGCAAGACGATCGTGATCGTGGCCAATCTCAAACCGGCCAAGCTGATGGGTGTTGAATCGCAAGGCATGGTCCTCGCGGCAGGCGATGCCGACGTACAGGGGCTGCTCACCATTCAGGAAGAAGTCGATCCCGGCACCAAAGTGAAATGACGCGATCGTTCGTCGCATGTGGATTCCTTCTCTCACTTATCCTGTTCCCTTGCTTCCCCACTCCTGCCGATGGACAAATTGTCCCTGATTCATCGCTCAACGGTCCGCGCCCGACCACCGTGCTCGTCCGGGTTGTCGCTCATGGCGCGATGGTGTTGGGCCGCGAAGTCGGTGGCGCGCGGGTCACGATTACCGACGTCGCAAACGGCCACATTCTTGCAGCCGGTCTGCAGCAGGGAGAGGCCGGCGATCAGAATCAAATCATGCGAACTCCTCACATGATGGAAGAGCCGATCTACAGCTCTCGCCCCTCCGCCTCTTTCACCGCCACGTTGGAGTTGCAGCAACCGACGTTGGTGGAGATCTCTGCCGAAGGGCCGCTGGCTTATCCAGCGTCGTTGCAGAAAACCAGCACGACTCTCTTATTGATCCCGGGGCAGGATCTCACGCACGACGGAGTCGTGCTGCACCTCTATGGCTACCTCGTGCAGATTGAGCGTCCGAAACCACGAGATCCATTAATCGCCAAAGGCGACATAAAACTCAGAGCTTCCGTCAAAACTCTGTCGGGCTCCTTCGTCCGCCCCCATGGAGATTGGGACTCACGGAAGATCCGTATTTATGGAGAAGTACTGATCGGAGACCGAATTATCGAGCGATTGCAGATGTTTTACGATGAAGGGAGCCGAGCGTTTGAAGCCTCGTTCTTTGTGCCGCCGGCGAAAGAGGTTCAAGACGGGATCACGCTCCGAGTGATTGCGACAGACCTGTCTACGGGCAATTCGGGAATGGATCAAGCAACCTATCCGGTGTTAAGCGAGCGCCTTTTACCCAAATCCGTCCGCTGACGCCTCTCGGACCCAGCGAACAATCCTTCGGCAAGACTTGCCGCATCACTGAACACATGCGAAACTGTCACTGATGACGGCACTCGGCTCATACTCTCATCTCCGATCCCGACTTCAACTGGCCTTGGCCATCAACGCGGTGATCATCGCGGCGGAGTTCGTCGGAGGTTGGCTCTTAAACAGCATCGGCCTCATGAGCGACGCAGGACACAACCTCGTCGATCAAGGGTCTTTGTTTCTCGCCCTGTACGCTCACCTCCTGACCGCACGTCCGGCATCTGAAAGTCGAACCTTCGGTTACCATCGCGCCGGCATCATCGCAGCTTTTCTGAACAGTTTCATTCTTCTGCTGACCGCATTCGGCATCGTGGCCGTCGCCATGAAACGTCTCTTGCAACCGGTTCCCGTCGACGGTTCATGGGTCATGGCTATTGCCGCAGTCAGTTTCATCGCCAATCTCGGCATCGCCTTATTGCTTCAACACGGTGCGAAAGACGATTTGAATATCCGAAGCGCATTTTGGCATATGCTCGGAGATGCGTGGGTGTCGCTTGGCGTCATTATCAGTGGCGGCACGATCCTCCTGACAGGATGGACAGTTCTGGATCCGCTCGTGAGCTTGCTGGTAGTCGGCGCGATTCTTCGTGGAGCCTGGCCGATCTTTAAGGAATCGATGGAGGTCTTACTGGAATCCACACCGCCGGGCATCAACGTCTCTCACGTCGCCGCGACTATGGAGGCTGTCCCCGGCGTCAAGAACGTGCACGATCTTCACATCTGGGCAGTCGAACCTCGCCTGATCATGCTGACCAGCCATGTCATGATCGAACGCCAGCACACTCCCCCGGAGCTCCTCCAGCTGATCCAGAATCGCATCACGACGGATTTTGGTATCAAGCACATGACCATTCAACTGGAAACCGAGTGCTGCGATCCTGACGACATCCACTGCGACCTTCGGAAACTCACCGGACACCACCACGAAGCCCACACCTTCGCGCACCATCATTGAGTATTACCGATGCTGCGATTACTACCGGGTTCATACTCCATCATGGCCTTTCCCACTCATCCAACAGCTCCACATGTCCCTTGCGCTTCGCACGTTTCAAATAGGTCGCATCTGCCGTTAAGTATAAGCCCTTCGTCCTTAACGCCAGTACATGGTACGCCGAGTCGTAGAACGTGACACCCTGCACGTCGTGCATATGTGCTAAGACATCAAGCGCATACTCACTTCTCAGTGGCACCTCATCGAACTCGTAGGCGAGCAAGGCGCTCATGAGTTCCACCGCCATTCTTGGCTTCTTCATTCCCAACACGTTGCCGACCTCGTAGCGCCAGAGCGTCGGCATGCGGACTTCAACTTTTTCTGCTAGCAGGGCTTCCTGAAGCTTTAGTGCTTGCGAATAGCCTGGTTCGTCTTCCTTCTCTAATACCCACTTGAGAATGACCGAGGCGTCAGGAACGATGATCATCGACTAGTCCTTGCACGATCCCGTCGCACAGCCTCCATAATCTCTTTCCCGCTCAGCGTGGCGCTACGTTTTCGCAAACGCCTCACAACATCCGTGGCATGCTGACGTTTTCGTCGAAGCAACTCATGCCTCAACGCTTCATTTACCACTTGGCTTCGCCGACGAGGAGGAACCAAACGAAACAGTTCATCTCTGAGCTGATCATCGATGGACACATTGAGCTTCGCCATATGTTCACTCCCTATAACAATCAATCGGGTTTCTAAACTATGCTCTCTATATAGGCGCCTAGTCAAGGCGCATAACACTAGGCACAAAGTGATACTGACTGTACGGCACCGGACCAGCTCAGACTTCGGCATCAAGCACATGACCATTCAACTGGAAACCGAGTACTGCGACCCTGACGACATCCACTGCGACCTTCGGAAACTCACCGGACACCAACACGAAGCTTATACCTTCGCGCACCATCATTAGTGCTCCAATTCCTTCCAAACGTCGCTACCTGTTTTTAATCAGCATACAGGTCAACCCAGTTGACATCATCGCCAGAACCGATACACTGGGGCGTATGGTTTATCAAGAACTTATCGCTCGGCCTCAACAGATTGCGCATGAGGTAGCGAAGCTTGCTCGATCCATGTTGGGCGCTCACGTGGAGGTCATCTGGTTCGGTTCTTGGCCAAAAGGCACGGCTCACTCTCATGCCGACATTGATATCGCCGTCTCCGGGCCCACGGCATTTCTTCCTGAGCGACTCGCCGAACTCCGTGCGGGAATAGAGGACATGGCGACTCTGCACGAAATCGACCTCATCGATCTGCACACCGTCGGCGAACGGTTCAAACAGGAGATTCTTCGTTATGGAATTCGCTTATGACAGCAAGGAAACGCGCATGCTTCCTTATTCGTCAAAAATTCTAACTCCCTCTCAATCGTGACCAAGTGGCGCATAACTGGAGCCAGCGCGACTACTCCTGCGACATATTCACCCATCCGCCAGGACGAGAGTGGCCTAATTTCGTCCATTCGACGACGAGGTCGTGACGTCATGTTTGGGAAACTCAGACTGATCATCGGTGAAGAGAAAATCCTGGGAGGGTCGGTCGACGAAGTGTTTATTCCGAACAGGGTTCTCCATTCCGTCAAGATTTTTTCTCCTCTACGGCGCACTGGCTGTATGAGTACATTAGAAGGAAAGGTTTGCGAAGTATTTGCTGACACATGGCACCGAGATCCTTCGAGACGTATTCACCGCATCGGCGGACTTTATCTGCTGCGGAATTTGGCCGGCTCCCTTCTATTTTTGGTCTGACAAACAATAGCGTGTTTCTGGTATCCTAGCCCCGTTTCTTCACCACCTAGGCTCACTTTTCTTAAGCTTAAGACAGTTGAATCCACGAACCTCACTACCTGTGACTATCTAAAGGGGGAACGCAGATGTTTCTCAAATCGATAAGCAATCCTCTCGTAGCCTTTTCCTTATTGCTCTCCTTGACGAGCTGTACCGCACTCAATAACCCTATAGTTCGTCCCCCCGCACCTTTGCTATTACCGCCAACACCGAACCCACTCACTCCGGCTCCAGAATCCAGTATCAGCGTTCCTCTCCATGTCGACCTGTCACCGTTTCTCGCTGCTGTCAACGACGACAGCGTGATCCCGAAGAAGTTCGACCACTGGGGAAGTTTCATCAAACATCCCAAAGGCGCTGAATACAAATATTATGCAGAGCGAGATAATTTTGCGGTGGCACCTACCCGTGCCCCCCAAGCCAACGACACGCAGTCAGGCCTGGCCCTCAGTGAATGGTGGAAGGGGATTGAACTTTCCAGCTCTCATGTATTTGTCGGCACCACGCTTCGATACAAAATTGCGTCCCCTTCGCATCACTGTGGCGATGGCAGTGAATGGCCACGAAGGGCAACCGTGCAGGGGAGTATCGCGGCTGAGTTGACTCCGACGTACGGGCTGTCCGCATCGGTCGCCAGCGTGGCCGTGAACGCCAGTGATCCATGCCGGATACGAGTCGGGGATCTTGACGTGGCACAGGAAGCGATGCAGCGGCTGGCAGACGTCGTTCGAGGAGGACTCAGCCGCGCCGTCACCCGCATCAGTGCGCCGGCGGTTAAATCTCACATGGAAGCTGCCTGGAATACACTGCGCAACCCCGTCCAGTTAGAACCGGATGCCTGGCTCCAGTTCAATATCGACAAAGTCCGACATAGTGGCTTTTCCGGTGTCGGCCCCGTGATCGATGATACCATCCACATCACCGCGAAACCGGTTATCGTCTTCGGTCCGGAACCATCCGCCGGAGGCACAACCCTTCCTCCACTCGACACTCCGCCAACTTCGACCGGATTCCACGGTGCTGCCGATGCCCAGCTCTATGGCACACTCCCCACAACGCTGGCGAACCGTCTGACTCCCACGGAATTTCACGTCGTTACGGACATTCCCTTGGACTACGCCTCCCTCTCCAAGGCCCTTGCGAACCGGCTCAATGGAAAACGCGTCGTGAAGAAAGGGTATCTGCTTCTCATTACCAATGCTGCGATTTTTGGTAATGGCGGCAACCAAGTGGTGATGCGGATTGATTTCGGGGGAGACGCGATCGGTCACGTGTATTTTGTCGGAAAACCTGAAATGAACTTCCTCACACAGACGGTTTCTCTCGGCGGCCTCCGCTATGACTTCGCGACAGAAAAACTCATACAGAAAACAGCTGCTTGGCTCGATTTCTCGACGTTTCGAGATCTGATCGCAAGCGAATCCGTTATCGGAGTGACTCCAGCCACAGACCGTGTACGAGGCCTACTGGCCACCACACTGAATCGAGCACTCAGTCCATCCGTCTCGATGCGCGGAACCGTGGAGTCGGTCCAAGGCATCGGAGTCTTTGCTGACGTCAATGCATTGCATATCCGCACGATGAGTGATGGAGCGCTTGCGCTGACCGTCACCGATAAACCGTAATTCGTCTCGATCGAGCCCACACCTCGTCTCGGTGGAACGGTTGGAGATTGGACGGATGCGACCTATCGCAGGAACACAGCCAGAGATAGGTCGCACTGAGTGCCGCCGACCCGATCATGAGGGGAGACCCGTTCCCATTTCAAAATGATCGACGACCGCTACCGATATGCGATTTATTTGGAAGACCTTCAGTGGGAACTTACCAATGTCGGAAGGGACCTGAATCTAAATGCACGTAGCTCGAACGTTTGTAGAAACCGACCCCGCCATACCGTAGTTCGAGCGCAGCTTGGCGAAGCTTCGTAGGATGGATACCGGGAATGTGTAGATCGATCGCCTGCCCTTGCATATGCAAACTGTTTTTGGCGACATGCCGGTCTGTGCGAACCAACATGGCATTGTATTCGGGAGAGCGAAATCCGGAAATCACATGAATCTCCTGCTGAGTGGCGAGTTTTTTCTGCACCAAATTCACATGCTCCAGCACACGTACATCGATGGCCCCCACCTCCCCTGAATAATGGCAGCGCAGGAGGTAATTCACATCATCGAGCGCCGCAAGGTCATAGTTCCCGAATGCATCGCGGTAGGTGACATCCAACCGCTCGTTTGTCCATACGTTCACCAAAGTCAGCTTGCCCTCCGGAAGCTCACGCGCTTGCACCGGCGGTGGACCAACCAGCCGTCCACCCAGTAGGAGGGTTCCCACCAGGGAAACCTGAAGAAACGCGCGCCGGTTCCAGGCCCATTTCGACTCATTCGTAGTGTTCACTGAGACAACCCCGAAAAAAAGTGGACGGTAATTATTGAAAGGACTTTTGCCTTGTAACAAAAAATCCAAAATTGAGTCAAATAATTTGTGCCCAAGGCACTAAATAGGCTCTTCATGCCTCGCAACTGTATGCTTATTCATTCATTAAAATATTAAATTCGTATGTATTATCCTTCGAATTCAGAGTCATGCACTGAGCCGCGCAAACCAATGAGGCCAATTGGACTCACCTTCCTTTCACCTCTTGCACCTATTCCAGAAAACATTTTCTTTCTAGACTGTATCGCGAGCGCCAGGTAAGATCAGGAAAAATCAGTAGAGCATGTATATATGGCGACAATCCTAGTCATTGACGACGAACAATCCATTCGAGGGCTGCTCAAAGAGGTCCTGGCCAAGGCAGGACACCGCGTGTTTGAAGCAGAGGATGGGCGCAAAGGGCTCACACTCTACCAAAAGGAGCCGATCGATCTCGTGATCATGGACTTGTTGATGCCGGAAACGGACGGCCTTGAGGCAACGCTTCAACTCACACGCGAATACCTCGACGCCAAAGTAATCGCGATCACGGGAGCGCAAGGCGACCATAATTTTCTGGACGTCGCCAAACTCTTCGGTGCGCGTCGCGTTTTTGAAAAGCCGTTCGATATCAACAAGCTTCTCGAAGCAGTGAGGGAAGAACTCGCAGCCTAACTGAACAGGAAGACTCCTCTCTTCACTCCCATCTGATTGAGCCGAATCCGATCAAAGGGCGTAGACAGAAGACAGACGACAGACAACCAGTCCACTACTACCCCCTCTCCCCGTTCACGCAGAGAGTCTGTATAATGGCGATCCTGGACATGTTGAGAATGAACATTCAGGTTTTGCCATGATCCGTATGAACTTTGACACACCCCGAACGATGACGCTCTCCGCAGAATCGAAACTAAAGCGAAACATTCTGTGGTTCTTATTGGCCGCGCTCGCTATCGTTCCACTGCTCCCGTTGAGCAATTACGTAGGGCATCCTCATTGGGACCTCATTCGCTGGATTCCCTTTCAAGACTTTTCTCTTTCCAGAAATAAACTGACGGATGTCCTTGGCAATATTCTCTGGTTCACGATGTTCGGATACTTGCTACGCTATCAGCTGAATGAAAGATTCGGCTCGCTCCGAGCCATTGCCACAATCATCGTGATCGCGAGCGGTGTCTCGCTCTCGGATGAATTCTTTCAGGTCTTCTGTCACAACCGCATCCCTTCGATGACGGATGTGATATGCAACGTGTTCGGTGCCGGTATCGGCGGATACGTTGCTGAGAAACAGCGCACCACAGCTGCTGCAAGATCCGCTCACTACGCGATGGTAAAAAATAACGATTCGCAAACGCTGCCTTAGGAGTCTGTCCGACATTGACCTTTCTATTGCGGCGAATGATGTACCGACATCTGCTTTGTTCTCGGCCCCGAAAAATCCTCAACGTATTCCAGTGAATACGCCTCCGGTTTTTCGCGGCCTGTGGCCGCGCATCTGCCGGCACCTCCTTCGCCTCATCACGAAGGCAATGTCGGACAGGCTCCTAGCGTATCTATCCAATCATAATTGCATGCTCAGTCTTTTCCTCGCCAGACCGCGCATCATAACCGGATCGCCGTATCCCACTTCACTGAGGGCGTCCATCAAGTGCACGCCTTTCGAGGAAACCAAGTCTTTCGCCTTGGCGTAGTTTTTGGCACTAAACCGCGCCACAGCCGGGTGCCCGTTCACGATCTGACAAGCTACCACCTCACCGTTCACCTCGAGCATACCGCCTTGCTCGATCAGTGTTTGGGCCTGAGCGACGCCGATGCCGTGCAGTCGGGCAAAATCCTCTATCCCTCCGGTTTCGACAAGCCGGCCATCCGGCATGATGCAGAGCCGCTTGAAATGCGGGGACCAGTCCTTTCGGAAATCGATGTATTTGATGTCGCCGCCTCGAGCGACTGCCCGATCCAGCGTTCGATAATCCAGACCTAAATTTTTCTGTTGCAGCTTGGCATGCAATTCGCCCGGCAGTGCCTTTCGAAAGACCTCCCATGCCGCTTCGATCATCGGAAACGCCCTGGACCTCGCCACTTGTTCCGACTCGGCAAACTGCATCAGATCCAGCGTCCAGGTTAGTTTTGGACTTTGCCCGTCTGGAGCAATCCGGCAGGCAAATAACCCTCGGGTGAGAATGCCGCCGATTTGCGGATACACATAGGTTCCGCCTGTGGTCAGCAAGCTTGTCATCGTCTCAAGCGGGACATCGTAGCTTTCGGACAGAATCTTGGCATGGCCTGCGAGATCCTCCGGCTCCGTCATCGCGCAGGCAGTGACGTTTCCGGGCGCATCGAACTCCGAATAGTCCTCGATGATGTTATAGAGCACCGTCCGCTTCGGCTTTTCAGTTTTCTTTTTGATCTTAAACATTCTTCTTGGTCCCTCTCGCCTTACCCCTTACCTTTCACCCCTCACGTTTAACGTGTTCATACGGCGGCAACGTCTGCAACCGCTTGTCTTCCACCGGCCCACCGATCGTGAAATGATACAGCGACTGAATCGCCAAACTTTTGACTGCGACGACTTCATGAGCCGGATCGTCGAAGAAACAGCCAATCCCGGTCGCTCGCACGCCTGCCGCTTCGGCTTCCAGATACAAGACCTGCCCCAGCAATCCCGCCTCCCAAAACATGCGTGGGTACCACCATGAGCCTCGCGCCCTCAAGGCCCCCTCGAACTCGGCGAACATGCCGAACGAAAAAGCGCTGTCGCCCGCAATGTCCTGATGGCAACTCACTTGGGCCGCCAGCCTTTTTGCATCGCCTTCGAGTAACCAATAAAGAGGAAGCCCATCCGGACAGTCCGGGGCAATGGTCCAGATGAGCTCGGGATTCATGGTCTGTTGAATGAACGACAACTTTCTTGTATCGCGCACAAGGAAATACAATCCAGGCGTGAGTCCGACGACACGATGGACGAATATCAGAAGATGGATGGTTGGATCGTAAGGCCACGCATCCCACGGCATCGGCCGTTTCAGCTGCGGACGATCGGCCCACGGCACGACCCGTTGCAGCATGTGAAAAAACGTGGCCGCCGAAATCGATGTCTTGCCGTCAAAGGCCACGGCGCTTCGTCGTTGGCGAATGATCTGACCGGCTGAGGGCGCGTGAGACATGAGAGGTAAGGGGTGAGGAGTTACTTGTGGAGAAGGAAGCGAAACTGAACGCTCATCGGTTTCATGTTTCCAAGATGCCCTTGCCGCTTCATCGATGATGTCCCAATGAACGCCGTGCTCTTGGCTTAATTGATTCGCCTTCCCATGCCATGCTCCGCCGGCCAACTCCTTCACAATCGCCGTATCGAGAAACAAGGGTATTTCCCTCTTCCCGTCCGTTACCTTTTCACGACCCCTTACCCCTAACCCCTCACCTTTTACTTCTTCATGAGGCCATATCACCGCCAGACAATCAGGATGCTCTTGTTCTGCTTCCCTAAAATCTTCCTTGCGGTCTGTCCCGAGCAACATGGCCACAATGTCTTGGTCCACACCGTCCAGCAGCGTCATGTTCCAGCCCAGCGTCGCGGCACCGATCCGTGCGCTTCCGATCGCATGGCCCACATCGTGATTGCAGTAACGAAACGCCCGCTCGCCATATTTCCAGGCTTCCCGCCAGTGAACCGACGTCAGCCCAAAGACAAAGGCATTCTCAGGAAAAGACGCCAGCAGACGTTCCACTACATCAGTCCGCCATTCGGCCCTTAACTCCAACCCGTGTTCTTTCGGTGCATAGTGGTAGAGGCCCGGCGTCAGATCGAGTCCATCGATCCGCGGCAGGACAACATAGCCCTCCGTCGGATGCAGGTTGCCGGACGATGGATTGCTTCGCAACGCCCATTCCGATTCTCCTGCCTTCTTCCAAGCGGACAGCGCCAGAGCGAATTCGAAAAACCGAGAAAGCGTTGGCATGTTGACAGGCTGAGAGGGGATGGCTTCTCGTTCATAGATCGCTTGATAGGCAGGCGAAAGTGGCACTTCATCACACTGAAGCAACGGAAGCGGAACCAAATCGGCCCCTTCGAACCGACGGAACGGATCAGGTTGATTTGCCCAATCGAGATACCCCAGTGAGCGGGCATAACGATTGAAGTGGTGTTTGGTCCTGACGTGATAGTGGATCACACGATCGACAGGATCGCTCGAGGTAGATTGTGTAACTGCAGTGTGATTGGGGTTCTCGGTACTCATTGCGTGGCTCCCAGCAGTCTACAGAGCGGCTGGAAGAAAAGTAAACGCGGGGCGGTTGAGATATATACCGGCCTAAACCCCTCCGTGTCACGAAATTGTCCGCATAAACATTCAGCCTGTCTCCATTAGCCTGCCATCCGCTTTTATCCAGCCTTTGCGACTCAAGAATCATTACAACATGCCAGGTACACCAGTAGAAGAACCGTTGGGCAAAGCATGCTCGCTGATGTACAATGGGGTATATTGTTTGGAGGCGCACTATGAGTGAAGTCGAGCAATTAGAACAGCGGGTTTCCAATCTCCCACCTAAAGATTTGGCGGAATTCCGGGCGTGGTTCTTGGAGTTCGATGCACGCAGGTGGGACCATCAGATAGAAACCGATCTCAAAGCCGGCAAGCTGGATTCACTGATTGCTGAAGCTCGTGCAGAGTTTAAGCAGGGCAACTCTCGGCCTCTGTGAAGCATTACGCTTCATCACGGTTCTGGACCGCATACCATGCTCTTCCAGAAGACGTTCGCACTCTCGCGGATAAGAACTTCACGCTCCTGAAAGAAAATCCCCGGCACCCTTCTCTGCATCTAAAGCGCATTGGAGAATTGTGGTCGGTACGAGTGGGAGACCACTATCGAGCGCTTGGCTTGGAAGTTCCAGATGGAATACAGTGGATCTGGATCGGAACACATGCCGACTACGACAAAATACTTGATCGAGGTTGAATGTAATTATGCGCTTTGATCCCGCCCTTGCCGCTCAAGATGCCTTTCACAATGCGGAAGTCGAACTCGGCTCTGACTGGGACACGGCTGTTGAGCTGGAGGAAACATTTTCTTCGAATGCCGGCGCCACGGCGCGTGAAGCCTATGAAGGATTGTTAGCCCTTGCACAGCGATATCCCAATGCCCATTCCTTCCATGCCTTCTGTATCTACATTACTTGGCAGCAGGTGACGGAAGAAACGATTGCGCATCACTTCGAGACTGGTCTGAAATTGTCTGAATCCTACGTCACCTCTCGCGAAGGCAAAAATCCACGAGACATCGAGAACGTCACTGAATTGCACGGTTCGTTCAAGGCCGGGTTAGGCTTGGAAGAGCAAGACGAGCTGCAAGTTGAATATAAGCGGGACACACCCAAAGGCGGCGACTGAGGCCCGACAATGATGGGAGAGCGCTGAATTGGCGCTTAGTCGGAACCTACTGGCTGATCGTTGGCTGTGGAAGGCTCCGGATCGGATTCGTCGAACCCACAATGGGGACAGGGCATGCACACCGGCCCATCACAGCAGTGATAGATATATTCACGTCCACATCGTTTACAGTTCGTCTGTGCCATGGCTAGATTCGGCACGGTATCAAACTTTTGGCTCGCTCTCAAGATCCGACATGTCGGACAACCATAAACATCGCGCACGGATTTTTCTCCATCGTGGAGATCTGGTCCAGGCGCACGCCGCCTGGAAAGCAGCGGTGGACGACGATCGCATGGCAAACAATCCGCAAGCGCTGTCGGATTCTCTTGGGAACCTCGGCAACACCTGTGCGCTTATGAACGATATTCCACGTGCGGAACAATGTTATCGGGAGGTTCTTCAGATTCAACGAACCGAGCGCAATCTCACAGCCGTGGCCCATACTTTAGTGAATCTCGGCAACCTGCATATCGCATCCGACCATCCGGCGAAAGCTCGTCCCTACTACCTCGAAGCCATGGATCTACTGCGGCAGTTACAAGATAATCGCGGGCTCGGTATTCTCTACAACAACCTGGCGCTGCAAGAGGCTCGCGACGGCCGCTGGGATCAAGCCGTGACCTCATTTAAACAAGCTCTCGACCATCACCGAACGGTCGGCAATGAAGAAGGGCTTGCCGTCACCTATAGCCAACTCGGCAAGTGCTATCTCGATCAGGGAGACCTCACCAGAGCCGAACGTTGCTTGAACAACGCATCGGAGCACTACATCAAACTCGGGAACGAACCGGCCGAAGCGGCGGTGCTTCGTCTTCTCTCACAGGTGTATGAGGCCCGTCAGGATATTGTTTCCGCTCGGCGATGCCTTACGCGTGTCGTGGCGCTCGACGAACGCTACACGTTGCCGGAGCTTGAAACCGATTCCGCCCATCTCTCTACGCTCGATCCATCCGGATAATCCTCTTCGCCGCAGAACTTCATTCGATCTAGTCCTCTTGGCCTTCGTCCCGCTTTCACTCACTTTCTATCAACTTAAACCGGATGCGCTTCTAGACAGAATCGAATCCTCTGCTACTCTTGAAGCAACACACCTGGGCGCTTGTTGATCAAGTTTCACCTCGCACATGCCGACAAGATATTGACTGGAGACAGTATGGCTTCGCTCGCTCGACAACTCAGTATTTTGGCAGTCGGAATGATGATAACGATGTCCGTCGCCCAAGCCTCTGAGGTTTCTCCCACGATCACGGTCGGCACCCAGGAAGTCGGGCTTACCGCCGGATACTTGTTCTCTCATCGGCTCACCGAGCTTCACACGACCAAACAACATGGACCGGCGTTGATGCCCGCTTGGATGATGACACTGACCGATCCGATCGGAGACGGCTGGTACCGAGGACAGGTCTCACTCGGCGCGGAGATGGTTTACCTTGAATTCCGAGAACCTCTGGTGACGCACGGCATCGGCTTCACACCGAGGATCAAGTACACCTTCGTGGCCTTGGATCGTCTCCGGCCGTACCTGGAATTCGCCGGCGGGCCGTTTTGGACGGATCTCGGTGGCCGCATTCGAGAGCAAGCCAATGAGTTCAACTTCGTGCTGACGGGTGGGGTGGGCGTCTCGTGGTTTCTTACGCCGCAACTCGCGCTCAACGCGGGATATCGCTTCCACCATATTTCCAACGCCGGTACGGCATTCCCGAATCTTGGACTGAATGCGAGCATGCCCTTCGCAGGATTTTCATTTTATTTTTGAGGAGAAGGCGATCATGACGATGAATACGTGGCGATGGTCGATCCTGAGTCTTGCCGGGCTCGCGCTGTGCGGTACAACGGGATGCAACAGATGGATCGACGTCAAGCCACCCTCAGCCGATCCCAAAGCTACTATGACGCACTCGCTTCCCAATGATGAACGGGTCCCGCTTGTGACCAATTCTTTTCATCTCTCAAGAAACGGCGCACTGCAATATCCTTCCGCCGACCTCGAGCGGAGAATTTTAGGCAGCATCCAAGAAACCAGTCTTTTTTCATCATTGATGCCGCTGGGAGAAAAATCCGATTCGCTCGGAGACAAGGTCGTCTCTGCGCGCATTACCGTCGACGAAACCATCGAGCCTCATTCCTGGCTCTCAGCATTCAAAGGCATCCTCATCGGAGGATCCATGTTTCTCCTCTCGCCCTTCATCGACTTGGAATATGGGTATGCCGCAACGGTCGCCCTTGAGCTCGAACGTTGGGACGGCCACGTCACACGCTATGAAGGCCGTTCTTCCGGCACGGTGCATTACAAGTTATTCGGCGCCACTCCGGTTATGATCGATGAACTGAAGGGACACGTGACGGAAGCCTGTCTCACCGACCTGACGGGGCAGCTTGTTCGAGACACCAAGCTCTATATGGCCAGCAGCGCCCCGCTCCTGGACACCGGCATCCGCACGGTGACCGTAAAAGCCAAAAGACCATCGAACACGCACCCTACCCGTTCGCTTGTTCCAGCCACGACACCTTAGCAGAATTGGATCGTTCCTCCACTCAACGTTCGCATCTGGCTGATCGTGCCGTTCCAGTGGTATAGTACGCCCCAAGTACTGGAACCATGATCGATGGACATTGACGCGTTTCGCCAGATGGTCGCCAAGAATCCCAAAGGATTTCTCGGCCGCTATGGGCTCGGCAATAAGATACTTCAGGAGAACGGCAGCATCGAAGAAGCTGTCGAGCATCTGACTGTCGCCACACAATTGGACCCGACGCATGTAGCCTCTCATCTGGCGTTAGGACGCGCGTTGACCCGTCTTGGCAGAAACGCTGAGGCCAAGCCTATTCTTACGGCAGGTATCGACGCGGTGCTTTCCGGACGATCCAACGGCGGCAAGGACCTCGTGCCAGAGATGCAAGAACTGCTACGCTCCCTCTCATAAACGAACTTTTAGTATAAAGGAGTCTCTCCTGTGAACCTCGACGACGCGAGAAAAAGAATTGAATCAGCCGTCACGCAATACGGTCAACACGCCGCTCCTGCCATCGACCTCGTCATGGCGGAGGTTCGCTCAGACATGGGAGCGGGCGCATTCAACGAATTAATTGAAGAGTTCGATCTCGAATTGATGTACAACATCACTCCGATGGAATCGGACCACTCGAGTAGTTGAATACGATCATTCCGTTCTGCCGTTCGCTCGTGGCTCTGACGCTCGCCTGCCTATGCCGCTGATCTGGGCTGCCATCTCAGGACATGGATTTGGCCACGCCGCGCAAGCCGTGCCGGTACTCAATGCGTTACATCGTCTCGTTCCTGACCTGCGTGTCCTCCTGCGCACGACTGTCTCTCCCTCCTTCTTCCAAGACCGTCTCGTTCCACCGTGGGATCTGAGCCCCGTTCAACAAGACGTCGGGTGCATTCAGAATGGCCCGCTGAAGATCGATATAGAAGCCACCTGGCAGGAGCACCACCGGTTTCATAGCTCTTGGGAAGAACGACTTCACATGGAGATTGACGCCATGAGGGCCGCCGGCCCGAATGCCGTCTTGGCCGATACGTCCTACTTGGCTGTGGCGGCTGGAAAAGCGGCTGCTATTCCTGCCATCGCACTCGTCAGTTTGACGTGGGACCTCGTGCTCTCCGACTATGTCGCGCCTCCATCGATCGACAGCCAGGCAATCCTCAAGTCGATTCGACAAGCCTATGGCGAAGCAGATCTCGCCCTACGGATCAACCCGGCTCCCAAAATGGAAGTCTTCCAACGTGTCATCGACATTGGGCCGATCGCCGAACCTGCATCTTCCGCTCGTGAACACTTGGCCAAGTATTTAAGATTGGCACCAGGAGAACAAACCGTGCTCGTCGGGTTCGGCGGAGTTCCCCTGGACTCGCTCCCGTTCGACCGGTTGGAATCACTCACCGGATACCGTTTCCTCTTCGACGGTTCGGTCCCGCCTGAGAGCACGCGATGGATCTCCATCAAGTCCTGCCCATTTTCATTCAAAGCATTGCTGGCCTCAGTCGATATCATCATGACCAAGCCGGGCTATGGAACATCGGTGGAGGCTGTGGCGTTGCAAACTCCCATGGTCTATGTCAGGCGATACAACTTTGCAGACGAGCAACCGCTTGTGGACTATCTGCACCGATATGGGAAAGGTGCGGAACTCTCCATGACTGATTTCGTACAGGGCAACTGGCTGCCGACATTCCAACAGGTTGCCGTTCTCGCCGCTCCCGCATCACCTCCGCCTCCGACCGGGGCAAAAGACGCAGCCACCATTCTCGCCGCTTACTTTTGAGAGCGGACACATAACCCATACGAGTACGCTCCGACAGGTCCAACCTCCGCATCATTTCGTCAGGGGCTCAACAACAACCGGAAAGCAATAGTATTTTCTTTTTCTGTTGCGCATCGATCCGCATCGTTTTGTTCGTTTTCTTCGCTGCCCCCATTGACGGTGTTATAGTGATGACCGGTTCACGATCACCGCCTCGATCACACAAGCAACCGTCTATGGATATATCTTTTCAACTCGCCGTCTCGTCTATTGACCCAAAACTAGTGGCCCGAGTCGGCAAAGGTGAGCAGCATGCCCTGAGCCAGCTCTACGATCGATCTAGCGTTCTGCTATTCAGTCTGGCATTACGTATCCTCGGCCATCGCGAAGAAGCTGCGGACGTGCTCCAGGAGATCTATCTCGACGTCTGGAGAAAAGTCGTTCGATACGACGTCGGCCGGGGCACCCCCATCGCCTGGCTCATTACACTGACGCGTAGCCGGGCCATCGATCGGTTGCGCATACGCGGTCCTCGTACTCTCCGCCAGGTCAGCTCGTCCATGGATGACGTTCAGGAGAGCCACATCGCCGGCCAGCGTTCCGAACCTTTTGATTCCCAGGGCGACCGAGAGGTGCGAATTCTCACCCGAGAGGTGTGGGCAAACTTGCCGCACATTCAACAGCAGGCGATCGAGCTGGCTTACTATGAAGGCTTAACCGATCGGGAGATCGCGGCGCGGCTCGATCAGACGGTAGAGACGGTACAGACGTGCATTGCGCTCGGCATGTCGAAACTGCGCGAATCGTTGCACTCGTATTGGGAACAGGATGAAGCGGTATGACACATGACGAGTTAGAAGCCGCTGTTCCCTTGTACGCCGCCGGAGCACTCGAACGGATCAAACGACAGGCTCTGGAAGCCCATCTCCTCTCAGGATGCCTCCCCTGCCATACGACCCTCAAAGAGTACCAGTCTGTGGCGGTGACGTTGCCGTTCGCACTCGACATCTCGTCTCCTCCCCGAGCCTTGAAGGGCAAGATCATGTCGTCCCATCTCATGTCCCCAGCCGATGAGTCAGAGGTCCAGCTTTCCAAACCGAGACTTGAGCCGGGCGAATGGATGAATCATCTCTTCCCGCCATCACCACCTGCCACATCATTCGGGGTGACACTGGGAATGGTCATCTTCGCGGTCCTCGTCATCCTGATATTTTTTGGGTGGAATTCCTCAACCCAAGTAACCGAAGACATGGAAAAGCTGGCTCAGCTGCAGTCGCAAGCGGAGGAAACGGGATCTAAGCTGGCGACTCTCCAACAGCAGCTCACCGAACGTGATGAAACACTCGCTCAAACTCGAGAAGAGTTGCAGCGCCGCCTAGCTGAACTGGCGGAGATAAAAGATCAGTTGATTCAGAGAGAAGCCGAACTGGACGCGCTGAAAGTGGAGCTGGACCAGAAAAACCCGCGATCTCTTCGAACGCCCTAGCGGCTCATCTTCTCACGCCGGCTCCGAACCACCCACGTTCATGCTGCGGCTATCTTACTGTCCCTCTTTCCGGTTCCTATGCTAGCATTACACTGTGCGCATCATGAACTCTTTGACGTCTACTTCGATGCATCAAGAAAACCACGATTTCCGTTACATGGAATTGGCCCTACAACAGGCCGCGTTGGCTCCACTGGTTGGGGAAGTTCCAATTGGCGCAGTCCTCGTGCACAACCACGAAGTGATCGCGGCCGGTCACAACTACCGAGAGGTTTCACAGGATCCTACAGCGCACGCGGAAATGATCGTGATCCGAAACGCTGCCGAACGACTGCAGAGCTGGCGCCTCACCGACACGACGCTCTATGTCACGCTGGAGCCCTGCCCCATGTGCGCCGGAGCCATCGTGCAAGCTCGCATTGCACGGCTCGTGTTCGGGGCCTGGGATCCCAAGGCCGGAGCGTGCGGATCGATCTTTGATATTCCGGCCGAGCGCCGGCTCAATCATCGAGTAGAAATGATGGGAGGCCTGCTCGAACGAGAGAGCCGTGAACTCTTACAGGAGTTCTTTCGAGCCAAAAGAGATACTCTCTCCGAACACAACAGCTCTCGAAACAGGCCTCCTACCACCCACAGCTGACCACTGCTCGCATTAATCAAGTTTTCCCGCGGGACTGCGAAGGTCGTGAGGCCTTCCGCTCCCTTTGGTGTGCAGACACCATCGCCGTTCTCTTGCGATATCCGTCGAATAGGCTTAACGATTTCTCCTATTTGACAGATTGCCCGACCGCACCTGGCACGCGAGAACATCGCAGATGACGCGCGTAGCCAGGAGGCTCGTAATCTCCGCGGCATCGTAGGGCGGCGAGCACT
>CAZPNQ010000074.1:0-20065 GCA_964587955.1 uncultured Nitrospira sp.
GAGTGTCTATCAGAGGAGACCCACAATGCCGATGTTGCCTTGTCCGGGAATCTTGTCGGAAGTCAGACCTAAGTCGCTGCATCGATCGCGTCTTCGGCCCGCTCCTTCCCCCGTTCCTCGTGCTCAAGACAATGTCATTATTCTAAAGGAGGAACCCCGATGGGTTCGAAGATTTATGTCGGTGGGTTGCCCTATTCGGCGACCGAGCAGCAATTGAGTGATTTATTCGCGGCCCATGGCGCAGTGGCCTCGGCGCGGATCATTACGGACAAGTTCACTGGCCAATCCCGTGGATTCGGCTTTGTGGAGATGTCTTCAGATTCTGAAGCCCAAGCTGCGATTACGGCGCTCAATGGATCGGAGATGGGTGGCCGGACTTTAACAGTTAACGAAGCACGTCCTCAAGAACCGCGCACTGGGGGTGGTGGTGGCCGTGGCGGATTCGGTGGGGGCGGTGGCCGAAGCGGAGGCGGGGGAAAGCGCGATCGCTGGTAATTAGCCGCTCAGTGTGAACGACGAGGGGTTGCCATAGCACATGGCAACCCCTTCTTTTTTTCGTGAATTGAACGGGAGATAATGGCCGAAGCCGATGATACATCCATTCCACAGCAAGGGTCCTGAAGAAACATGAATGTCACGCAATCACCGGTAGGACTGGACGACTTACCGACATTCTCATTCCATAGATGCCCCGTGCTGGTTGTTGAGAATTTTTGGTCTCCGGAAGAACGACAATTCTTTTGCAAAGGGATGAATCAGGCGTCCTGGAAGAGCCTTTCCGATCTGCCGAACGTTCGGAAAGACTTTCCCAATTCCGGCAATTGGGCCAAGGCTGAAATCGGCGCAGAGGAGGGTCAGCGATTTCTGTCGCGACTACAGCTCCCTTGCATTCGAGACTATATCGAGTCTTTCCCGAATATCATCGGGCGTCATGTGGGGTTCAGTTACTATTCGTATTCCGCCGGTGACTGTCTCTTGACTCACGACGACACGGATCAGGGTCGGCTCGTAGAGGGCCGTCGGGCGCTGCAGCGACGGATCGCGGTCGTCAACTACTTTCATGAGGAATGGCAGCCTGATTGGGGTGGGGAATTGATCATCTATGAGCCACGAGCAGATCGCGCTGCCGGTTCTGTCAACCTTGTGCCTACGCATTGCATCGAACCTTCTCCTGGATCGCTTGTCATGTTTACAGTCCCCCGATTCCATCGGGTTTGCCGCGTAGACGCCACAGCGGGCCAGCATCGGCGGTTGTCGATCGCCGGATGGTTCATGACGGAACATGGATAGGATTCTGAAGGCTCAGGCTAAGTTGGAAAGAATTCGATGCTCTTAATTAAACCTCAGCCTTATCCTTGACCTTACCCTGTGCTGGGCTCATCCGAACCAGTCGGTATCGTTAGCCGCGCACGCCCGGTTTTCTACCGCAAGGGTCGGTGCCGGCTGTGCGAGCACGTTTTGCACGAGGGCGATCAGGCGATTACGCTCGAACGGTTTCTCCAAGAACGGAAGTGTTCCCCGCTTGATCCCGTGGCTGGTAAGTTCTTTATCGGGATTCCCCGACATGAGAATGACGCGGAGACCGTTTCGGATCATGGTTGCGCGAACCGCCAGTTCATGACCGTTGACGTGCGGGAATTGATTGGACGTCGAGGCGAGCTGGAAACCAGGTGGAGGCAAGACCAGGTCTGTAATCAGCAAGTCGATCGGTCCGTGATGCTGCGTGCAGATCTTGAGAGCTTCGGAGCTACCATCCGCCCCGATCACGGTAAACCCTGCCTCTTCAAGAAGAGTTTTGCAGAATGTGATGATCGGGAGCTCATCGTCGACGACTAGGATGGTCGGCGAAACCTCTGATGATTGACCACTCCGCTGCCTCTCCATGCAAGGATCCTCCCGCTTCCATCATAGGGCTGAACACTCCATAGGGCGAGGAAAACTTCCATTTCTACAGCGCTGGTGTCTTAAGATTAGGACGCAGGTATTGCCAACATTGATATCCGCCCACCTTTGAGTGTTGCGAACATGCGCATTATTCTACTAAGCAGGCGCGTTCGGTGAAGGTTTGGCGGAGAGTGCCCTATGATCTTCGGTTTTTGAGCGCCTCAAGCCGGTTTTTATCGAGGCTGATGTGCAGCGATTTTTCTTGGGTCACGACAACCGCTCCTGGTGCTTGCCCCTTCGCCTTCTTGACCCACTTGCGCCTGGTATGGATCACATCGCCTTTGCCGCTTTTCTTGAGATCACTGTAGAGGAGGGCCAACATGGCGGCATCACGGAGGGTTTCCGGCGGGGGATCCGTTCCTTTGCTCAATCTCACGACGACGTGAGAGCCGGGTGTTCCTCGAGCGTGCAGCCAGAGATCGTCGCTCTTGGCAAGGCCGAACGTCAGCTCATCATTCTCTCGGGCATTGCGGCCGACGAAGATCGGCAGTCCATCTGTAGAGATAAACCGACGAAACGGGCCAGATCGTTGATCGGTAGCGAGGTGACCCTTGCGGTTGGTCGTTCGAACAGTACGGATGTCGTTCAGGTGGGCAGGGGGTAAAGGAGGCGGCATCCAGGCTCCTTGCTCGATGCGCGTGATTTCCTGGCGCAGCTGCTCTAGGCCATGCTCAGCGCGCTCGATCCGTGGCTTGAGTGTGCGTTCGGCGGCGAGGTATTTTCGATGCTTTCGAAAATAATCGTCCATATTGCCCTGAGCTGATTTCATAGGGTCCAGCGGAATCGAAATATTCGGGAGCGTGTCGTCAAAATAATCCGTCATCTCAATATGATCACTTCCTTTGGCGATCGCACTGAGGTTGGCTTTGATCAGTTCTCCATATCTGGCATAGGCTCGATAAGCGATTGCTCTTGATAGGTCGTTTCGCCAGGCCTCAATCAATCGGTGCTCTTTTTTGAGCGTTTTCTTGAGAATGCGTAGACGTTCTGTTCTCACCTGGTCGATGGTGTGTGTGGCCTCCTGATCTCGGTAATACGAATCGATCGCCCCTGAAATAGGAAGCATCCCTCCGATCGTACCTCCAAATCGGCTCGCTGCCGGTTCGTGGGTTCTGTTGCGTTGAGATGGTGAGACATAGGCCTGTCCGGCGAGACGGTGTTGATGGGTGAGATCTCTCAAGACTCGGCGTTCGGCATCGAGGGCCAGAATGTTTGCCTTGTTGCCGGTCAATTCACACACGATTGCGCACGCTCCCTCCTTTCCGTTGATCTGCAATTCCACGATCCGGTCATTCCCGATCTGACGAATATCCTCGATTCGCGCTCCTTGGAATCGGGCTCTAAGAAACTGGCAGAACAGAGGAGGTGTCTGAGGATTCGTCAACGAGTGGGTCGTGATATGCAGACGAGCGGTGGCCGGCTCGCACGAGATCAGCAGTCGATGAGTATGCCCCGGCACACGCACATCCAGCACGATGGCACGGTCTGTGGGTTGCCAAATCTTCTGAATCCAGCCGCCGCGCAGGAGAGGGGTAATCTCTACCAGTACCTCTGTCACATCCGACGCACTTAACATAATGAGTCAATCGCACTGCAGGCTAGGTTCAACCTGTCTCAATTTGGTCTCATGAGGACAATCTGGTCACATGATCCGTGCAGTTCTCTTATCCGCACTGTACGGTCTACCGTAAAAACCCGCAAGAGTGCTATCGAATGTTCTTGGCATCATCGTTGCGTGCTTTTGTTCACGAATTGTGAGTCAGGTCGCCGGCCATTCAATAATGAGGAGGCCTCATGAAGTGCATACGATGCAGCGGACTCATGGTTGAGGACGAGTTAGTTGATCTGCGGGAAAGCTATCTCCCAATGTGGATGCGCGCACTGCGGTGTATCGCCTGCGGCAATATTGAAGACCCATTAATCCATCAACACCGTGCCGTTCGGCAAACGAGGGCGACGAAGTTAGCCGAGGTACCACCGCCCCCACGGATATTGTCGCAACCGCCTCAGGCGGCGTAGGCGAAGAGGCTCGTAGATCTCACGACAACTGAGGACGGCATGGCCGGATCGGCTTCTTGCTTGCGCCCACTCTCCTGCTACGTTACAGTTCCCCCAGCATCTCTCGCGTAATTTTCCTGCATGGTCCTTTTCGATTCCCAACTGCTTACGAAGTTGCAGAATGAGTTTCGTCTCTCGATGCGGCGACTGTTTGTCGATCTGTGTCGAGAAGTGCATGCCGACCATGCTAAGGCGGCCGGAGAATTTGGGATTCCTACCGGCTTCTTTGATAGCCTCCACTCAAGCCTCCAACTGAAGGCCTATTCCAATTGGAAAGTCGTCGGATGGATCGAGACACTCAATGATCTTGTGTATCTCTTGGATGTGCTCGAACAGATAAAGGGTGAACAGGATCAGGCGGAGTTTGCTGAACAATTGTTGGACGAATGCCAGGAGAAGTTTTTCGAGCATGGCTACTTGGATGATCTCTTTCCGACAGGCCAACCTCAAGCGAATGGATTGGAGAAACGGCTGCTCGCACTGTGCCGGAGATTGGCGAAGGAATTGACTCAAGAGTCTCTGTGGTTTCATCCGACGTTGTCGACCAAATGGTGCCGTCAGCGTCAAGTTGGGTATTGGGATGTGCCGGGGACTTTGACCAGCAATTATGAGCGCAGCGAAATCGCGGGAACGATTGCGGTTGATATAGCCGGAGCATGGTGTCAAGCACCGAATGATGTTCGTCGGGCGTTGTCTCAGTCCTCAGGCCGCGTGATGTTTCGAGTGGAACCGACCGGCATAACGGTAAAAGCCGGCAAGATTATGTCGACAATCTGGTCGGGTTCTGAAGGAGCGAGACAATGGCAGTGGGCCTGCCGTCCCCCTGCGATCGCAATCCATAACGGCCACGATCCCGTCACCGTCGGTCCGACTCTTGTCTACGGCAAGAATCGCCAGCCGAAAACGGTGAAGCCCACCGATCGGCGGCAGGGCGAACGAATCGTTCGAGCCTGGCAGACGATCCAACTCGCCTGGCCTGAGGGCCATGATGTGCTGGCGCTACTGACTTCTCGTGTCGTTCCACTGCAGGCAAATGGTGTGGTCAGTTTTAGCTACCGGCATCGACCGGGACTGTCATTCATCAACTGTTTCGATCGTGGCAATCTCGATCTGATCGATGACTTGATCCATGAAAATAGCCATCACCATTTGAATCTCTTATTAAGAAAATACGTCATGTATCGTGGGGATCACAACCAGAAGATCTTCTACTCCCCCTGGCGGCGGAGCCTCCGACCGTTGCGCGGCATTCTTCATGCGACCTTCACGTTTACTATGGGCGCGCTCCTATTCCAACGGCTTTCGTCTTGGGCTTCGGGGCGAGGTGGCGCAGCAAGGTGGAAGCAAGTCGGTCTGACACAGCGAGATTTGCACCGAACGCGATTTCGATATTTGGAAGAGGTCGAGTCCGTTCGCTATGCTCTACAAGACCTGCACTACGCCGATCATCATCTCGGATGGCTTACCGGTTCTGGCCGACGCTTGGTCGGACAGCTGACCGAAGCGATTGATCAAGTCGCGGGGCTGAATGAGGGATTGCAACGTCAAGTACTGCGGTCCTCGTTTGGTCCAGCCTTGCGGAAGCATATCCGGGAACTTCAACATGCCCGCCAAACTTATGGACCGATACGGTTGGGAAAGATCTAACGTGCAACAGCACAGCAGGATTTTCCGGATCCACCGCATCGATGCCCCGTCCAGCAGGCTCATGAAGCAGACTTGACGATAAAAGGTTTTATATTTCTTGACGATCGAACCATACAATGTAGACTCGATTGCAAGAGGTGAGACCTATGCGTAGCTTGGAGGGGATACGTCATGTGAGCATTGCGCGCGCAGTTCTCCAAGGGTGGTTCTGTTGGACGCTCGCCGTTTCTGGCGGGGCCGCTGCAGACGCGGCAACCATCGAAAACTCCAAGTCGATCAAGGTTGAAAAGCTGTTGACTCTGATCCGAATCTCAGAGCTTGAGGCGGAGTATGACTCTCTTACTCAAAAATATATCAGCGAATACGAGCAACAAATAAGAAAATCTGTCGGGAGCACCTATGCCGATGTGGCCGGTGAAACGAAGAAGGAAATCGAACGGCTGATCGAAGCATTCTTGAAGGACGTCAGAAAATCGATAGGGCAGGTGGAGACTCTCCATGATCATTTGAAGAATGCGTATGCGAGAAGTTTTGGTGAAGAAGAGCTCGACCGCCTCATTGCGCACTATTCCTCTCCGCTCGGTGAAAAGGACGCCGGAATGAAGAAGAGTGCTGCGATCGAATATAACAAGATGTGGACGGCTCAATTCATGAATCAATACAAGGCCAGAGTCGAAAAGCTTTTCCAGGTGATCGCCGTAGTTGCGAGAGGCAAGGGAAAACAGGGGGCGTAGCAATAATTTGCAGTGGCTTAAGGTTCAACCGTCACATCCACAAACGCCGGCAGACTATCGGCTCCTTTCTTGTCCGTGACGCGCAGTTTAAAGCGATAGGTTCGAGGCACTGAAACGGTCGGCGCGAGAAAGGAAGCCTCTGAATTGTTGGCGTCGAGCAGCGAGACTTTGCTGCCGCGCACTTGGCTCCAACTATAGTAGAGAGCTTCGCCTTCCCGGTCGCGGCTCTGCAAGCCGCTGAGCTTTACCCGAGAACCGGCCTTGACGGATTTGTTCATGCCGGCGTCGGCTGTCGGCGGTTCATTCGGCTCATCATTTACGTTTACGTCCACATCCAGAGAAGCTTGCGTACCGCGGTTATTTACGGTGATGGTGGTCTTCCCGTTGCCAACGATTTGGAGCAAGCCATACGCCACTACCTTGATAACCTGATCGTTGGAAGATGTGTAACGAGTCCCTGTGGCGGGTGTGCTGATGCGTCGGGTCACACCGTCGGCAAAGTCAGCGACGATGGGGAGCTCGAAAATCTTACCCAGCGAATCCACATGGCCGAAGGCGGAGGACTGCCCCGCTCGTCCGAGCTGCAAAGGCTTATCCGTTTCGAAATCGATAGTCGTGAGGGCGGCAGAGGGTTCAACCGTCACGAGAGTTTCATCGAAAACAGACCTGGTCCCTAATCGTCCACGGGAGATTTCGGCGACTGCTAGAAGACGCATTGGCCCGATACCGTCCTGTGGCACTTTGAGGGGACCCCCAAAGGCGGGTTCCCGTTCGGCTGAGCTCACCATGGCGACGGGCGCTACGATGGAACCTATGGCCGTTGCATCATCCTGTTCGACCAACACCTCATCCTGTTCGCTGTACCAGTAGTAGCGGACTTTGACGATACCGCTATCCTTTCCAAGATCTATCCGTGCAGTCACAGTGCTTCCAGCAATCAATGTGGTTCCTGTTGTAGGCTCCATGATGGTGAGAGCATGAATCGGAGAAACCATGGCCAGGCATGAGGCGAGAACAATGAGGCAAGAGGCCCGAAGTCGCGTTTCACGTTTCACGAGCCACGCTTCACGAACCATCGTTACCGCGTCAGGTGGTAGGGAACGTCAATGAGAATCACGCGGTCCTTGAAGAGCAGGGCGGCTTTGAGCATCAGCGCCCGCTGATTGTGCAGGATGTTTTGCCACCATCTCGCCGGTAAAATTTCTGGAATCACGACCGTAATCCAGGTGTTTGGATCCTTCTCGAGGACCTCTTCAACATAGTCCAATAACGATCCCAGGATCGAGCGGTAGGGTGAGGAGAGGGCAATCAAATTGACGCCGCCGCCCCACTGCGCCCATTGAATTTTGACCTTGGCGCTTTCTTCCGGGTCGAGATCCACATACACCGCTCGTATTTCACCGGGTCGGCTTCTCGCATAATCCAACGCACGAACCACGGCACGATTCAGGCCGCTGATCGGAATGATGACGACATTGCGACGAGGCAAGGGAGGCCGTTCGCCTCGTCGGTCCAGCGCGATTTGTTCCTTGACGGCCTTATAGTGTGAGCGAATTCCTTGAAATATCAGGAGGAGGATTGTGATCAGTAGGAACACGATCCAGGCTCCTTGCATGAACTTGGTGCTGGCGATAATGATCGTGGCAATGCCGGTGGTCAGAGCCCCGGCCCCATTGACGATCAATTTGGTCTGCCAATGGGGCCCTTTCTTCACGAGCCATCGCTTCACCATACCGGCCTGTGAGAGCGTGAATGACGCAAATACACCGATGGCATACAACGGTATCAGCGCGTGCGTATCTCCTTCGAACACGACGAGCAAGAGACAGGCGAAGAACCCGAGGATGATGATGCCGTTCGAAAAAACCAGACGATCGCCGAACGTCGCCATCTGATGGGGCATGAATCCGTCGCGCGCCAGGATCGATGCCAGGTGCGGAAATCCAGCAAACGCGCTGTTGGCTGCCAATACCAACAATGCCATAGTACCGATCTGCACAGCGTAGTAGATGGGGCCGGTGCCGAACGTTAAGCGAGCCAGTTGCGAGATCACCGTTTCATCGATCTTGGCCAGGATGCCATAATGATAAGCCATCCAACTGATACCCATGAACAGGGATGCCAAGATCGTAGACATCCAGACCATGGTGATGGCCGCATTCTTTGATTCGGGCTGGCGAAAAGCTTTGACTCCGTTTGAAATCACTTCCATGCCGGTGACTGCCGAACAGCCTGCGGCAAAGGCGCGGAGCACTAAGAACAGGGTCAGTGTTTCGATCTCTTCTGGATTTGTCGGGGGGAGGACTGTGCCGGGGCTGGAAAGCGATCGAAAGGTTCCCACGACAACCAGAAGGCTCAGTGCTCCGATGGCAAAATAGGTTGGAATGGCAAAAAACTTACCCGATTCGCGAACCCCACGGAGGTTCATCACGATCATGAAAAGAATGGCGACCAGTCCTAAGGCTTCGCGGTGAATAAATAAACTTGGGATGGCAGAGGTAAGCGCCGCAATGCCCGCCGCTACGCTGACGGCTACGGTCAACACATAGTCGATCATCAAGGCAGCAGCCGCGACCAGAGCCGGTCGATCGCCGAGGTTCGTCCGTGCGACGACGTAAGCTCCACCCCCTTCGGGATATTCGTAGATGATTTGGCGGTAGGAAATCGTCAAGACCAGCACGAGAAAGAGGATGGCTAAGCTGACTGGAATTGACCAAGCGACCGCTGCCGTGCCGGCGAGAATCAACACCAAGAGGATTTCTTCCGTGCCGTACGCCACGGACGAAATAGCGTTCGATGAAAAAATGGCAAGGGCTATTGTTTTTGAAAGCCGCTCGTGCCTCGCTTGGGCGGTTTTGAGAGGGTCTCCAACGAGCCAGCGCTTCAGGATCATGGAAAGGATTATCTCACAAACGTCCGAGAGGGTGAATGTTAAGATGACCTCGGCATAGGGCGAAAGCCCCAGTCGTTGTCTCTTGAATGATGCTGTGCGAGGGACGGGAATCAATGACGAGTTGACGTATGGTCAGTGATGCGGTATGGTGACCCTGTATCTTGCTCGTGCTGATCCGGCGAGGAGATGCTCACACTATAACGGATCTCGCGATCGCATCGCGACCAGGTCCAGTTTGGAGTGGCACCCTGCCCGGTTGTTTCTCCCCTCGGTTCTCTGATCCCGTCATCATGCGATCAAACTGAAAGGATATGCAGTGGATACGTCTGTTCATGTAAGTTTTCACGCTCTCGGTTTGTCCGAAGCACTATTAAAAGACCTGGCTGATGCCGGATTCGCCTCACCGACTCCCATCCAAGAACGTGCGATCCCCCCTGCGCTGGCGGGACGAGACGTTATCGGATGTGCTCAGACCGGGACAGGTAAGACAGCCGCCTTCGTCATTCCAATTATCGAACGGCTCGCGCTGCTCCCCAAAGGGCAGCCCCAGGCATTGATTTTGGCGCCGACGCGCGAGCTGGCATTGCAGACCTTGGCGACAATCGAGAAACTGGGACGGAGTCGTCGTATTTCCGCCACCGTGATCGTGGGAGGCGCGGACATGCAGGCCCAAGTGCGGGGTTTGCGGCAACGACCGGACATTCTCGTGGCGACGCCGGGTCGTCTTCTCGATCACATGTGGAACGGTACGATCTCGTTGTCGGCCATGAAGTTGCTGGTGTTGGATGAAGCGGATCGGATGCTGGATATGGGCTTTGCCCCGCAAATCAACCAGATACTCGATGCCTTGCCCGAACAGCGACAGACTCTTTTATTTTCCGCCACCTTGCCGACAGATCTGGCTCGATTGGTTCAAGCCAGCGTCAATAATCCGGTGCGCGTCATGGTCGCTCCATCCGCCACGACAGCGGAGGGTGTCACCCAGGCAGTCCATCACATATCCCACGCCGGCAAGCCAGATCTTCTGTTGTCGCTATTGAAGGCCGATAAGGAGACGGCGCTGGTCTTTACCAGAACGAAGCACCGTGCTGATCGGTTGGGGCGTATGCTGGGTAGTGCAGGCCATCGAGTAGCCGTGCTGCATGGAGACCGGAGTCTCTCGCAGAGGCGCGCCGCGCTGGAGGGTTTTAGACGCGGGTCATTCCGTGTGCTGGTCGCAACGGATATTGCCGCCCGAGGGATCGATGTCGCGAACATCGGGCACGTCATTAATTTCGATCTTCCCAATTGCCCGGAAGACTACGTGCATCGTATTGGTCGTACGGCGCGGATGAAGACGACCGGTCGCGCCACAAGTTTTGTGACAGGCGAAGACCAGCGTCAACTGCGGGATATCGAGCGTCTGTTGGGGCATGCAGTCCCGCTTGCTCCGGGAAGCGGAACGGTGGTACCCCCGGTTCGTGATGAAGACAGACCGGCACATCGAGACGAGCGATCCTCTCCGAGTAGGGCCAGGCATGCCGGCCGCCACCGCCGTCCGAGTTTTAGCCGTCCTCTCGCCGAGCCATCCCCGCGCAATGCCTCGACCGCAATACGTGCATAAATTCGAAAATAGTTTCTAAACGTCGCCTCGTGAGGTACTGTGTTTCTCACGAGGCGAATTCATCATGTCTTTACTCGGCGTACGCGTAGGGCCGAGGTGTCGACCACGTGCTGTGGGCTTGACCAAGGAGAACATTGATATGGATGATCCAGACTTCAAGACCATCAATGGACAGAGTGCTCCACAATTGCGCAAGCACCCACGGGTGCGTGTGCCGGCGCCTTTTCCCTGTTCGTTGGTGAGGGTAGGACTATTGAGGAAAGGCGGTGGCGAACAAGGTCTGGGAATCGTCTATGATGTCTCGACAAAAGGGGCGCGTTTCATGACAGAAGCGGTGATTACACCCGGTGACCGAATCGCCATGCGGATGCGATTGCCTAATCAGGCGTCATCAATGTTCATTGAAACCGCCACGGTCCGGTGGGGCAAAGAGCAAACCTATGGAGTAGAATTCGATGGGTTGTCTCCCCACGACAATACGCATCTTCAAACCTTCATGAATCACCAGGCTAGGACAATCCAGCCTCTTACCGTCTAACCTTTCGGCTCGCCCTGATTGTGGCCTGATATTCCTACACTCTGAAGGCAGCAGGGTCAGGAACAGCGAATGTGATTCTTATGATAGGTGCCCGGTGACAGCCGGCGCAGTCTACATGGCTGTGGGTGGGGTAAGTATGACTCCGGAAGAAGGTCCAATCGAAGAACTATTTGATGGCGACCGCTTTGACTTCTTTGTAGGTGGTGTGGCCTTGTAAAACTTTTTGAACTCCGTCTTGTACGAGCGTCGTCATCCCTTCTTCCAATGCGATTTTCAGCATCTCTTCGGTGCGTGACTTTTGTTGGACCATTCGTTTCATGTGGTCCGTACCCAAAAGGAGTTCATGCAGGGCAACTCTGCCCTTATAGCCTGACCGGTTGCACGTTTCGCAGCCCTTCCCGCGAGACAACCGGAATGTATTGTCCTGTTTAATGCCGAGCTTATCCCAATACTCCGCTCCATACCCTAATCGGAGTTCTTCATACTCCTCTTTGCTTCCAACGTACTGCTCTTTGCAGTCCTTGCAGATCCGGCGAGACAATCGTTGTGCGAGCACACCCAGCATGGCGTCGGCAAAACTGAACGGATCGCATCCCATGTCGAGCAGGCGGGTGACGGTCTCAACTGCGCTGTTGGTGTGCAGTGTGCTCAATACAAGATGGCCGGTGAGCGATGCTTCGATACCGGTGTCGGCCGTTTCCTTATCCCGCATTTCGCCCACCATGATGACATCGGGGTCGGCCCGGAGAAACGCGCGCATCGCGTTGGCGAATGTCAGGCCGATCTTCGGCTGGACCTGTACCTGACGCAGGCCGTACTGCGTGATTTCGACCGGATCCTCGGCCGTCCATATTTTGATGTCCGGAGTGTTAATGTTGCCCAGGACTGAGTGCAGGGTGGTCGTTTTTCCGGAGCCGGTCGGTCCGACACACAAAATGATGCCATAAGGTTTTTCGGAAATCTCCTTGAGTACTTTGAGGTTCCGTTCCGAGAACCCCATCTTTTCGAGAGGCAGTGGTTCACTCGCCGCGAGAATACGCATGACGACGTCTTCGTTGTATCCGGCTGTGGGGAGGGTCGCGACGCGAAGCTCGATCTCTTTCGTCTCCGTGAGCTTGAATTTGATCTTTCCATCTTGAGGCTTCCGGCGCTCGGCAATGTCCAGGCTGGCCATGATTTTGAGTCGGGAGACGATAGCCCGGCGGTAACTTTGCGGGATTTTCATGTACTCGAAACAGTCGCCGTCGACTCGGAAACGGACCAAGGTTTCACGTTTTTCTCCGTACGGTTCGATGTGAATATCCGACGCGTTTTGGCGATAGGCATCGGCGATGATTTGGTTGGCCAGACGGACGATCGCGCTGTCGTTTTCATCCAATCCTCCGCCGCCGGACGAATCGTCCATCGCTTCGGCCTGTGCCTCGGTCACAAGTTCTCCGAGGATGTCGGAGACATTTTCGTCGAGCTTGCGTCCTCCGGTATCGCTCTGTCCCGTAGCCGAACTCAGAAATTGAGCGATATCGCGACGAAGGCTGACGGCGAACCGAATGTTGAGTCCGGGAAACGTTCGTTTGATGTCTTGAACACGGTCAAGGTCACCCGGATCGTCGGTTAGGATTTCGATCGCGGTGCGGTCGCGCTTGAGCGGCATCCAGTGATTTTTTTTCAGGTAGTCGACGTTGAGGTTTTTCAGCAGTTCCACATCGACGACGGTGCGTTCGCTATACTCGATATACGGACACTTATAGAATTGCGCGAGCGATCGGCCGATATCGAGTTTGGGAACCTTGTACTTTTCGATGAGAATGCTTTCCAAATCGCTCATCCCCTTTCGAGAGTCGGCGATGGCGTGGTCGAGGTCATTTTGAGTGATGCGGTTGCTGCCAACCAACAGATCGAATTTCGTGGGATTCTTTTTGGATGTCTTTCGGAGGTTAAAAAACGCGATCCCCAGCGCTTTGGCGATCTCGTCGACGGCTTCTTCGTCTTTTCGGGTAAACCGGCTCCCGCTCTTTTTATTGAGAAGCTGGAGGACTCCCATCAAATATTTGTTGTCGGCGACGATCGGGTAGGTCAGGACCTGTTTCGTCCTGAATCCGGTGCGTTTGTCGTAGGACGTGTCGTGGAGCAAGGACGGATGAACCGCATGGAGTTCGGCAACGTTGTAAGCATCGGCGATATTGACGGGGCGGAGGTATTTGGCGCAGAACCCGGCGAGACTCTGCTCGGTAATCGGAATGCGGACTTCTTCCACGCTCTCGATATGAGGAACTTTTGAGAAAATTTCCTTTTTTTCTGAATCGAACGCAAAAAGCGTCAAATCTTCTGCATCGAACAGACTCAAGATGTCTTTATGCAGGTCGAGAAGGATTTGGTCGAGATTGTTGGCTGCATGAATCTGAGTCGCAATGCGTTTGACGTGCTCCGCATACTCGATCTTTTGTTGCAGTTCGTGGACATTCTGAGTCATCGGCTTGGTGTGCATCCGACCGTATTCTCTCTGAGGTCGAGACGTGAATGAACCAGGTTGTACACTTCATGAGCAGGCGCCGGCGCACGAATAGGTCACCGAGCTCCGATCGAATTCAGTCTAACTGAATGACAGGGGAAG
The DNA here is from genome assembly GCA_964587955.1 of uncultured Nitrospira sp. Taxonomy (GTDB): domain Bacteria; phylum Nitrospirota; class Nitrospiria; order Nitrospirales; family Nitrospiraceae; genus Nitrospira_D. Next base: position 14,029 of record CAZPNQ010000074.1, read on the forward strand.
GCAAGGAAAAGACACTTTCTGCCGGCCTATTTTCGAGGAATGCGAGGCGGGTTTCAGTCGGTACCGACGTGCCATCATGCGGCGGATGGATCGGCTTCCACGGTAAGTTTTTTAAGATGAGATATCAAATCACCGGGTGCGATGCGGGTTTTCACTCCAGTTCGGCGAATTTTGATCTCTATGACGCCGTCCGCAAGACCTTTGTCGCCGATGACGACCTGAAAGGGGGCGCCGATGAGATCGGCATCATTGAATTTGACTCCGGCGCGATCGGCGCGGTCATCCCATAACACTTCAAATCCCTCGGTCATCAGATCGCAATAAAGGCTCCCGGCGGCCTCGGTCGTCTTTTCTGATTGGCTGACCGTCAAGAGATGTACGTGAAATGGCGCGATGGGAAACGGCCACATGATGCCCTTCTCATCGTGATTTTGCTCAATCGCCGCCGCAGCGGTCCGGCCGACCCCAATACCGTAGCAACCCATGATGGCAAGGCGTTCCTTGCCCTGATCGTCGAGGATAGTGGCGTTCATTTTCTGGCTGTACTTCGTGCCGAGTAAGAACACCTGTCCGACTTCGATCCCTTTGGCGAGCGTCAGTATACCTGGTCCTCGGGGAGAAGGGTCGCCGGCTTGCGCATTGCGAAGATCGGAAAACTGTTCGACCGTGAAATCCCGGTCGAGATTGGCGTGCTGATAGTGGGAGTCGGCCTTATTGGCACCGATGACGACGTTTTTCAGTCCCTTGATGGCGTGATCCGCCAGGACTCGTATCTGCCGTAGGCCGACCGGTCCGGCAAATCCGGAAGGAGCGCCCGTGATATCTTGGACTGTCTGGGGATCGGCTAATACCACGTCGGTGACGTTGAGTAGCCGTGCTAATTTGACTTCGTTGACTTCGTGATCTCCTCGGATCAGAACCGCGACGGTTTCCGCCCCAGCCCTGTACAACAGGGTTTTTACCAATTGTTGGGGTGTAATCTGTAAAAAATTTGTGACCTCTTCCACAGTCCGTCGTTGTGGTGTTGAGATCATGGTCAAGGGCCGAAGCAAGGTTGCATCAACGTCAGCGGGGGGAAGCACCTCCGCCCGCTCAAGATTGGCGGCGTAAGAGCCCTGATCGCTGTATGCCACCGTGGCTTCGCCGGTATCAGCCAGAACCATGAATTCGTGTGAGACATCTCCGCCGATGAGACCCGTGTCGGCTTCGACCGCACGAAAGGTGAGTCCGCATCGTGTGAAGATTCGGGTATAAGCCTCGTACATTTTCTGATAGCTGATCTTGGCTCCAGCCTCATCGACGTCGAAGCTATACGCATCCTTCATGATGAATTCCCGCCCTCGCATAAGCCCAAAGCGCGGGCGGATTTCATCACGAAACTTGGTTTGGATCTGGTAGAAATTGAGGGGAAGCTGGCGATAAGAACGCACCTCTCGCCTGAAGAGATCGGTAATGACTTCTTCATGCGTTGGGCCAAGGCAAAAATCACGCTCGTGACGATCCTTGAAACGTAGAAGCTCCTTCCCGTAATAGTCCCAGCGGGCGGTTTCTTTCCATAATTCTGCAGGGGAGGCGATCGGCATCAATAATTCCTGCGCACCGGCGCGGTTCATTTCTTCCCGGATGATCTGTTCAATTTTCCGGATCACACGGAGACCCAGTGGAAGATAGGTATAGATGCCGGCGGCCACCTTTCGGATCAGCCCGGCACGCAGCATCAACCGGTGGCTGACGGTCTCCGCTTCACCGGGATCGTCCCGCAGGGTAGGAATAAGCAACTGAGAGGTTTTCATGTAGCTGTTAAGATGCGAGTTGAGCGGTGAGAGATTTAACAGAATGCTCAAACAGGTCATCTAACAAGGCCGCAGGCGAAAAGAAACCGGAGGCGTACCCTCTTGGGTACGTTGAGGATTTCTTGGAGCCGAGAACGAAGTTAGGGACGTGTTTCAGCATTCTGTTCAGCGGGAGAAGATGCGTTCCAGGTCATTCCAAAACGCGAAGATCATCACCCCAACCAATAAGACCAACCCTACTTGTTGCGCCACCTCTCGTTGCCGTTCGCCGAGCGGCTTGCGCAGAATGCCTTCAATCAGAAAAAAGAGCAAGTGGCCACCGTCGAGAATGGGGATGGGGAGCAAGTTGAGGACCCCAAGATTGATGCTGAGAATGGCGATGAGGAATATGACGCTGGAGGTGCCTTGAGAGGCAGCTTCACCCGAGATATTCGCGATGGTTAATGGCCCGCCGATGTTCTTGCTCGAAATATCGCCCACCACTACTTTATAAAGACCGATCGCGGTGAGCTCAGTCCATCCCCAGGTCGCTTCCAGCCCTTGATACACTGCTCCTACAGCGTTGTCGGAACGCATCATCGAGCGGCCAGGTCCCGAGATGCCGATTTTCCCCACTTCTAAGGTTTGCCCATTCACCGTCACTTTTTCGCTCGTTGGCGTGACCGTCAAGGCGGTGCGTTTACCCTCACGGAGGACGTCAACTTTCAGCGGCTTCTGTGGATGCTCTCGTACATGGGTAGTCATCTGTGCCCAGGTATAGATGGCCTGCCCTTCTATCGCCACCACCCGATCGCCTGGTTGCATTCCGGCCGCCGACGCGGGCGATCCGTGCATGACTGAGGTGACGACGGGAGGCGTTTCCTCAATGCCGATCGTATACAGCGGTTCGTCTCCTGCTGCCCCTTCTCCCGTTATCGGTACAGGCGTCGACGTGAACGTTCTTGGCTGCCCGTCTCGTCTGACTTCGAGTGAGACAGGCTGTCCTTTGCTTTTAGACACAATGTCAAGCAACTCGGTCTTGGTCGAGATATCCTTGCCGTTGACCTTGACGATACGATCACCAACTTCCAGCCCTGCCAGTGATGCGGGAGAGCCCGGAGCCAGTGCTTCAATGTCGGCGCTAAGATCTCGGAAGGTCGGGACAGGAAGCGGTGCGCCTGTCGACAGCCATCCCGCGAAGATCAAATAGGCCAAAATGAAATTGAACCCGGGGCCCGCCGCCACGATAAGAACTTTTCCCCACAGACCCTGGTGCGAAAAGGATCGCCGGCGGTCGTCGGCGGTCGTCGCCTCGGTCTCATCTTCTCCAAACAACTTGACGTACCCTCCGAGCGGGACGGCAGAGACAAGATACTCCGTTTCGCCGACCTGGCGGCCGAATAACTTCGGGCCGAAGCCGATGGAGAACTTGAGGACCTTTACTCCAACCCATCGAGCGGCGAGAAAATGGCCGAGCTCATGGAAGGCGACCAGCACGCCAAGAACCACAAGAAACCACCAGGCTTTCTGGAGGAGCAGCCACAACGTATCGGGGGACCAGGCAAGTACTGATGTCATCAAGAGAACTCCCTGTCGCGAGTGATGTTCTACTCTAACATTCGCTGCGTGAAATGCAAACGATCGTTAGCGAGGCAACGCATGCACCAACGATTCGGCCTTTTCTCGAGCCCATCGATCCGCCGTCAGCGCGTCATCGAGGCAGGTAATCTCCCGATGGGTATGCGCCTCCATCGTACTGCGAATGACCTGAGGGATTTCACTGAAGCGAAGGCCATGGTTAAGAAAAGCCTCCACGGCGATTTCGTTCGCCGCATTCATTGTGGCTGGCATAGTGCCGCCGATTCGAAGCGACTCGTACCCCAGATTGAGGCAAGGAAAGCGGTCATGGTCGGGTTTGCAAAAATTCAATTGTCCGATCTCCGTCAAATCCAGCGAGGGGAGGTCAAGGACCATTCTGGCGGGATGGCGCATCGCGTACGAGATAGGAGTTCGCATGTCGGGAAGTCCTAATTGGGCGATCATGGATCGATCGTTATATTCTACCAGAGAGTGAATGATACTTTCGCGATGAACCAACACGTCGATATTGCACTCGGGAATATTGAAGAGCCAGCGGGCTTCTACGACTTCCAATCCTTTATTCATGAGCGTGGCCGAATCGATGGTGATCTTGGACCCCATCTTCCAATTGGGATGCTGCAAGGCTCGTTCGGGTGTCACGTTCAGGAGTTGTTCCTGGGGCAGTGTCCAGAGGGCTCCGCCGGACGCCGTCAGAATCAAACGTCGGACGTCTTCAATCCGATGTCCTTCCAATGATTGAAAGATGGCGCTGTGCTCGCTGTCGACGGGAAAAATCCTGACACCGTGTTTGCGAGCCTCATCCTGCATCAACTTACCGGCCATCACCATTGGCTCTTTGTTGGCCAAGGCAATGTGTTTCCCGCTGCGAATGGCCGACAAGGTCGGTACGAGTCCGGCCGCGCCCACGATAGCAGAAATCACCAATTCGGCATCCAGCCCCGACGCGACCTGTGTGATGCCTTCTTCACCGGCCATGATCTCAACCGAAAGGTCGGCACATCGGCTTCGGAGCAAGGCCGCAGAGGATTCCGTGGAGACCGCCACGGCTGTGGGTTTGAATTGGCGGATCTGCGCCTCAAGCTTGTCGATGTTATTGCCGGCCGTCAGTCCGACGACGCGGAATTCCTCGGGAAACCGTCGAACGATATCGAGTGTGTTGGTCCCGATCGATCCGGTCGATCCCAGGATGATAATCGACTTCATATCCTCTCCTCTCGATATTCTTATAGAGGCGGCGATAAGCCGCGAATATAAGCGACATAGTAGTAGAAGGTGGGAGCGGTGAACAAGAGACTATCGAGCCGGTCCAACATACCGCCATGGCCAGGCAGGATTCCACCGGAATCTTTGACGCCGGTCCGGCGTTTGATCACCGATTCGAATAGATCACCGAGAAGGCCTGCTCCCGTCAGAAGGACTCCAAGGATCAATGCGTCCGACACCGAGAGTTGTGAGGCAAACCACCACTGAGCCAATAACGCGGCACCGACGGCCAGAGCGAGCCCGCCAAGCAGGCCCTCGACCGTCTTTTTAGGGCTGACCGATGGAATGAGTAGGTGTTTGCCCCACAGGGTTCCGGCGTAGTAGGCGCCGGAGTCGGATGCCCATGTGACGACCGCCAGAAACAATACAAGGAACTCGCCGGCCGGCAATGCGCGCGTCGATACCACCGTGCTGAGGGGAACGCCAACATACAGCACACCGAAGAGGATGATCAGTATCCCTTTCCAAGGGGGATCCGTCCGATCGGATACTATGGAAACGGCGATCGACACCACGAGAACTGAGGCAGCCAGAAGATGGATCAACGCAAGAGACACGTGCTCACGGGCAACGACCAAGACGAATGCCGCGAGTCCGACTCCGGTCAGGAGGCGGTTGAAACGAGACTGAAAGCAGATGTGATACAGCTCCACTAACGCAATGGATCCGACGGCAATCAACAGGAGCGTCAAAACCCATGGTGCGAGGTGTGCAATGATGATGTAGACCGCCGGAATAAGCGCGGCTGCGGTATAGAGGCGCCGGAGATCGAACCGTCGGATGCGTGCTGGTGGGCTGGTCACGGATATCGAGTCGTGGACGATGGCTTCGGTGGTGGGTGGATGTCCCACAAGGTTACAAGGTTACGATGACAGGGTGCTCAGCACTCGGCCAAAGCGGCGTTCCCGTCTTTGATACTCGATCAGCGCGAGCAGGAACTCCCGTCGACGAAAATCCGGCCATAAAGTCGGCGTGAAGCACAACTCCGTATAGGCCAGCTGCCAGAGGAGAAAGTTGCTGATCCTGGTTTCTCCGCTCGTCCGAATCAGTAAATCCGGATCCTGCAGCGGGTGCGTGTAGAGGTACTGCTGGATCGTGGCTTCATCGATACGGCTCGGTTGAACGGTCCCGGTCTGGACATCCTCCAAGAGTGTTTTTACCGCATCGACGATTTCCGCCCGTCCTCCGTAGCTGAGAGCGACCGTCAAGATCAGTTTGTCGAGATGCGCCGTTTCTTTCTCGGTCGTGTGAACCCAATGTTGAGCCGATGAAGGAAGCAGCTCGTGGCGGCCGATGGCACGAAAGCGAACGTTTTGCTCGATCAAGCTGGCCCGCTCCGTGGAAAGATAATGCTCCAAGAGTCCCATCAGCGCGCTGATTTCTTGTGTCGGACGGTTCCA